>NZ_CALHHX010000170.1 GCF_938030685.1 uncultured Campylobacter sp. | reverse complement strand
GATAAGAGACGCCGTAGAGGCGCAGGATTTGGCGTTTGCCGCGCAAATTTGCGACTTTGTTTTAAACGACGATTTTGAAAAATTCGGCGCGTTTTTAAGAACCAGAGCGCTAATGTGGCTCACGGACTATATCGCGCAAAATTTAAAAGATAGCGAATACCCAAATTTCGGCGACTTTACGGACTGCCTGTGGAAATTTAAATGGATAGTCTCGGGCATCGCCAAAAGCTCCGTGATCGAAAAGGAGCTCATAGATGAGACAAACGAGGCGATGCTGTTTTACTACGAGCGCTTGGAGCTCTCGCTGGCGGCCTACTACAAGGCCTTGATGAATCAAAACATCGACATAGGTGATACTAGAGAGGTGAAGGCAAACTATGAGCTGTGGAAAAAGCTCGCCAAGGACGACATGGGTGATTGCGAGGCGTGCGAGGCCAGCGATGAGATCGCGTATTTAAATTTTACAGGCGAGCATGAAGCGGCGCTGGAGCTTGCCGAGCCGATACTCTCGGGCGAGCTAACTTGCTCCGAGGTGCCGCACATAACCTACGCGCCGATACTTTTTAGCATGATAAAGACGGGCAAGATAGAGGAGGCAAAAACCCTGCTGCCAAAGGCCGCGGCGACGATAGAGTCAAATCCCAGAGTCATAAATCAAATCGCGCCGCTAATCGAGATCGCTGTTAGGCTGGGGGAGCACGAAACAGCGCTAAGCTTAGCTCGCAAGCACTCCGCGGCGATCCTTGACGGCAACGACGATCTAAACGACCTGCAATTTTTCATCGCTGTTAGCGCGTTCGGCGATGAGAGCGACTACAAAACGGCTTTGGAACTGGCGGGTAAATTTGACGCTAGAAATCAAAACTTCTATTACGCTGATTATCTAAATAAATTTTACGAGGAATTTTCAGGGCTTGAAATTTGACGGTTTAAAGACCTAGCGCGCTTTGCCCGCGAAGCAGATGACCACCTCTAGCACGTGCGGCGAGATAGTTTAAAATTTGCAGCTCGATACTACTTCACACTCGCAACGGCGAGCGCGGTTAAGTTTATGCCGAACGGGCATTAGCGGCTCGTGCGGTAAATTTATACCGATACTCGCTCATCGGCAGCCGGTCGCCGAAATAGATGATAGAGCACGTACGCGGCATTAAATTTTACTCGGTCGGTGTGGATGAAAGCAAAATACTATAGCGGCGCAATCAACGCTAAATTGCGCAGACGAAAGCAAATATCTGCGGCAGCACAAAACATACGTCTAAATTTCAACCGCCGCAGAATGCAAAATTTAACCAAGCCCGCTGTCAATCTCGCTGTAAAACATATAAGCGGCAACAATGGCGTATCTCGCGCATCTTCACCTAGATTTAGCGGTAAATTTAATAGTAAAATTTAAAGCATGGAGCGATAAAATTTTAAAACAAAATTTCAAGTAGATTTTTAAATGTAAAATTTCAAACGGAATCTTGAATACAGAATTTCAAATAAATTTTAAAATTCCAAGAGTATCATCCCTTGGAATTTTAAATTTAATGTTTGGCTAGGTAATTTGTGTCGTAGTTATTATCCACGAAATCGGGGTTGTTCATCATCCTAAGATGAAAATCGCGCGTCGATTTTATGCCGCCGATGATGAGCTCGTCTAGCGCAACCTTCATTTTTGCGATCGCGCGCGCGCGGTCCTTGTCGTAGACGATGAGCTTGCCGATCATACTGTCGTAGTAAGGCGGCACCGAGTAGCCCTCATAAACGTGGCTATCCATTCGCACATTTCTGCCGCCCGGAGCGACGTATTTTGTGATTTTGCCAGGGTTTGGCATAAAGCTTTTGGAGTCCTCAGCGGTGATGCGGCACTCAAGCGCGTGTCCGCTAAATTTTATCTCGCTTTGAGGTAGCAGCTTCTCGCCCTGCGCGATGCGGATCATCCACTCGATCAGATCGAGCCCGCTTCGCATCTCGCTTACGGTGTGTTCGACCTGCAGACGGGTATTCATCTCGATGAAATAGAATTTCTTATCCTTGCTATCATATAAAAACTCAAACGTTCCCGCGCTTGCGTATCCGATCGCTTTAGCGGCGCGAACCGCCGTTTCGTGCAGGCTCTTTCGTGTCGGCTCGTCCAAGATCACGGCCGGGCTTTCTTCGATCAGCTTTTGATGGCGGCGCTGCATCGAGCAGTCGCGCTCGCCGATATGCACGACATGTCCATGCTCGTCGCCTAAGACCTGAACCTCGATGTGGCGGGGGTTTGTGATATATTTTTCCATATACATCGTGCCGTCGCCGAACGCGCTCATCGCTTCGCTCTCTGCCGACCAAAAGAGCTTTTCGATATCCTCTTCGCGCTCGACCACGCGCATTCCGCGCCCACCGCCACCGGCTGCGGCTTTAATGATGACCGGATAGCCGATTTCGGCGGCTAGCTTGCGTGCCTCTTCGACGCTTGCGATCGCGCCGTCGCTGCCAGGCACTACAGGAATGCCCGCGCGCATCATCACTTGCTTAGCCTTGCTCTTATCGCTCATTAAAGTCATTGCCTCGACGCTCGGGCCGATAAATTTAATGCCGTGCTTAGCGCAAATTTCTACGAAATTTTGACTTTCGCTCAAAAAGCCGTATCCCGGAAATATCGCGTCAGCTTCCGTTAGCTCACACGCCGTGATGATCGCGGGGATATTTAGGTAACTATCGCTACTGCGTGGTCCGCCTATACAGACCGACGCGTCGGCGTATTTGACGTAAAGCGCGTCCTGATCGACGGTAGAGTGCACGACGATGGCTTGCTTGCCCATCTCTTGGATCGTGCGAAGCGCTCTAAGCGCTATCTCGCCGCGATTTGCGATTAGAATTTTCTTAAGCTCCTTCATAGCTTCTCGACCTCAAACAGCGCCATAGCGTATTCGACGGGTTGTCCGTCTTCGACGAGAGCTTTTTTTATGCGGCAGTCGAATTCCGCTTCGATCTCGTTCATAATCTTCATCGCTTCGATGATGCCGATCGTATCGCCCTTATGCACGACCTGACCTACGCTTACGAACTCTGCCGCACCGGGACTTGGCGCTTTATAAAAAGTACCTACCATCGGGCTGTCGATCGTATCCATCGCGCCTTTTGAGGCGGGCTTATCGCCCACGAGCACATTTACCGCAGGCGCAGCAAGCTGCGGGGCAGGTGCGGGCGCGGCAAGCTGAGACGTACTCCCGCCGCATGGACCATATTTTTTTATCTCGATCTCAAAATCTTTATCTTTAATTTTTAGCTCGTTAATGCCCTGCTTCTCACCGAAAAAGTCCATTAACTCTTTGATTTCTGCTTTTGTCATAAATTTCTCCTGAAAAAATTTGCGAAATTTTAGCTAAATTTTTATAATTGTTTCTTTAAATGGATTTTTGAGGGACTTTTAAGAAGTGCAAAGCGAAATTTACGACAGAATTTGCGGACTGATTTTAAGGATTTACGGAGCGAGATTTGCCTCGCCCATTTTAAGCTCGAACTTCGCAAGCGAAACACGAAATTTTGCCGTAAGAGCGCAGGATGATTTTAAATCCTTTAAATTTAGCACTTAATTTTACGACCGAAATTCTACGCCCAAGCCCCGAGCGCGAAAATTCCGTGCCTTGCTTTAAAATTTCGCCTCCGAGCTCATATTAAAATCCTGCGCCTTACTTTTCTTTAAAATTTCGCGCCGAAATTTTGTTTTAAAACCTCGCGCCGAAATTCTATCCGCGCGAAGCCCTATGCGTTAATGCGTCGCAAAAAAGCTCTGAATTTTAGCTTTATCGCTCGTTTTGCTAAGGGCTAACATCAGCAGCACGCGCGCCTTTTGTGGATTTAAATTATCTGCGGTTAGAAAGCCAAGTTTTGCGTCGTCCACCTCCGAGCTAACGCTAGTTGAGCCGCTGCCCGTGCGGCTTGAGCGCACGACGATCACGCCCGCTTCGCTAGCTTTTGCAAGCGCAGCCTGCAGATCCGGATATAAATTTCCATTGCCTACGCCCGCTACGATAATGCCCTTAGCGCCCTTTTGCACCGCTGCATCGACCAAATCGCCACTATCTTGCGCGTGTCCATAGATGATATCGACGCGCGGCAAGGCTTTGAGGTCCTTGATATTAAACTCACTTGCGACGGTGTGTTTGCGAAGCGGTGCCATATAAAAATTTACGACGCCATAATTTACGGTGCCGATCTTGCCGGAATTCGGCGAGGCAAAAGCCGCAACGTTAGTAGTATTTGTTTTCGTAACCTCGCGCGCGGCGTGGATTTCGTCGTTCATTACTACAAGAGCGCCCTTTTCGCGAGCGTTTTTATCTGCCGCGACGCTTACGGCGTTATAGATATTCAAAGGGCCGTCCGCGCTCATCGAATCGGCGTTTCGCATCGCGCCCACCAAAACGATCGGTTTTTTGGATTTTATGACTAAGCTTAAAAAATACGCCGTCTCCTCCATCGTATCGGTTCCGTGCATGATGACGACTCCATCGACGCCGTTTTTAGTAAGCAGCTCGCTCACGCGGTTTGCAAGCTTGAGCCAAATTTCATCATTCATCTCCTGCGAGCCGATATTTGAAATTTGCTCGCTTTTAATCGTGGCTAAATCCCCTAGCTGCGGCACTGCCGATAATATCTCCTCTATGCCTTTGGAGCCTGCGGTGTAGTTGCCCTCCGTAGCACTCGCACTGTTTCCCGCGATAGTGCCGCCGGTAGCTAAAATATAAATATTTGGCTTCGCAGCAGCCAAAGATAACGCGATAAAAAACGTAATGAACGCAAATTTCTTGAGTAGTACCATAATTGCTCCTTAAAAAGTGATAAAATTTTTATAATTTAAGCAAAATTCTAGCATAAAATTTTTATTATATTTTATTTTGCTGCTATAATGCGCGGAAAATTTTTTAATTATTTGAAGGGAATTTTATGGGACTAAAAAGCGATAAATGGATCAGGCAGATGTCGCAGCAGCACGATATGATAGCGCCCTTTTGCGAGGAAAATATCGGCCGCGGCGTCGTTAGCTACGGACTTTCGAGCTACGGATACGACATACGCGTAGCGCGCGAATTTAAAATTTTTACAAACGTCGGCGGAACAGTCGTCGATCCTAAAAATTTCGACGCAAAAAACGTCGTGGACTTTGAGGGCGACATCTGCATCGTGCCGCCGAATTCCTTCGCGCTAGCTCGCACTATAGAATACTTCAAAATGCCGCGCGACGTGCTTGCGATCTGCCTCGGTAAAAGCACCTACGCGCGCTGCGGCATCATCGTAAACGTAACGCCCTTTGAGCCGGGCTTTGAAGGGCATATCACGATTGAAATTTCCAACACCACGCCGCTGCCTGCAAAAATTTACGCGAATGAAGGCATCGCGCAGGTTTTGTTTCTGCAAGGGGACGAGCCGTGCGAGGTGAGCTACTGCGACAAAAAGGGCAAGTACCAAAGCCAAAAGGGCATCACGCTGCCTAGAATTCTAAAGGATTAAGCAATGAAAAATTTAATCATCGTAGAATCCCCCGCAAAAGCCAAAACTATCAAAAATTTCTTAGGCGCCGATTACGACGTAATCGCGTCTAAAGGCCATATCCGCGATCTGCCGCAGAAAAAATTCGGCATTAAAATCAAAGATAAAAGCTTCGAGCCCGAATATGAAATCAGCGCCGATCACGATCAGATCGTAAAGCAGATAAAGACGCTCGCCAAAAAGGCGGATCAAATTTACCTCGCGACGGACGAGGACCGCGAGGGCGAGGCGATCGCCTATCATATCGCCGCTTCGATCGGCAAGCAGGCGCAGGAGTTGCCGCGCATCGTGTTTCATGAGATCACCAAAAGCGCGATCTCAAACGCGCTAAGTTCGCCGCGCAAGCTCAATATCGCAAGCGTAAACGCTCAACAAGCGCGCCGCCTGCTCGATCGCATCGTGGGCTACAAGCTAAGTCCGCTTTTAAATTTAAAGATCCAGCGCGGCTTGAGCGCGGGTCGCGTCCAAAGCGCCGCACTCAAGATCGTCGTCGATCGCGAGCGCGAAATTTTAAATTTCAAGCCGGTAGAATTCCACAGCATTGACGCGGTTTTTAAAAAGGATTTGGAAGCCGAACTCGTGGAATTTCGCGGCGAAAAAATGGAAAAGCTCTCGATCAAAAACGCGGCGCAGGCTAGCGAGATCGTCTCGGTGCTGCAAAAAGACAAATTTAGCGTAGAGAGTATCGAGAGCAAATCGCGCAAAACAAACCCCTACCCGCCGTTTATGACCTCGACACTGCAGCAGGCGGCGAGCACGGCTCTGGGCTTTAATCCACGCAAGACGATGAGCCTCGCGCAGAGCCTTTACGAGGGGGTTAATACCAAAAACGGCGGCGCGATCACCTACATGCGAACCGACTCGCTAAATATCGCCAAAGAAGCGATCGCGGCGGCTCGCGAGCTGATCGAGCAGCGCTTCGGCGAAAAATATCTGCCCAAAAGCGCGAATTTATACACCACCAAAAGTAAAGGCGCGCAGGAAGCGCACGAAGCGATAAGGCCTACCGATCTAAAGCTTACCCCCGAGCTCGCGCAAAAAATCCTGCCTCGCGACGAGTACCGCCTTTACGCGCTCATCTACAACCGCTTCGTAGCCTCGCAGATGAGCCCTAGCGTCTCGCAGATCCAAACGATCATCGTACGCGGCGAAGCGGGCGCATTTAAGATCAGCGGGCGTAAGGTGGAATTTGACGGATTTTACAAGGCTTACGGCGATCTGGATAAGGATAAAATTTTACCGAGCCTTAGCGCGGGCGATGCGATGAGCCTGCAAAGCCTAAGCTCGCAGCAGCATTTCACCGAGCCGCCGGCGCGCTATTCGGAAGCTAGCCTCATCAAAAAGCTCGAAAGCCTCGGCATCGGCAGGCCCTCAACTTATGCGCCTACCATCTCGCTGCTTACGGCGCGCAACTACGTAAATATCGAGCAAAAGCACCTGATGCCGAGCGAGATCGCCTTTAAAATCACCGAGATGCTGGAGCAAAATTTTAAAAATATCGTCGATAGCGAGTTTACCTCCAAAATGGAAGAGAAGCTCGACGACATCGCCGAAAACAAAGCGGACTGGCAGCAAATTTTGGCAGATTTTTACTACCCTTTTATGGACGAGATCGCCAAAGGAAAAACCTCGATCGCAAGCCAAAAGCTAGTCGAAAAGATCGGCGAGACCTGCCCGAACTGCGGCGGCGAGCTACTTAGGCGCCAGGGCAGATTCGGCAAGTTCATCGCTTGCTCGAACTATCCGAAATGCAAATACTCGCGTAACGCGGACGCCAGCGCCGAGGAGGCGAGCGAGGAGAAGGAGGCGCCCGAAGTGCTAGATGAAAAATGCCCGCAGTGCGGTAAAAATTTGATCAAGCGCAAGGGTAGATACGGCGAGTTTATCGCTTGCGAGGGCTATCCGAAGTGCAAATACTCGCGTAAAATCGAAGGCGCGGCAAAAGAGAAAAAGCCGCTGCTCTCCACCGGCGTTAAGTGCCCGAGCTGCGGCACGGGCGAGATCGTCGAGCGCTTCTCCAGACGCGGCAAATTCTACGGCTGCACGAACTACCCTAAATGCAACTTTGTGAGCAACTACGCACCGATCGCGCGCGCATGCCCGCAGTGCGGCAACTCATACATGCTCCGCAAAGAGCTGAAAAAAGGCAACTTCGCCGAGTGTCCGCAGTGCAAGTTTAAAGAAGAGATCGATTGATAATAGGCGCCATTTCGGACTCTAATCGCGAAACAAAGGTCGCTGCCAGCGCCATAGAGTGGCTGCTCGCGCGCGGAGCGGGTCTGCTCGTGCACGCAGAGGGCATCGTCGAGAGCGAGACGCTGCGGCTTTTGCGACAAAGCGGCAAGCCCTACTTCGCGGTTTTAGGGAACAACGACGAAGCGCTTGCGGAGCTAAAAAATGACTTCAACCTGCACGATGAGCCTTTTTGCACGAAGTTTGCTGGGCTGCGACTAAAAATCATGCACCATCCGTTTTATCTCTTTGACGAAGAACCCGCGGCGCAAAATGAAGCAGACGGATTAAATTTAGACGCGGATTTAGGTGCGGGTGCGGATCGCGTGGTAGATTCTCGCAGGAATTCCAGCGCGAGCCTAGCTAAAAATTTAAGCTTAAGCGACGAAGCAAATCGCAGAGAAATTTTAGGCTCAAGCTGTAGGACAGATCGCGGGGAAATTTTAATCGCAAATTCTAAAGTAGCGGATCACGTAATAAATTTAACCGCACTGAGCGTGAGCTTAAATTTGACTGTAAGTTCAGGCTCAGACGCAAACGACGAAGGCAAAAATTCCGTCCGAAATTCTAAATCAAATTTCTCCGCCGCAGATTTAGACATAAACCTGCACTCGGGCGCTACGCGAAATTCTACGCCGATACGAGTCGCAAGCGGCATGGCATATCAAAGCCCCGTCACAAAAATAGGGGCTGTAAATCCCGTCGTAGATAAAAATTACCTGACGGCGGCGCATCGAGGCTTTATTACGATAAGCTCGAGCTACGACGCACAAAATTTTACCCTTTATTGCGGCAAAAATTCCGACCGAAGCCAAAGCGAAAATTCTGCGCCCGCAATCCTTAATCAAATTCCAGGCGCTCTTATCTCGAGCAAAAATTTCTCTCCGAGCTTCGCCGCACCCAATCTAAAATCTACGCTACGCAGCAGTAAGAATTCTATCCAAAATCTCAGCGGGAATTCCGTTCAAAATTCTAATTCCGCAGCTCAAGCCACGCAGGATTTAAACTTTGCGGCGGCATATCAAAGCTCTATCCTCACGGCACCGAGCGCAAAATCCGCTTCTCTTCCAAATTCCGTGCTGCCTCAGAATTTTACCTCCTCGCAAAACTCCGCCTCATCGCAAAATTTCGTCCTACCGCCAAACTCCGCGAGAGAGGGCTGCAAAACGCCACTCAGATATATTAAAATTTACGATCGCACTAGTTTTTTCACTGCGGTAGCGGATCACTATGTCACATCGATGGATTACCGACGATACGGCAGCGACGAATCGAAAGGGCTTGCTGATAAGCGGGGTATATCAAAAAACGGCACACCGGCAAATGATCGCAGCGTAACGGCAGATTGCCACAGCACACCGGCGCACCAAAACAGTGCGATGAAAAATCGAAACGCCGCAGTGACGGATTGGCGCGATGTATCGATAGATAAAAACGCTACGGTGGCATATCGGCAATGTGCGGCGGTGGGTTATTGCCACATGGCAGTGAATCAAAACACTTTAGCGGCGCAAAATTTAAATTTACGGCGCGCTCGTGCTAAATCCGGGCGAGATTTGCGGGCGCAAAAAGCGGCTTTTCGATTTGCCTGTGTTGTGGTGCAAGAGCGAAAATTGCGCGCATCTCGTCTCCGTTCGCAGCGCAAAGAACTATAAAGCGACCGAAAGGAAGTCTTAAAATGATACGAAAAGCCCCTGGGCAGCCAGAGAAAATGCTAGAAAGATGCGAAAAAATTCTAAAGCAGTGCGGAGAAAATCTAAAAGGATGCGAGGCTAAAGCATATGAATGAAATTTACGTCCTAATCGCGCTATCGTTTTTGATCTTTGCTTCGCCCTTTTTAGCGAGCCTTGCGCGAATTCCGCTCTCGCCCATGGAGATTATGCTTGGCATTATAGCTGCAAATTTAGGGCTTTTGCCGCCAAGCGCGACCTTCGATCTAGCCGCTCAGATCGGCTTTTGCTACCTTATGTTTTTGGCGGGCTGCGAGGTGGATTTCCGCGCGCTGCTTGCGATGCCGCGTAAAATTCTGCGGCTGATCCTAATCTTTTTGGCGCTGCTTTATATCCTAAGCGCGCTTGCGGTTTGGGTGTTTGAACTGCCGCAGATGCTTATCATCGCAGCGCCTCTGATGAGCGTCGGGCTGCTTTCGGCGCTGTATAAGGAGTACGGTAAGGATCAAGCGTGGCTCAATCTCGCAATGCCCGCGGGCGTAATCGGCGAGCTCATCAGCATCGCCGCCCTCACGGTGGGCGGCATCTACCTTAAAAACGGCTTCGGCGTCGAGATGGCGCTTCATATCGGCGCGCTTTTGGGCTTTTCGGTCGCCGCTCTAGCGGTTTTTAAAGGGCTTGAAATTTTATTTTGGTGGTTCCCTGCGCTAAAAACGGTGATCATGCCTAAATACGACAAAAACGAAAAGGACGTGCGATTTGCGATGGCGCTGTTTTGCCTCATCTGCGCCGGAGTAATGCTTTTGGGGCTTGAGGTCGTCATCGGCGCCTTCATCGCAGGCACCTTTCTGCCGACCTTTTTCTCTCACAAGGACGACCTCATCGAAAAGCTTTCGTCGTTCGGCTTCGGCTTTTTGGTGCCGATATTTTTCATACACACTGGAGCGGTGATCAAGCTAGAAGCGCTTCTTATGCCCGGAGTGATGAGCTTTGCCGCAAGCCTAGCGGCGCTGATGTTTGGCATCAGGCTGCTTGCGAGCGCTACATTTTTAAGCACCCTGGGCCGCAAAGGCGCGGCGCTTTTCGCGCTATCGCTATCTATGCCGCTAACCCTCGTCATCGCTACGGCGACGCTCTTTTACTCCACCGCCGCGATCTCGCAAGAGATATACTTCGCGATGATCATCGCCTCGCTCATAGAGGCGCTCGCGTCGATGATTTTGATAAATTTGATTTACAAGAAATTTTAGGGCGGGAATTTTAAAATTTTGAAATTATAGGATTTTGGAATTTTAGAATTTCAAAATTCCGTGAAATTCTAGAATTCTATGAAATTTGATTTGGTGCGGGACTAAGATGAAGTTAAATTTAAAGCTCTATTTTGCGCCGCAATCGGTTAGGTCTTGGAGTTCCATAGTGTAGTTTGGGATTTGCTCGCGAGTAGAATAACCATACGCTTTTAATATTACATTCAACAGCTTAATTATATCGCTTACCGACAAAAGAGATGTTTGCTTTAGATTTAGATTGAGCAGTTTCCAAATTCTATGGAATTCTTCGGGTCTCAATGCTTCATCGATATCATAATCAAGGGTGACTTCAATAACTTCACCATTATAATATAAAATCCAAATTCCTTTAGAATCAGTGCCATGGTCATAATCTGGATCAGGAAAACTATAAATTTTCCATAGCCAACAATCCGCATCTCGATCAATAGTCCAACCAAGCTCGTTAATAAAAGTCTCATAGTATGGATTATATTTGTAGTAAATTTTACTCAATCCATACTTCTCATCATCATCTTTTGTGATGATTGCATTTTCAAACGCCATCTGCGCTCCTTGAGATTTAAAATTTAGCGTGCAAACAGAAATTTCAAGTGCAAATTTTATGCGGATTTCCGCTACGCAGCCGAAAATGACGAGTAAAGAAACGAATTCCAAACTCGCACGCTTAAAGATAGACCGGCGCGCTTGCCGCGACCGCTAACTCCGCTCGCTGCGGATATACTTGCTCTCTAGCCGTAGCAAAGCAAACGCGGCTCGCCAGCAAAGCTAGCGGTAAAATTTATCGCAACCCGTCCGCAAAATAGCAAACCGCGCGATCTGCGGACGGACTAGCAAAGTCACGACGAGCCGATTAAAATTTAAGCTTTAGCTTGCGGCGCTTAAAAGCCGACTTAAGCTTAGACGCGGTGCGAGCGATATGCCGCGACACGGCGTCTAAGCCTCAAGCTACATTAAGACCGGAATTTTAGTCTTTTGCAGGAAGTATTTCGACGCGCCGCCTAGGAATATCTCCTTGATGCCGCTGTCTGAGTGCAAGCCCGCGACGATTAGATCGAAATCGCCTGCGTCGGCATATTCTAGCAGCACCTGTCCCGGGATCTTGCCGTCTGCATTTAGCGTCTCGAAAGCATCGATATTAACGTCGTGCAGAGCCAAATAATCGCTTATTCGGCGCTTCGTTTCGGGGATGCCCTCTTGGAGGTAGTGGTTTGCGGTGATGACGGTGACGGACTTGGCGCGCTGCAAAAGCTCCAGCCAATTATCAAGCGCTCGCGCAGAGGCCGCAGTGCCGGTAAGCGAGACCAAAATTTTATCCGCCCTAAACTCCTTCAGCTTGCGCGGTATGACGATGCAAGGCTTGCCGCTTTTGGTGACCGCCGCCTCGAACGTGCCGGTGATAGAGCCCGTAGGCGGCACCGAGACTAACACCAAATCGCAGTATTTGGAGTATTTCTCGACTAGCTCGGAACGGATGCCTACCATATGCCTCAAAGCGGCGCTATTTGGGACGTGATCGTCATCGCTTTGATCTAGGCCCAGCTTGGTGCATTCGGCGTCGAAGATCGCCTTGATCTCCTCGCGCTCAGCCCTCATCTCATCGCCCGCGGATTTTAAAAACTCCTCCATCAGCACGCCGCCTTTTAGCGTCATACGGACGTTGTAGATCATCTTAGGATCGAGCTGGCACGCCATTATGTTGATGTGCGTACCGAAAAATTTATTCACTAGCAGCGCTCCGTGTATGCGCTCGGCTAGCTCCTCGCCGCCGCCGATAGGGAAAAATATCTTTTTAAGCTGCATCTCATACTCCTATTAAAATTTTAAGCTAATTCCAGTGAAATTTTAGTGCCTTTCTGATCGGTCACGCGCACTCGCACCACATCGCCCGCCTTGTAAGGCGTCGTGATAAATTTAGCGCGCAGTAGCCCATCTACGCCGTCTCGTAGCGAGATGAAGGTACCGAAATCTAGCACGCTTTGCACCACGCCGTCAAACTCCTCGCCGATCTGAAATTTTACCTCTTTGCGTTCACCGCGTGGCTTGCGAAAATCGCGAGAATTTGAGACTATCGATAAAATTTTATCTTTCGCGCCCGATACGCCGCTAGCTTTGGCGCCTTGAATCTTGACCTCACCCTTTTCTCGATCCAGATCGATATTTACGCCGAAGCTTTCGGTGATCTCTTTGATGACCTTGCCGCCCTGACCGATGATGTCGGGGATTTTGCTCGCCTCGACACTAAAAATTTCAAGCTTCGGAAGCACGTCCTCGTTTATAACGATCGCCGCATCCGCCTGCTCCATCAAGCCCAAAATATGCGCGCGAGCCTGCTTTGCCTGCGCGAGAGCCTCTTTTAAAACCTCCAGGCTGATGCCGCCGAGCTTGATATCCATCTGAAGCGCGGTGATGCCATCATAGGTGCCCGCGACCTTGAAATCCATATCGCCGTCGTGATCCTCAAGCCCCATTATGTCGGTTAGCACGGCGTGTTTTTCGCCCTCAAAAATTAAGCCCATCGCGACGCCCGCAACGAGCTTTAGCGTAGGTACGCCCGCTGCTCGGAGAGAAAGTGCGCCGCCGCAGACCGAAGCCATCGAGCTTGAGCCGTTGCTCTCTAAAATTTCGCTCACTACGCGGATAGATTGCGGCGAGTTTAGATCGATGCTCGGATATAGCGCTCTTTTGGCTAAATTTCCATGCCCCAACTCGCGTCTGCCGGGGCTTTTAAGCGGACTTGCTTCCCCGACGCAAAAGCCCGGGAAGTTGTAATTAAACATAAATCTATCGCTGATCGGCTCAAGCTGCGTTAGGCTGTCGCTTAGCTGCGCGTCGCTATCGCCGCCTAGCGTAGTGACGACTAGAGCTTGCGTCTGCCCGCGCGTAAATAGGCAGCTTCCGTGCGCGCACGGTAGGATATTTGTCTCGATACTGATCGGACGCACCTCATCAAGCGCGCGTCCGTCGGCTCTGCGGCGATCTTCGATGATCTGCGTGCGGATGATGCCGCGCTTATACTTGCCGATGACGCTGGAGATCACCTCTTTGCTCCATTCGTTTTGCGCCGCAGCCTCGGTCGCTAAAATTTGATCCACGATTTTGTTTAGTTCGGTAGCGCGCTCGCTCTTTGCCATCTGATTGATCGCCGCTTTAACGGCGTCTTTGTAATTTGCGTCGATGAAGTCCGCAATATCCTCATCCTCGATCTCGGGTTTATACTCTAGGCTCGCATCGGGCTTTTTAAGCGGCAAAAAAGCCTCTTCGTAAGCGTTTGAGCCCGCGCTTATCGCCTTTGCGGCAAAATCGATCGCATCCACCATCAGATCTTCGCCAAATTCATTCATCTGCTGCGCGCCGCCATTAATCTGCGGCAGGGAGCGCATCTCGATCATCAAAAGCTCATCGCCGACGCCGGCTACGTAAAGATCAAGTGCGCTATTTTTAAGCGCGGAGTTGCTCGGATTTAGGATGAAATTTCCATTTTGATAGCCTATGCGCACGCCGCAAACGGGCGCTTTAATCGGGATGTCGCTAAGATACAGCGCCGCAGACGCCGCATTAAGAGCGACGACTTGCAGATCAACTTCGGGATCTGCCGATAGCACGTAAACTACGATCTGCGTCGGATACGCATAACCCTTTGGAAAGAGCGGGCGCAGCGAGCGATCTATGATGCGGCTGGTTAGCGTCTCAAAATCGCCAGGCTTGGTCTCGCGCTTGATGTAGCCTCCGGGGATTCTGCCCGCCGCGTACATCTTCTCGATATACTGCACGGTAAGGGGTAAAAAGTCCTCCTGCACCTGCGTCTCTTCGCGCGCTACGGTAGCCAGCACGACGGTATTTTTCACGCGCAAAAGCGCCGCGCCCGCGGCTTGTTTCGCAACTTTGTCGATATCGAAAATTTCGGTATTGCCATTTACTTCAATTTTGCACTGCATTAATTTTCTCCTTGTTTTTGTTAGTCTCGTGAAACGGCAGATAAAGCGGGCATTTGTTTAAAATTTGCATTATCTCCTCCGCGCTTGAGAGCGTTTTTTCTTTGTAATAAAAATCCACATTCACAAAGTCTCTGATCTTGTGAACAGCATAAATTCCATCTACTAGCATGGCGATCTCGTCTGCATTATCGCTGCCGATAACAGGCGTAGCGTAAAAGATCGCTTTGGCGTTTAAGCTTACGAGCGTCTTTATGCAAGTAAGTGCGGTCAGCCCGCTCTCACACCCCTCATCTACCAAGATGATGTTTTTTTTCTCCAAATTTCCCAAAAGCTCGCCCTTGCGAAATTTATACATGTTTTTTAAAATTTTCTCCTCATAAAGTCTGTTTGCCTGTCCGTAAACATAATCCAGGCTGATGCCAAAGCTTCTCACGAGCTCATCTACCATCACGATCTCTTGGGTTTCGCTTACGCACGCGATCGCGCATTCCGGATTATTTGGCGCTAAAACAGGCTCTGTGAATAAAAACTCATAAGCAAGCCCAAGCTTTAGAGCAAGATGATTTGCGATAGGAAGCGACTCCAGAGACTGGGCGATTATTAGAAAATTTTCGTTTTTGATCACGGTAGCGGGTAAAATTTCTGCGAGTTTCATCGCGGCGTCGATTTGGTTTTCAAACATCAGCTCGGCTCTAGGCGTCATTATTTTTCGCTTCCGTATTCGCTATCTACCGAAAAATCATAACCTACTCCGCCGAACGGATAGAAATTTACGAGAAAGTAAATTCCGCGCTCCTTGCTTGCTTTGCTATAGCCAGTCGTACTGGTGTTTTTAGGCTCGATATCCTCTTGATACACAAAAGAGTAATTCCAACACTTGCGCGTATGAGAAAGCCCCACGCGCCACATTTTAGAATAAGATCGCTCTAAGTCGTAATCCCAACGACCGAAAATTTTATTATTCCTAGGCAAATTTACCGAAGCGTTTACGATGCCGTAGTTATCTTTCGTATAACGTTTAGGCTCCATGCTTAGCTTTTCATATTCGTAAGCGTGACTAAGTCCAAAGCTAAAGTCGTCGTTGGAGTAGTTGGCGTAGGTATAGACTTTATCGAAGCTTTTATATTTATGCGAGTAGGTAAAGCGGTTTCCGATATTTAGCCCATTTGCAAAATATGCATCGATGCGGTGTTCTAAATCATCGAACTCATGATCGTCGAAGTTATACCGCTGCTTGACACTATGGCGTAAGAATTTACGTCCGTCTTCATTATAAAAAAACTGCGTCATACTTAAAGCTGCATTTTCGTGGGTGTATTCGTTACTAAGCTCGCTTAAGAAGTTATCCTCCCAATAAAGCGAGTCTTGCAAGTTACCTAGCCGCGAGCGATCTACTGCGCCGCGAGCAAGGTCGTATTTATACTGATGATACTTTAAAATTCTATCCTCGATGTCGCCTTGCTGCCATCCGGGAATTCTAAAATCCGCTCTCCAGCTCATAGTGTGATACAAGCTATCATAAGCCCTGGCTACGTCGGTGTAGAGCGAAAGCTCGGTGTATTGATTAGCGTAGAAAGTGCTTTTATCCTCGCCAAGATCTCCGTTTGCGTAGTAAAATTTATCGTGCCAATCGATATTGGTCATATACACTCGCTCGGTAAAGGCGAAATTTAAATAATCCGCCAGTAGTGGCGTGCTTATACTAATCGGTACGTCAAACTCGTATTGGCGAGCAGTCGCGCCCTCCCATCTGGTGTAATTACGCGCCTTCGCATCAAGCGAATAGATCAAATTTGGCAGTCCCAAATCATTACTAAATTTATGATATTGTAGCGTCGGAAGCTCTTGGACGGTATCTTCGTTGCGGAAGGTATTATCGGCGTTTAGCTTGCTTGTATCGATGTAGTAGCGTCCGTAAGCGCCAAAATAGTGCTCGTCTGAGGTCAAATAATAATTCAGCCGTGAAGTTACGAGCGAATTATCCGCATCGTCGCTAAGACCGCCCTTTTCCTTTAGATCGTAGTATTCAAGGTCGTTTAGCTGGGTAAAATCGATCCATAAATTTTCGCGCAGATCGCCGTCTAGCAAATAGGTTGCAAGCTTGCTGCGATCGTATTGCACCTCAAAGCCGTGGTGGCGCTCGTTTTTGTATTCGAGCCGCTTTTGCGCTCGCGAAAAGTTATCGAAAACTCCGCCTCTAATCTCGCCGTAAGAATACGGCGACTCCGTAAATCGAAATGTCCCGTATACGCCAAAGCCCCTGCGCGTGCGCACCTGCGGATCGAGCTGAAAATCCCAGCTATCGTAAGGCGCAAAATAGATCGGTTGCTTGTAGTAAATCCCTTCCTTGCTGATGTAACCGGCCTCGGGAGGCAGCAAGCCCGTGCGACGCGTACGGTCGGTCGGGAAGCCGAAATACGGCAGATAGAGCACCGGCACGTCGCCCACGTAAAATCTCGGATTGAAAAGATGGAGAAATTTGCTTTCTTTATTAAGCATACCGCTGCTAAATTTGATGCGCCAATCAGGATCGGTGACGTTGCAGCTAGATACGCTGGAGCCCTCCACGCGGTAATACTCGCTGTCGCTGCAGCTGGCGTCGTTTTGCATCCAAAGCTCAGAGTCCTTGTCCATCATAAAATTTACGTCAGCTTCCTGCTTGTCGTTTTTCAGATCGATTTTGACGTATTCGGCGCGGGTGGTTTCGCTGCTGCCGCGCATCGCATTGACGTTACCAAAAAGCTCGATAATGCCGTTTTGCTCGTCGTATGTAGCGCGATCGGCGGTGATGAAGTAGTCCTGCGAATACACCGTTACGTTGCCACTAGCCTCCGTCACAAAGCCCTTTTTCTCGACATCATCTGCTATGAGCTCGACGTCTTGGACCTTTGCGCTCGCACTGCTTGCTAAAAGAGCGCTAAAACTAAGCGCTAGAATTTTAAATTTTTTACTCTTTTTCAATCTCTACCACCAATGTTTTCGCCGCCATATCGTGCAGGCTCTGACGCGAGTTCGTAAAAAGCGCCACCAAAAATCCCATATAAAAGATCATCTCGCTTATCAACCTAACCGCCGCGCGGATCGCTGCAGTAGCGATATCCATAGAGCTGCCGTCAGCGCGGACGCAATAAATTTTAACCGCAAGCTTGCCTAGCGTCGCGCCGTATAGATAGACAAAAATCGCCTGATATAAAAATTTTATTATCGCGTAATGCAAAATGAATTTTGACGCGATCTTTTGTACCTCAAGATTGCTTCCGCTCTGCGCCGCTGCGACAAGCTCTGGCTCGTCGATAGCAAATAGCACGACCACAAAAAGCGTTGCGCTCACCGCTTCGTCGATACTAAACGCGATTACGCGCTTGCTAAGCGGAGCGACGATCAAATTTTATCTCTTAAGGCTTGATACGCGATATCGCGCCTATACTGCGCGCCGCTAAATTTTATATTTTCGCACAGCGCGTAAGCCACATCGCGCGCCAGCTTTAAGCTCTGTGCGACGCCCACGCTTACCAAAACGCGCCCGCCGCTAGCGCAAATTTGCCCCTCCCGCTCGCTCACGCCTGCGTAGCAGATATGCGCGCCCGCAGGAATTTCGCCCGTCTTGATCGGCTCAGGCTGCGAAGAGCCGTAAGGGTAGCGCTCGCTAGCCATCACGACGCCCACCGCAAATCGCTCTTTTAAGCTTATGCTGTTTAGCTTGCCTACGGCGGCGTTGTATAAAATTTCGCTCAAATTTCCGTCGATTAGCGGCATCAAAACCTCGCACTCCGGATCTCCGAAGCGCACGTTGTACTCCAGCACGTAAGGCTCGCCGCCCACGATCATAAGCCCCACGAATAGCACGCCGCAAAATGGCGCGCCCTGCTGCTGCATCCCTTTTAGCGTAGGTGCGACGATCTCGCCCTCCACCCTCTTTATCAGCGCGGCATCCGCTAGCGGGCTTGGCGCATAAGCTCCCATGCCGCCGGTGTTCGGGCC
>NZ_CALHHX010000169.1 GCF_938030685.1 uncultured Campylobacter sp. | reverse complement strand
AAAATTTCACCTTTTATTTTCGCTTCTTTCATCTATGCAAATTGAGCTTTTTTTGTAAATTTGAGCTCGCGTGCGTTAAAAAATGAGCTCCGCAAGCCCAGCATCCTAAATTTTACAAAATTTTCATTTGATTTGCGCTTTGGCGACGATTTTGGATTTCAACCGAATTTTACTAGGATTTTGCTAAACTGCGCCGAAATTTTAACAGGCCGGTGCAAATACGTACAAACAGATCATTTAGCGAGATTGCCGCATGGATAGCATTAAATTTTACCTAAACGATTACGAAATTGAGGGCGAAAGCTTTACCGAAGTCGTCGTTGCGATAAACGGCGAGCCCCTGCTTGAACTGATTAAGAGGCGTGAGCAAAGCTTTGCGGCGAAAGAGGGGCAAGCTAGCATCGCGGGAGGCTACGCCTACTTAAGCTTGATCGATTTTGAGGAGCTATTTTTACGCGCAGCGCTTGAGGCTGATTTGGCGCAAGATGAGCGGGACGTGGTGCTACTGGGCTGTCCGTGTGGGATCTGGAGCTGTTGGTATCTCGCGCTTAAGATTAAATTTGAAGAAAACGCGGTTAAATTTACCGACTTTATAAACCCGCGCCGCAAAGATTGGCGGTATGGGCTTGAGTTTAAATTTGACCGCGCGAGCTTTGTGGGTGAAATTTCTAAAATCGCCTCTTTTAATAAGCTCTAAAATTCAGTGAATTTTAACGGCACGCTCTAAACTACGTCGAAACAAACCTATCTTTGCCTCGGCAAAATTTAGTTTTAAAGTGGAATGGCTGCCGCGCAAGCTCATAAGATTAAAATTTTCGCCTCGCTGCTGCGCAATACATCCAGCAAAATATCATAAAATTTGCCCAGTCTTAGCTTTAAAATTCCGCCCCTTTTAATAACGACTAAGATCCGTCCGCCTCGCTCGCCAAGCGCGTCGTAGAGCGCGTCTAAATTTGCGACGTATTCGGGCTTAAAATCTAGCGCTGCGGCAAATAGCGCGAAAATTTGATCTTTGCGCCTAATCTTTGCGCCGTCGATGATGATCTTTGCGGCGCTGCGCGTTTTAAAATTTGAACTCATTGCACGCGCTCGAAGCTTTCATAATGATCGGCGGTGTAAAAGATCAGCCCGTCGTTTGAAAATATCAGCCGCTTCGCGCCGCGCGGGCCGCCGCGATACTCGATGTCGCATTCGCGCCAAATCCGCCCCTTTTTATCAGGCAATCTGCGCTCGAAATTGCCGAAGCGGTCGCCGCCGA
>NZ_CALHHX010000168.1 GCF_938030685.1 uncultured Campylobacter sp. | reverse complement strand
ATTTTTTGCGCTATTTTATTCAAAACGGGGTTAAAATTTAATAATTCGCGCTCGCCACCCGCCGTATAATTTCACCCGCTGAATTTTGCTTTTGCGCTTACGAAAAATTTCATTTTGCCGCGAAATTTTAGCGAATAGAGCTCTATAAAATTCCGCCATCTAATAAAATTCTAAAAATTCCGGTAGCAAATAAAACTATACAAAATTTTATGGCAAGCGAAATTTAATAAACCACGTAGCCAAGCAAAATTCCGCAAACTTAGCAGGCAAGCGAAGTCCTGCGACATAAAATTACAAAATTAAGCTTTTGAAATTTCCGCGAAATTTTACCCACAGTATCGTCGCAGCGCTCACTCGCGCAAAACGAGTGCAGTATGGTTTATCCTAGCAGCGCGGCATGCAGCCGTGAAATTCAAAGCAAGTAGATGAAATATGAACATTCTATCTTTAATTGCAGCATTAGGGCATTGTTTCGCACGGCGGCAAAGCCGAAAAAAACGTCAGCCGTTCGTGTTTTGCACACCGCGCCAGTATCGCGATCTTATAGAGGCAGCAAAATTTAAACCGCCTACGCATATAAATTGCGCCGGCGTGCCGCCTAGGCTAGCGCACTAGCTCCATATTCACCTTGACCCTGCTCATCTTGTCCTGCAGCATATCCATCACCGACTCATTGCGCGACGAAGCGTCATCCGTCGGGGCTTCGTGCTGCTGCCACTTGCTTTTCGGCGCGGCGGGGCCCCACTGCGACGAAAATATCAGCCCGCGCTTTTTCTCGGTCTCAGGCGCAGGCTCGTAAGGCTGTGGAGCGGGCTTCGCCCAACGCTCATCATAACGCATCGCAGCACCTTGCCCTAGCGCATTACCCCGCTTTGGCGACGACATCTTACTAAGCGCGCTACCGCTAGGGCGCCCTATCGCACGGCTAGAGCGAGCAGATGTGGGAAGATAGGGCGCGCGGGCATTTTGACGAGCCGTATACTTCGTGGCGCTCGAATGAGATGCAGCTGTATGCCCCATAGCGCCAGAACGAGTTGCACTATAGACGCGGAGAGCTTGCGGCTGTGCAATTCGAGTCGTCGTTAATTTGCGAGCTTGTGCATCTACGATTTTGCCAGTCTGCTCATCCGCGCCTCCGTGAGTTTGCGCGCTTGCATTTCTCCGCATATCTGCACCTCTGTAAGTTTGCGCGGTATCGCGAGCGCTTGGCGCCTCGTCCTCATAGATACGGGTCTTTGGCAAACGCATCAGCGTCGCAACTAGACTCTTGCTAGCTTCATTCTGGCTGCTTGATTGATTAGCCGGGCGCTTAGATGCTTTATTTCTCGCAGAATGCGATGCGAAATTTTGCCCGGGATTTTTAGTAAAATTTTTCGCACTTTTTTGCGTGGAATTTTTAGCGAAATTCCTAGACGCACGCGTATTTTTTGTGAGCTTGGAATTTGAAAGACTTTTAGCATTTGCAGGTTTTTTAGCATGTGGCTCAGCAGAGGATTTCACCGAGGTATTTTTACTCGAATGATCTTTAGCTCGCAGATTTTGAGATGAAATTTTAGATTTATGGTTTTGCAACGCGGCGGGCGATTTATGGTTTTGCTGCGCGGCAAAAGCGCCAGAAAAGCTCGTCAAAATGAACGCAATTAAAAAAATACGAGCTAAATTTTTCATCGTTTTCCTTTCCATGGATTTTAGGCGAAATTTAGCAAAGCTTAGATTAAGCCGCGTTAAATTTAATGAGTGAGGCTATGAAATCTCAGCTCTAATTCAAAGCCGTATCGCCAAACAAAAGGCTAAGCTTTAAAAATTCCGCAGCTAGGATTCTATCTGGCAATAAAATTTTATCACAACAAAAATATGACGCCACGAAAAAATTTTATCTTGTAAGCGTTTAGGTGGGATAGCTGAAAATTTTAAAGTTTTAGAATTCTGCGCTTAAATTTTGAGTGGCAAGTCAGAACTTAAGGTAAAAAGCAAGCTCAGATAAAGCTTTTAAATTAAAGGATAAAGCGGCAAAACAGCAAATTTGCGATGAGATACGAAATTTATAAGATCATGCAGTGACTAAAAATCACACCACTTAATCGTTAATTCATAATAAATCGCCGCGTCTTAGACATATCCAAAACGCGGCACATCTCATTCTACGGCGCATAGCAAAAGCATCGCCACAAAGGCATTGCGGGGGCACCGTAAAATCTCACCACGCCGTTGTAATGGCATAGGAACGCCGAATGACGCTCCTATGAGGGCTACATCATTCCGCCCATTCCGCCCATGCCACCCATATCAGGCATTGGAGGCATTGCAGGTTTCTCCTCTTTGATCTCGCTTACGGTTGCTTCGGTCGTTAGAAGCAGGCTTGCGACGGAAACTGCGTTTTGAAGCGCGATACGCTCGACCTTCACAGGATCGATGATGCCTGCGTCAAACATATTGACGTACTCGCCGTTTGCGGCATTAAAGCCGAATTTCTTGTCTTTATTCTGCTCGACGGCATTTGCTACGACGCCCGCGTCAAATCCCGCATTCTCGGCGATCTGGCGAAGAGGAGCAAAAAGTGCGCGCTTAACGATGTCCGCGCCGATAAGCTCGTCGCCGCTTAGGGCTAGTTTTACGCTAAGTCCCGCTCTGATTAGCGCAGCGCCGCCGCCGATTACGATACCCTCGTCTACGGCTGCTTTGGTTGCGTTTAGAGCGTCGTCTACACGGTCTTTTTTCTCTTTCATCTCGGTTTCGGTCGCAGCGCCCACCTTGATGACCGCAACGCCGCCGCTAAGCTTAGCCATGCGCTCTTGAAGCTTCTCTTTGTCGTAATCGCTCGTAGTCTCGGCGATTTGAGCTTTGATCTGCGAAACGCGCGCATCGATATCTTTTTTCTTGCCCGCGCCGCCTACGATGGTGGTGTTGTCTTTGTCGATCACGATACGCTCAGCCTGTCCAAGATCGGCCATGGAAGCGCTTTCTAGCGTTCTGCCAAGCTCCTCGCTGATGACGGTGCCGCCTGTTAAAATCGCAATATCTTCAAGCATCGCCTTTCTGCGATCGCCAAATCCAGGGGCTTTGACCGCAGAGATGTTTAGCACGCCGCGAAGTTTATTTACGACTAAAGTCGCAAGTGCCTCGCCCTCGATATCTTCGGCGATGATTAGAAGCGGTTTGCCGCTTTTTTGAACCTGCTCCAAAACCGGTAATAGGTCTTTTAAATTTGTAATTTTTTTGTCAAATAGAAGCACTAGTGGAGAAGCTAGCTCGACTAGCATTTTCTCGGCATTTGTAATGAAATATGGGCTTAGATAGCCGCGGTCAAACTGCATTCCCTCGACTACGTTTAACTCATCGTTAATAGATTTTGCCTCTTCAACGGTGATAACGCCGTCCTTGCCGACTCTTTCCATAGCGTCTGCGATCAGATCGCCCACCGCGCTGTCGTTATTGGCAGAGATCGTAGCAACCTGAGCGATCTCTTTTTTGCCGCTTACTTTTTTAGAGGATTTTTTTAGCTCCTCAATAACCGCAGCGCTAAATTTATCCATACCGCGCTTAACTTCGATCGGATTTGCGCCCGCAGTTACATTGCGTAGGCCCTCTTTAAAGATCGCGTGAGCTAGCACGGTTGCTGTAGTAGTGCCATCTCCTGCTTGATCGTTGGTTTTACTCGCTACTTCGCGCACCAAAGAAGCACCCATATTCTCTAGCGTATCTTTTAGCTCAATCTCTTTAGCGACGGTTACGCCGTCTTTTGTGATCGCAGGAGCGCCGAAGCTCTTTTGGATTAAGACATTGCGACCGCGAGGTCCCATCGTAACTTTTACAGCATCGTTTAGCTTCCTAACGCCCGCGTAGAGTTTGTTTCTTGCGTCGTCTGAAAAAATAATTTCTTTTGCCATTTTCAATCCTTTTTATTTAATTATGCCTAAAACGTCTTCTAAATTTAAGATAAGAAATTTCTTATCGTCTAAGCTAATCTCGCTACCTGCGTATTTTGCAAACGCTACGGTATCGCCCTTTTTCACGCCCTCGCATTCGCTGCCGACGGCTACGATTTTGCCGGTCGAAGGCTTCTCTTTTGAAGCATTGTCGGGGATGATGATGCCCGAAGCGGTCTTTTTGGTCTCCTCCTCGCGCTCTATTAGAACGCGCTTGCCAAGTGGTTGAAATTTCATTTCAGTCCTTTCTTTGATTTGTGATTTCTAAAATTGGCACTCAATGTGTTTGAGTGCTAAGATTATATGCAAAATTTAAAATCTTGTCAATAGTTTATGAAAAATTTTTATAAAACTTTAGTGATTTAAACTCAAGTATTGAGATTTTAAACGTTAAATTTTAAGGGCTATAATACCCTCAAATTTTAAATTTTTAAGGGGACGAAATGAAAATTTTCGGCATAATCGCAGGAATTTTAATCCTGCTTATAGTAGGCGCGGGCTGCCTATTTTTCAGCGATTTTGGCAACCATCTTGCTAAGCCTTATATAGAAAATTTGATCAAAGAAAAAAGCGGCCTTGATGTGAAGCTTGAGAAATTCGATCTAAATTTCGGCGATCTGGACATCAGCGCCAACGTAAATGATGCTGCGAGCGTAAACGTAAAGGGCAAATACTCGCTTTTTGCGCGCTCTTTCGATCTTAACTACGACGCAAACGCGCACGATCTAGCCAAGCTCGGCATAAAAACGAGCGAAGAGCTAAGCCTCAAAGGGCAAATTTTAGGCGATCTTGACAAATTCGGCATCAACGGCAGCGGGCGGATTTTTGATAGCAACGTAAAATTTTTAGCAAATTTAAAAGACCTCAAGCCACTTGATCTGCAAATCGATGCTAAAGCTCTAAACATCGAAAAGGCCCTTGCCGTAGCCTCGCTGCCGATCTACGCCAAAGGAAATATCGACATTCTCTCAGATATCAAGGCTAGCGGCGGCGGCGCAGATGGCAACGCGAGTATCAAGAGTTCAAATTTGATCCTAAACGAATCTGCGTTTAAAGATATGAATATCTCCATCCCAAAGGGCGTGCAGATCACGTTGAATTCGGACATCACGGCGCAAAATGACATCTTGCGAGCAGCAAGCAAGATCGATTCGACGCTAGGTAAGATCAGCGCCGAAAAATCGGAATTTGATCTGAAAAACAAAACTTTAAATTCCGATTTTAATCTGAATTTGCCCGATCTAGCGAAGCTCGAAAGCCTTATCGGGCGCAAAATTTCGGGCGACGTTAAAGCAAACGGAAATTTAAAGACCGATTTTTCTACGCTTGAGCTTTCAAACTCGCAAATTTCAGCGTTTAAAGACGCGCTTAAAGCGGATGCGGAGGCCAAATTTGACCTGAAAAACAAAAACGGCGAGCTGTCCGCGAAGCTAAATGCAAACGATCTAGCCGCGCTGCAAAACGTCCTGGGAGTGAAGCTGCAAGGCAAGGCAAACGGCGAGCTTAGCGCGGCTCTAGCGCAGAACGAACTTAAAAATCTAAGCTTAAATCTAAACGCGATGGGCGGCAACCTGAATGCGAGCGGAAATTTAAGCGATCTAAAGCTTAAGGCTAGCAATCTAAATCTGGCCGTGCTTTCGGCTCTGTTTTACGGCAACGCGATCGGAAACGGCACGATAAACGGCGATGCGAAGTTAAGCTTAAAGGACGGCATCAACGGTACGGCGCAAATTTCGCTCGCTAACGGAGTAATTTTTAAGAAATTTTTAGACGGCGCGACGGACAAGAACTTCCCGAGCGATCTAAAAGCGGACGCGCAGGCGCAGACAAATATCAAAAACTCAGTCGCGACCTTTAGCGCTAGCGCAAACTCCGATCTAGCGCAGCTTCAGAGCCTAAACGGCACCTACGAGCTCAAAAACAAAGCGCTTAAGGCGAACTACGCGCTGTTGATCCCGAGCCTGCAGCGACTGGAGTTTTTTCTAAATCGTAGACTAAACGGCAAGATTGCCGCGACCGGCGAGCTTTCGCACGACGGCAAGAGCCTGTTTGCGACCATAAATTCCAAGGTCGCGGGCGGTGAGCTGAACGGACAGATCGCGGGCGATGAGGCAAATTTTAAAATCCAAAATTTTATCGTCAAAGAGCTTACGACGCTTCTAAATATCGATCACGTCTACGACGGCACGGGCAATGCAAATCTTACGTATAATACTAGCTCGCACAGCGGAAAATTCGACGCGATCATCAATAACGGTCGCCTTCCTAGCGGCGGATTGATCGATAAAATCGGCAAAATTTTAGGTCGTGATCTAGGCGGTGAGGTCTATAACGACGCCAAAGTAAACGGCACGATCAAGCAAAATTTGATAAATTTCAACGCCGATATGAGCGCGCAAAAAAGCAAGCTAAACGTAACGGACGGCACGCTGGATAGTAAAACGGGCGCGATTTCGGTGCCGGTTAAGGCAAACATCGAAAAAACCGATCTTGAAATAAACATCACCGGCACGATTAAAGAGCCGAAATACAATATCCAATCGGACTATCTAAAGGGCAAGCTCGACAAGCAGATCGGCAAGGGCATCGACAAGCTTTTCGGCGTCAAAAAGGACGATAACAGCAGCAAAAACGACGCTAAAAAGGAAAAATCGGACGTGGTTAAGGGGCTGCTCAAAGGGCTATTTTAGTCCATCCGTCCCATTTGACGTTTGGAATTCTATGGATACTGCTAAACGAGCGCGAGATTTAAAATTTTGAAATCTCGCGCAGTTTAAATTTTAAAATTTAGCGCTAGCCGGGGTAGCTAGAGTCGCAAAATTTCAAAACTCGGCGCAAGCTATTTATCAAAATTTTAAATCTCGTTTCGATCTGTCTTTTGATGACGATTTAAATTTATCGCCGTAAGCTTATCCTGCTCGCGCCGCCGCTATCCGCAATGAAATGCACGCCGCAAGCCTAGCGTCTTTTAAAGTGCTTCGTATCGATGCTGCGCGCCGTGTTTTCAGGCTATCCGATGCTACTTAAAATTCCGCGGCGCAATGTTTATTGCAGTTGGCGCCATGCTTGATAAAATTTACCCGCCATAATCGCAAGAAAAATGAGCGTCAAAGCTCCAAATACCATAGCCGTAAATTTATCATCCGTCGTAGCGTATTTGTCATATCTGAATTTCATCAGATACTCGCGTTGCGGCGGATCGGCGCTTGCATTATAATCTAAAAATAAAACTTGATATGCCGTGCCGCGACCCTGAAACGGAAACGGACGGCTTTGATACCAAGCTTTAACTCGCTTTCCTTCCAGCCATTCGTATGCGATTAGCGAGATGGAAGGCTTGATATTTACACCTTGCCACTCATCCGCTCCTAACCGCTTGAAATTAGCTTCAGCAATTGCTGCATTGAGCAAAATTTTATTTTTATAAAAGGAGGTTAAGTTATCCGTATCGCCATTTAAAAAGACTTTGATAAATTTGCGCTCATCCGTAAAAATCTGCATATATTCGCGCCCATCATCGCTTCCGACATCCATGATTATTCCATTTGCGATTTTCAGATCATCTAAGCTTTTAGGATTCAAGCTAAAAAGAAATCCGTACCACATCGCCGCCAAATAAAATGCGATCATAAATAGATCGAACTTGCGATCTAAGTTATACCAAATTTCGCCGAGCTTCATCGATCATTACATTGTAAGTTTCGCTGCAAGATACGGAATTTTACGGCTTTTATTATCGCGGGCTATGCTGCATCGCAAGCGCCTCCATCGCCCCGACGGGCAGAAATAGCACTACGCCCACGATTACCACCGGTATAGCCACGATTACGCCTAACGTATCCAATAGGACGTTGCCCTCGCAGCGTTCAGGCCTAACCTCGATGTGAGCGGGTATCGGAGAGCGCAGCCTATCGCTTGGCTTCATTATTTCGCTAAGATTTTTGATCTGCACGACGCGCGCATCGAAGTAGAAAATCGCTTCAATCTCGCCCTTTTTCTCATCGATTTCGATGCGGTTCGCTAGAGCTTTGATTTTGGCGACGTCTGCTCCTGCGGCAGAGTTTAAAAAAGCACTGAAGCTACCGCGCGCCTCGCCGTTTTTAGCATCGGTTACTTCGATCCGCACAAACTCGCGCTTAAGCCCTTTGGCGTATCCGCCATCGTAAAATTCCGAGATATTCTTAAGCGACGAGCCGTTCGTTAGGACATAGCTGAGTTTCTCGCCTACGATGTATTCCTTGCCATCGTTTATGAAAAATGCCGTTATCTTTTCGGGCGTTTCGTTCGCCCCAGGCACTACGTTTTGTTTGCACTGGCACCCCACAAGCAGGACAGCTAGTAAAACCGCGATAAATTTTTTCATGATAATCCTTTAAAATTTTAAATTAGCGTATAAATTCCGCAGCCAAAGCTCTATCTTAAAAAATTTCAGCAGCGAAATTTTACGTCGATACAATTTAGCCGTAGCCGGACTTAAATTTAGCCTCAAACGCAGGCTACTTCAGTGCCGCTTTGACTGCATCGCTCAGCCGCTTGCCGTCCACGCTTGAGCCGAGCGCTTCCTTGGCGGCTTTCATCACGCGCCCCATATCCTTTGCGCCGCTAGCGCCGAGCTGTGCGATTAACGAGCCAACCGCAGCGGCAAGCTCGGTATCGCCTAGCTGCGCGGGCAGATAAGACGCGATGATCTCGATCTCGCCCTGCTCTTTTTTCGCCAGATCGTCGCGACCGCCCGCGCGGTACTGCTGCACGGAGTCGTTTCGGCGCTTGATCTCGCTTTGAAGTATGCTAAAGACGCGCTCGTCGCTAAGGCTGATGCGCTCGTCCACCTCGACCTGTTTAAGCGCGGCGTTAAGCATCCTCAGGCTGTCTCTACGGAAGTGATCGCCGCTCTTCATCGCCGTTTTAATGTCTTCTAAAATTTGCTCTCGCACACCCATTTTCCACTCCTTGAGATTGAAATTTCGGCGGTAATTGTAGCAAATTTAAAATTTGGCTCGGGTAAATTTAAGAGGATGAAATTTTAAAATTTTAAAGATTTAGCGCAATTTACGGCTAAGCTTAAAGCTCGCGCGGATATCGTCTGCGGCAAAAGGTTCGCACGGCTACCCTTTGCGCCAAAAGCTAACGCACAAAAGGCTCGCGCAAAGCCGAGTAAAATTTAAAAAGCCTCGCAAGAATATAAAATTCCTGCGAGGCAAACAAGCGATAAGAGCTCGCGAAGGCTCTATTTAGCGCGTGAGAATATCATTCGCACGATTTGAATCAAGAAGCACACGCTTCCTACCAAAAAGATCGTATCGCCAATGATGCGCGCCCAACGGAGCCCGTAGAGGCTGTCTTTTTGCAAGAATTCCGCGCTTCTTGCGTACCACATACCAACATCGATCGCCGCGAATGCCTGCAAAATTCCGACAGGCAATAGCGAAATCAGCACCATTAGAAGCAGACCCGCGTTAAGCGCCCAAAAGCCGATCTTCATAAGCGTATCGTCAAAGCTCTTTTCTCTGTAGATATACAGCGCCACGAGCCATACGAAGCCGAGCGCCAAAAAGCCGTATACACCAAATAGCGCCGTATGAGCGTGCACCGCGGTGGTGTTTAAGCCCTGGATGTAAAATAGCGCAAGCGGCGGGTTGATCAAAAAGCCGAAAACGCCCGCGCCCAGCATATTCCAAAACGCCACGGCGATGAAGCAGTAAAGCGGCCATTTTAGACGCTTAGCCCAATCCTGCGCGAATTGAAGCTTGTAATAGTGAAACGCCTCCGAGCCCAAAAGCACCAAAGGCACGACCTCAAGCGCCGAGAAGCTCGCACCCACAGCCATTATCGGCGTAGTAGTGCCCGCAAAATAGAGGTGGTGGAAGGTACCAGGAATTCCGCCGATTAGGAAAATCGACGCGCTAGCAATCGAGGTGTAGGTGGCAAATTTCTTACTTACTAAGCCCAAGGATGCGAACACGAACGCCAAAGACGCCGTCGCGAAAACCTCGAAAAATCCTTCGACCCAAAGGTGCACGACCCACCAGCGCCAATACTCCATCACAGGGATCGGCGAGCGCTGTCCGTAAAATAGTCCCGCGCCGTAAAAAAGCCCCACGGCGATAACCGAAGCGGTAAAGATCGCCAATAAATTCTTATCGCCCTCGGCTCTAAAGCCCGCGATAAAGCCGCGAAGCACGAGTACCATCCAGATCACAAGGCCCACAAATAGTATCAGCTGCCAAATTCTACCGAGATCTAAATACTCGTATCCTTGATGTCCGATCCAGAAACTGCTGCTTGGATCCATCTTACCCGCAATAGCCATGTATTCGCCCGCGAAGCTGCCAACGACCAAGAAAAGAAGCGCGTAGAAAAGCACGTCCACGCCGAGCTTTTGAAATTTAGGATCCTTGCCGCCGTTGATGATCGGCGCTAGAAACAATCCCGCCGCCAAAAAGCCCGTAGCGATCCAGAAAATGGACGCCTGCACGTGCCAGGTGCGAGCTAGCGAGTAAGGGATATATTGCGAAATATCAAGCCCGAAAAAGGACTGACCCTCGATCGTGTAGTGCGCAACAAAGCCGCCGATGAAGGCTTGAAATGCAAACAATGCAATCGCTACGAAAAGGTACTTGCCGAGCGCCTTTTGCGACGGCGTAAGCGCTAAAGCGGCGATCGGATCGGCGTTTAGCTTCGCAGGAGCCTCGAAATCCTCGTCCTTTTTGCCGTAGAAATTTCCGAACCAAACCAACAAGCCGATGCCGGTAAGCAAAACAACGAGGCTTATGATTGTCCAAATGACGTTTTCCGTGGTAGGGACATTGTCTATCAGCGGCTCGTGCGGCCAGTTATTAGTATAGGTCGCCTCTCCGCTCGGACGATCCGTAGAAACAGCCCAAGCAGTCCAAAAGATGAAATCCACGAGCTCGGCGCGGTGTTGCTCGTTTGCGAGCGTGTTTTCCTTCATCGCGTAATCCTCGCGAAGCTTTTTAAAGCGCGGATCGTTTCCGAAAACGCCCATGTACTCGTCTTTTACGACCGCCATAGCCTTCAAGCGATCATCGCTTAGCTTGACGGTGCCGTCTTTTACGGTATTGGTGCGATACTCGGCCTTGGTAAGCGCCTTGATCTGCGCCTTTTGCTCGTCATTTAAGGCGTCAAATTTCACGCCGAAACGCTCCTGCGCCTTGATATCCATAAACGCGACCAGCTCCTTATGCAGCCAATCCGCGCTCCAATCGGGCGCTTGATACGCTCCGTGACCCCAGATAGAGCCCACCTGCATACCGCCGATGCTCTGCCAGGCCTCCTGCCCGCGGTAAATGCGCTCGGTACTGATTAGCTCAGCTCCGCTAGCATCGGTAAATTTTACCACCGGCGGAGACTGCCTATACACCTCGCCGCCGTAAAAACCCAAGAAACTAAAGCCCACGATGAGTACCGCTACAAGCGTCATCCAGAGCTTTTTATATTCTGCCATTTTCACTCCTTTAACTGAAATTAGGAGAGAATTCTACCCATTTAAATTTCTATAAGCATTGAGGCTCGTCAATAAAAAGATAAAATTTATCTGCTTAAGCTGGAATTTATTAAAATATACTGAAATAAAGGGTTTTAGAAAATTTTATATAAAATTTATATCTATAAATCTATCCCTGATCTCAATATTATCAAGATTTAGATTTAGTTTGTCTTTTAAATACTTTTTCAAATTTGCTCGTTCGTACTCACTTAACATAGTTAGCGGAATGGCAAAATAATTACTATGAGTACTATCTAATAAAATTAGAACATTTAAATTTATGCTATCTATTCTTCTTAAAATTTTAAGTACACCGAAGCAAAGAACATTTATCGGATGTAAAGCGTACGATAAAATTAGCAAAAGAAATTTTTTAAACCTAGTTATATTGGCATTGTATTTGCAAGCATCTTCAATTACTAGTCCAGAAAATTTATAAATAGCGATTTTATCGAAATTAGAAGCCTTTACACTTTTATGTACCGAATATACATCGTTATAATTTTTGCATAAAGAATTATATTCTATTCTATCGGAATAGAAATTTAAAAATTTATGTTTATTAATAAATAAAATTCCCACCAAAAAAGTAACGGCTCCTAAAAATTGATATGCCCAAGCACTTCCTCTGCAGAAAAATAGGAATATGACTAAAAATACAGCTAATATTAAATAACATTCTGTGCTGATTTTAGTCCAATAATCTTTGATCATAAAAAGAGGCATTTCAGATTTATAACTTTGAAATTCCATACGATAATACTCCAAATTTTTAATTCAATACACCGCTCTTTTCATTGACTTTGCTCTGCATCTTTCACTCCTTTTAAATAGAAATATATTTTGTAAATAAATTCGAATGTAGACATTAATATTACGGAACCCGAAAGAGAAAAACCGGATTGAAAGAAAATGATATATCCAAAAATTGAAAATCTACTTTGAAATTCCGGCATAAAATGGCTTGTTCTTATGCTTATACCGCTGCTTGCAAAATATCCGGTATAATAAACCTCAAACATAAAAATACCAAGACCAAACATAAACGGAAGCAACAAAAACGGGCAATCGTTTTCACACTTCTTTTTTGAAAGCAATATAAAATCATCATCATATCTGCAAAAGTAAATATAATAAACCAATGAATATAAGCTAGAAACCGCAAAAATAATAATCCCGTATATCCACATAATACTAACGTAAAATTCAGAAAGTTGGGTGTATGGGCTAATACTACCGATAATTTCGATATTTGGAAAATAGCTTTTCATAAAATTTACGAAATTCAAGCACACAGGAGAAATATCTAAAATATTTTTAGGAATTATAAAGGCGCTAAGAGAATATAAAAAATATATAAAACATAATTTCGTAAAAAATTTACCGAATTTTATACGAGTGTTTTCTATTCTTATCTTTTTACTTTCAAATTCTAAATCCTGCAATCTTGACCCTTAAAATTGACCATATATTTTATTGCTTTTAATCTGCGGATAAAATTTAGATTTCCATCCAAATTTAAAATGATCCGTCGCTGCTACTTTCTCGGGGTTTAGGAAGCGGCGAAATTTTAGTGTAGTACTCCTCCTTGCCGTTGTATGAGCTGCTAAAGACGCCGTCCGGAACCGTGAAATTTCGTTTGGTTTGCGGATATTCTTTTAAATAGGCATCTAAAAATTTTGCAAACACCGGTGCTGCGGTACGTCCGCCGCCCTCGACCTTTCGCATCGGTTTATAATCGTCGTTGCCATACCAGATTATGATCTGCAAATCCGGCGTAAAGCCGCAAAACCATGCATCTATACTATCATTTGAGGTACCTGTTTTGCCCGCTATGTCGATGCCTTGCACGCGCGCGCGAGTGCCGGTGCCGCGCTGCACGATATTTTTTAGTAGCGTAGTCATCAGATATGCCTGCTCAGGGCGTAGCACGCGACGTCGCTCAGGCTCTATAAAGCGAGTTTTGCCGTCCTTATCGGTAATCGAAACGATAAATTTTGATTTTGCAGTAATCCCAAGCCCCGGGAACATCGAATACATCGTGGAGTATTCAAGCGGCGAAATTCCGTAGCTGCCGATAGCCACTGACAGGGCGGGCGGGACGTTTTTAAAGCCGAACTCGCCCAGCTTTTTTACCGCGCGATCAACGCCGATAGATTGCATCAAATTGATCGAGGCAAGGTTACGCGAGCGAGTTAAAGCTTCTTTGATCGTGATATAGCCGCTGTAAGTCTTGTCGTAATTTTTCGGCTTCCACGTTTTATCGCTGCCATCGTCGAATTCTCTAGCTATATCGGGAACTTCGGTCATCGTCGAGTAGCCCATATCAAGGGCGATTTGATAGACGAAAGGCTTGAAGCTGGAGCCGGTTTGGCGCTGGGATTGGCTGGCGCGATTGAAATTTGATTTCGCGTAATCCACGCCACCTACTAAGGCTAAAATTTCGCCGTTTTGCGGATGCGTGACGACCATAGCGCCGTTTACGTTGCTTGCATTAGCGTCTTTGTTGCGCTTTAAAATTTCATTGTAGCCGAAAACTAATGCCTCTTGCGCCATCGCTTGCGCCTTTAAATCAAGGCTCGTATCTATGCGATACCCGCCCGTGCGGACATCCGGTAGAATTTTTTCCGCTTCTTTTATGATCTCATCTACGGCATACGGCGCTGCGTTTTGCGTGAGCGTTTCATTATAAATCGTAGGCTGCTCGTTCATCGCAAGCTCATATTCGGTCTTATTTATCCAGCCGAGCTCATGCATCCTATAAATCACGTTATTGGCGCGCGAAAGCGACAAATCCAGGTGCTTAGTAGGATCAAAGCTGCTAGGAGCTTTCGGCAAGCCCACTAAAATCGCGATCTCTTTAAGGCTTAAATCTTGCAAATCCTTTTTGAAATATCCCAAAGCCGCCGTGCGGATGCCGTAATATCCGTGCCCGAAATACACCTCGTTGAAGTAACGCTCTAGAATTTGTTCCTTGCTTAGGGCGTTTTCTATCTTAAGCGATAGGATCGCTTCTTTGATCTTGCGATCAAGCTTCTTTTCGCTAGAAAGAACTAAATTTCGCGTGATCTGCTGCGTAATCGTGGAGGCTCCTTCGACGAATTTCATCGCTTTGACATCCTTAATAATCGCCCTAAAAATCGCCTCGACATTCACACCGCCGTGTTCGAAAAACGCCGTATCCTCGATAGCTACGAGCGCCTCGATCACGCGGCCTGGAATCTCGTCGAATTTTACGTAAATTCTATTTTGTTCATTAAAAACATTGGCTATCAAATTGCCGTTGCGATCGTAAATTTTAGTCGTGAGCTCTGGATGATAATTGATTATGGAGTCCGATTCCAAGCGGATCTGCGAATAAAAATACAAAAAGATGCCGCCTGCTGCGAACGCGCAAACCGTAATAAAACTAAATAAAACTCTTACCATATAAACCTCTTTAAAATTTCCAGATCAAGCCCCATCGCCGTGAATTTTGACCCACGCGAGCTTTTGATATATTTTTCGTTAAAGCCTTCGATACTCATCGCACCCGCCTTGCCGCGCCAATCACCGCTAGCGATATAACCTTTTAAATCCGCTTCAGTAAATTCCGTAAATTCAAAGCTTGCGACGCTAAGTGCCGAAAGCTCTAACGCCTTACTGCAAAAAATCATCGCAGTATAAACGGCGCAGCTAGCACCGCTTTGGGCTCGCAGCATCCTTAACGCGTCCGCTTCATCCCGCGCCTTGCCTAAAATTTCGCCGCCGGCAAGCACAGAGCTATCGGCAAACAGCACTCTATCATAATTTTTATAAATTTTAAAAAACTGCACTTTCTTGGCTACAGCAACGCGGTAAGCATAGGTGCGTGCATCGTCCTTACTAACGCCGCTTTCGTCGAAATTAAAAGGAATTTGCGTAAATTCTACGCCGCTATCCTTTAGAATTTGTGCTCTAGTAGGCGAACTGGAAGCTAAATAAATCATCAAAACTCGCCCACCGTCACGCCTAGATAAACGCAAATCAGCGTGACTACGATATTTAACGGGATGAAATATTTAACGACGATGATTAAATGCTCATTCGCCTCAAGCTCATCGCCCGCATCCAAAGCTCGCTTCAAAGATGAAATTTTATAATGCATGTAGATAAAATTTAGTAGTATAAAGCTGGCGCCAGCCCACAACGTGGCAATCGCACCTTTTACCATAGGATCTGAAAATTTAAAACTTCCGCCGTCCGCAAGAAAAAATCCACTTACGCAAACGATCACCAAAAATAGTGCAAAGAACTGCTCATAGCGTTTCATATATCGCAAAATTTCTGTAAATTTTACATCCTTCGCATCTGCTTGGCTTTTACTGCTTAAATTCATAAAAATCCGCGCGATCAAAAATACGCAGATCTGCGCGCAGATCAAAAAAATCACGCTTAAAATGTGAATCAGCGGCAAAATTTGCGAGGCTTTGATGAAGCCGGTATCTATTTCGTTCAAATTTTACCTTTTGCGTAAGAGATCGCCTCTTTGATCGCTTCTTCGATTTTTAGCACGTCCTTGCCGCCTGCGGTAGCAAAATCATCGCGTCCGCCGCCGCCGCCACCTAAAATTTGCGCTGCTAGCTTAACCCACTCGCCCGCTTTAATAGGCGCGTTTTTAACGCCTGCTGCGATTGAAATTTTGCCGTCGGTGCCCACTTGCATCAGCATTATCGCCGCCTTTTCGTGGCTATTTTTAAACTCATCTATCATAGTTTTTATATCACCGCTTTCGACCGAGGATACGCAAAGTTTGGTATCACCGACATTTAGAAAAGCCAGTGCATGGGAACTGCTTGCATGCTTGATCTGATCTTTTAGCGATCTGATCTCATCTTTTAATTTCTCAATCGCGCGGAGAGGCTCGACCCCCTTTAACTCCGCAGAAATTTCAGCAAGCTTAGCGCGATTTTGAAGCGCCGAATTTAAAGCAGCGCGAGAACAAACTGCCTCGATACGCCTAACGCCCGCACTTACGCCGCTTTCTTTGACTATAAAAAACGACCCTATTTCGCTTAAATTACGCACGTGAATTCCGCCGCAAAGCTCCTTACTAATCTCTCCGAAGCTCACAACGCGCACTTTTGAGCCATATTTTTCGCCAAAAAGCGCAATCGCGCCGCTGTTTTTAGCGTCATCTATATCCATAATCTCAGTTTTTGCCGCACAGCCCTTGCAAACGGCGTTATTTACAAATTCCTCGATTTTAGCTAGCTCCTCGTCGCTAAGTGCCTTAGGATGCGAGAAGTCAAATCTTAAGCGGTCCGCTTCAACCAAGCTTCCTGCTTGAGCGATATGAGCCCCTAGCACCGCACGAAGCGCCGCGTGCAAAAGGTGCGTCGCACTGTGATGACGTGCAATCTGTTCACGCTCCTCAGAAACCTTAAGCCCGACTATATCGCCGATTTTCAGGTTACGATTAAGGCGCAAGTGGGATAAATTTAACCCATAAAATTTCTGAGTATCAAACACATCGGCTATGGACTCCACTTCGCCGCTATCGCCCGTCTGACCGCCACTTTGTGCATAAAACGGAGTGATATCAAACATCGCCCAGCCGATATCGCCGGCTTTGAGCTCATCCACTTCCGCAAAATCCTCGTTAAGTAGTGCTAAAACCTTGCTCGTGCGGCTAAGCTCTTCGTAACCGCTAAATTTATTCTCGCCGAATTTCTCTAGCAGCGCCTTGAAATCGCCACGGACGTTTTTATCGCCACTGCCCTTCCATGCGGCTTTAGCTATCTGCCTTTGCTCGCTCATAAGCGCGTCAAATTTAGCCTCATCCACGCGTAAATTTTTCTCGCGCAGCATATCAGCGGTCAGATCGAGCGGAAAGCCGTAGGTATCATATAACTTAAACGCGACCTCGCCGCTAAAAATTTCTTTAGTGCGCGCAAGCTCCTCGTTAAAAAGCTCGATACCGTTTGCAAGAGTGGCAAAAAACCGCTCCTCTTCGAGTTTAATCTGCTCCTTTACGGCTTGCTTTTTCTCGTTCAGATAGGCATAGTGCCCGCCCATCAGCTCGCATACTTTATCCACGAGGCGATACATAAAGGGCTCTTTTATACCGAGCAAATAGCCGTGGCGAACGGCACGGCGCAGAATTCTACGCAAAACATATCCTCTACCCTCGCGATTAAAATTTGTTCCCTGCGCTAGCAAAAACGTAACCGAGCGGATATGATCGGCGATGACGCGATAGCTCGCGCCGCTTTCATAAACGTAAGGTTTGCCGCAAAGCTTTGCAACCTCATCAATTAGCGGCATAAAAAGCGAGCTGTCGTAGTTGCTAAACTTGCCTTCTTTAATCGCCGTGACGCGCTCAAGCCCCATGCCCGTGTCGATGCTAGGTTTTGGTAGCGGAGTTAGCTTGCCGTCGCTACTGCGCTCGTACTGCATGAAAACTAGGTTCCAAATTTCAAGAAATCTGTCGCCGTCGCCGCCCATGTAGTCCTCAGGCGTGTTAAAGTGCTCGCCGCCTTGGTCGTAAAAGATCTCCGAGCACGGTCCGCACGGTCCCGTATCGCCCATCGCCCAAAAGTTATCGTGATCGCCGAAGCGGTAGATGCGCTCCTGCGCTATGTGCTGCGCCCAGAACCCAAACGCTTCATCGTCCTTTTCATGCACGGTGACGTAGAGTTTGTCTTTGGGAAGCTTTAAAATTTCGGTTACGAACTCCCACGCATAGGCGATCGCCTGCTCTTTGAAATACTCGCCGAAGCTGAAATTTCCAAGCATCTCAAAAAACGTATGGTGGCGCGCGGTGTAGCCGACGTTGTCTAGGTCGTTGTGTTTGCCGCCGGCGCGGATGCAGGTCTGACAGCTCGTGCGGATAGGCGGCGTCGGGCGCGGAACGGCTCCTGTAAATATGCTTTTAAAGGGCACCATGCCCGCGTTTGTAAACAGCAAGCTATCATCATCCGGCACCAACGGCGCGCTGGGGATGATCTGATGCCCCTTGCTTGCAAAGAAATTTAAATATTCGCTTCTAATATCCATGATTTGTCCTGATTTCAAGTTAAATTTTAAAGGCGCATTTTAGCTAAATTAGATTTTAAAAATTATAAATTTTAACCATTCTTAGTTATAATGGCGCGAAAGATTAAATTTAGGGCATGGCGATGAAAAAAAAGATAGCGATCATAGGTATGGACGAGCTTGGTCAAAAGCACTTCAGCGAGCTAAGAAGGAGCGATTATTTCGAGCTTGTAGCGCTTTATCATAAGGGCAGCAGTGAAAATTTCGGCCCGCGCTATCCGATCTTTGATAATCTAACCGATCTTTTTAACGTCACTAAGCCCGACGCCGTAGTCATCACAGCCCCCCCGCCATCGCATAAAGAGCTGATTTTAAAATGCCTGCCGTTTACCAAAAATATCTTTGTAGAATCTCCGCTCGCACAAAGCCTAGCCGAAGCCAGAGAGATAAATTACGCAGTCACCACTAACGGCACGCGCCTAGCCGTAGGCTACTCCGACCGCTACAATCCTGTCATCGTATCCTTGCTACGCGAACTAGCCAAGGGGGATAAAATTTTTTCGATGAGCTTTGTAAGCGGTTTTGCAAACGATGATAGAGCAGATATCGTAGCCAATGCCCTTTTTAGAGATATCGATCTTGTGAGGCTGCTTTCTCACAGCGAGATCGCCTGCATAGAACTTAGCAAAAATATCTCTAAAGAGCGCACTCTAGCCGCATGCGCGACACTTCACACAAAAAGCGGCTGCTATTGCACGCTAATGCAGTCCAATCTCTATCCGATCAGGCGCCACGGTATCGAAATTTGCACCGACAGCGGCGTGTATTTCGGCGATCTAATCTCAATAACTCTTTTTAAAATTACGCCTGACGGGCGTGTAAATCTGCGCGTCGATCGCGACGATTTTTCGCTACGCCGCGAACACGAAGCGTTTTGCGAGATGTGCGACAGCAGTACTAATGCAGGTCTTGCAAGCGTAGAGGATGCGATAAAAATCAGAGAAATCATCTCATGAAAAAAGCCCTAATCCTGCTGAATATGGGCGGTCCGAACAATCTGAGCGAGGTTGAAGTTTTTTTAAAAAATATGTTTAACGACCCCTTTATTTTGGGCATTAAGAGCGATTTTTGGCGCAGCGTTTTAGCCGCACTCATCGTAAGAAGTAGAGCGGCGGCGGCGCGTAGCAACTACGAAAAACTGGGCGGACGCTCGCCGATATGCTCCATCACCGAAGCGCTTTGCGAGCGAGTAAATGAACTAGCGCGAGCAAAATTCGGAGCGGGGTTAAAATTTGAAAATGCAGCGGATGCAAGCGCCGCGAATGAGCCGCTGCAAGACATTTCATTGCAGAGCAAGCCGATGCAAGACGTCCCGACGCAAAACGAGGCGCTGCAAAACGAGGCGCCGAAGGATGAAAAACCGATAGATGAGCTAATTTGCGATTATGCGATGAATTACACGCCGCCATTTGCGGAGGACGTGCTTAAAAAATACGCGGATTTTGACGAGATAATTTTGATGCCTTTGTATCCGCACTTCTCGAAAACTACGGTGCAATCGAGCCTGTGTTCTGCCGAAGCGGCACTTAAACGGCTCGGGATAAAAAATTATAAGATAGTTGATATTTTCTACGACAGCGCCGCTTACAACGAAATTTTATTAAATTTGATCGCGGAGTGCGTCGCAAAATTTAGCGCGGATGAAATTTCGCAAATTTCACTCATATTTTCCGCACATTCGCTGCCGGTAAAAATGGTCGCCGCGGGCGATCCCTACGAGGCGCAGGTAGAGGCGCACGTAAAAATTTTAAAAGATCTGCTGGCTGCGCGCGGGATTAAATTTAAAGAGATTATCTTGGCGTATCAATCGCGCCTGGGCCCCGTGAAGTGGCTAGAGCCCAATATCGCGGACGTTTTGCGAGATTTGCAGAGCAAAAAAGCGCTGATATTCCCGATCGCGTTTTGCGTGGATAACTCCGAAACCGATTTTGAGCTGGATATTTTTTATAGGGCCCAGGCGCGCGAGCTGGGTTATGAATACTACGAAGTGTGCAAATGCCCGAACTCCTGCGAGAATTTTGCGAAATTTATACTCGCGCAGGCGCTGTAAATTTAGGAATTAAATTTAACTTTTCTATTCGAGCCTTTTAAACTTTTTGCGGAGTTTGCAAGCCTAATACAATGCCGATAAAATCGGCAAAATTTCATTTTTGAGCAATCAGAAAGAGCCTTAAAATTTAATTATTTCGCAGCGAGTTGCGTAGCCGCTTACTGCTTTTGATCCTCCGCTTCCTTACTAAATAAATTTCTTTTATATTCTTTATAGTCGTTAGTTAGCCTCTCGACTTCCTCTTTAGATATATGAAAGTTGGGGTTTTTGATATTTCTTTCATCTGCCGTAAATTCTATCACGCGAACTTTTTTCCGCTCTACCGCAAATAGTATATACTCTTTAATATTTTTAAAGGTAGCGTTCTTGTCGGAACAATGTTTTTGCAAAAAAGCAAGCTGAAACCTAGCTTTGGTTGCTTTCTTATAATATTCGCTTTCTACATCATACCTATATTCCTTATAACACCTATCATCATACATTCTTTTTAAAAATTCATCGCTTGGGATTCCGCCGATATCGTATTGCAAAAGTAGATCTATCATAGCGCCGGGCTCGGGTACGTCCAGCAGATCGCCATATACCGACATATAAAGCCTAAACTCCTCTACCCCATACTCCTTGTTAGTATTTTTTATATTTTTATAGCCGGATATCTCCTCTAGTTTATTTGAAACATAGACCTCTCCCATATTGAAAGTGGAGTAGGTATACGGTCTATAACCGCTCTCTAGCACCATTTTCATTATATCGTACATATTGTTTCTAACTAGGTGGGTGATAAAATAATATGGCTCGCCTCCGCCGCTAAAAAGAACCTCTTTGGTACGGTAATGTATGATCGGCGTAGCGTTTTCGTCAAAGCTTATAGAATCTATCCAGTTTTCGACATCCATAATGCCGTAGGTTTCCTGCACGATCTCTACTTCGTCAAACTTAACTCCGCTATCTAGCAAAAGCCTGACCGACTTAGTGGCGTTATTTTCCATAGCGTATGCCATAGGAGATAGCTCGTAATTATCTTTCTTATGAGGATCGGCACCCATCTCTATCAGCTTTTTTGCGGTTTTTTCGTCATTGTAAAAGCTAGCATACATCAAAGGGGTAACGCCGAAATGAAGAGGGGTATCTACGCTTATATTATTATCCTGCATAAATTTTAAAATTTTATCCGTATCTTTTGATTTTAAGCTCCTGCGCAAAAGTTCCATCGTGGGATTATCTCTAACCTCCTCTTCGTCTATATCCCAATATCTATAGCCAACTGCGTTTATCTCCTTTTGCGTTACATATTTAGCTAGCTCGGAGTTAGGATCTACTTTGGTATTTGCAGTGACGGTATAGTGATGGGAGGTTGATTTAAATCTGCCGGTCTGAACTTTGAGCGCCAAGGCAAAAAGACCTATAAAAACAACTATATAAAATATACCTTTAAAGATGTTTTTTATGATTTTAAGCAAGGTCTTCAAAAAGGTCTTCAAATTTGATCCTTCAGCCTTAAAACACTAGCCTGTAAATAGCTCTAGCTTTTAAGCAAAACCTAAAGCGACAACAACTCGTTTTATTCCCCCGAAAGTGCCGCGATTATATAACGATGAGGATTAACTTTCACTTATACCAAAAAATTTTATCTATTTTTGTAGCTTAGTATCGTGTTTGAGCTTCAAACTTAGAAAGCAAACTACATTAATAAAGTCTAAATTTAACCCCCAAGCTAAATTTCAGAGCTTTCCTTGCGCGCCTTTATAGACGTTTTTTACGTCGTAAACCAGCGAGCCTGCGTAATCAAGCTCGAAAAATTGCTTATGCGCCACGGCGATTACGACGCAGTCAAATTTGCGCAAGTCGGGCTTTTGCAGCAGATCAATGTCGTAATATCTCTTGGCGTCGGCGGCGCTCGCCCAAGGATCATAGACGCTTACCTCGCAGCCGAAATTTTTAAGCTCGTTTATCATATCCACAACGCGCGTATTGCGGGTGTCGGGGCAGTTTTCTTTAAACGTCAGCCCCAAGATCAAGACCTTCGCGCCCTTTACCTTTTCGTCGTATTTTATCATCATCTTAACGACCTCCGTAGCGACGTAGCTTCCCATATTATCGTTGATGCGGCGGCTTGAGAGGATGATTTCGGGGTGATAGCCCACCTCGGTCGCCTTCTGCGCCAGATAATACGGATCGATGCCGATGCAGTGTCCGCCCACGAGACCCGGACGGAAGCTTAAGAAATTCCACTTCGTAGCCGCCGCGTCTATAACGTCGTTGGTGTTGATACCGAGCTTGCCGAACAAGATCGCAAGCTCGTTGATAAAGCCGATATTGATGTCGCGCTGGGTGTTTTCGATCACCTTCGCGGCCTCGGCGACCTTGATGCTGCTAGCGCGAAAGGTGCCGTTTTGCAGTATGCTAAGATAGACGCTATCTACGATGTCCAAAGCCTCCGCGGTGCTTGCCGAGACGATCTTTTTGATCTTAGTGACGGTGTGAATTTTATCGCCCGGATTGATCCGCTCGGGCGAATATCCGCAGAAAAAATCGCGGTTAAATTTAAGCCCGCTCGTGCGCTGCAACACCGGCACACAGTCCTCCTCCGTAGCGCCCGGATATACGGTGCTTTCATACACGACGATGTCGCCCTTTTTAAGCACGGCTCCGACGCTTTCGCTGGCCTTGATTAGCGGCGTAAGATCGGGGCGATTTAGCCTATCTACGGGCGTCGGCACGCATACGATATAAAAATTGCTCTGCCTCATATCATCTAACTTTGCGCTAAATTTAAGCCCGTTTTGAATCGCCGCAGCAAGCTCCTCGTCGCTAAGCTCCAGCGTGCGATCGTGCCCGCCGCGCAGCTCGTCTATGCGCTCTTGCGAGACGTCAAAGCCCACGACCTCGTGTTTCGCGGCAAACGCCGCAGCCAAAGGAAGCCCCACGTAGCCAAGCCCAATTATCGCTATTTTCATTTTTCCCTCATTTGCTTTCATGTTTTCCTCTTTTCTTTGCGTTAAATTTCATCGTTAAATTCCGCAGCCAAACCCGCTAAATTTCATGCTCGCATTGCGCGTCATAAAAATTTAAAGCTGCAAGCTCGCTCGCCGTTTTACTTGCGTTACTTGCGCGGCAAATTTAAAATTTTGCCTTGACGCGGAATTTTACGCCACGTAAAATTCCGTGTCGCGATAGAATTCCATCTTCGTGCCGTTAAAATTTTGCGCCGATAAATTCTATGCGCCAAAATTCCGCGCCGTAAAATTTAAACGTCTTAAAATTTCAAAAAGCCGCGCCAAATTTCGCGAATTTTCGTCGTCGCAAGCCGCAAAATTTTAAAAAACCTCGCGAAATTTAGCAAATTTAATCTTTAATTTCAACTGCCTCATCCTTGATCTCGACCTTTTGCGTGGCGTTTGCGTCGGCTGCGGGCTTTAGATAGCCCTCCTCTATCAAAATTCCTACCGCCCGCTTAAAGATCGGCAGCGCATTTTGAGCGGCGTAGTAGCTGCCCCTTTTAGGCTCGCGCACCAAAACGCCGATCGTGTAGCTGGTGTCCGCGTCGTTGGCAAAGCCAAAAAACGAGCTATTATAGGCGCTCGAATAGCCGCCCCCCTTAGCGATACGCGCAGTGCCCGTCTTGCCGCCGATTTGCAGCCCCGCTACCCGCCCTTTGCGCCCCGTGCCGCTCTCAACCGTTTTGATTAAAATTCCTTTTATTACGTCAGCGGTAGGTTTGGAGATTACCTGGCGGGTTTCGCTTTCGTTAACGGTGTAGGTTTTGCCATTATTTTCGAGATTTTCGACTAGGCGCGGGCTGATCATCACGCCGCCGTTGTTAAAGACGGTATAGGCATTGAGCATCTGAAGGAATGTCATCTGCGCGCCATAGCCGTAGCTGATCGTGGCTTTGTAAATTTTATTATTCAGGCTTTTGATACTAGGTATATTTCCGCTTTGCTCATACGGCAGATCGATGCCCGTTTTTTGCGACATACCGAAGTTCATAAGCCCATCATAAATAGCCTGCCCCTCCAGCCGCTCTGAAATTTTAATCATTCCAATATTTGAGCTGTGGATGATGATCTCCTCGCCGCTCATCTGCTTTGCAGGATGCGTGTCGCGGATCGTGCGAGTACCAAGCTTATAGCTGCCGTTATAGGTATTAATGATCTCGCCCGGTTTGACGGCTTTGGCATCATAGGCGATTGCGAAAATTATCGGCTTCATAATCGAGCCCACTTCGTAGGCGTATTCGCTCGCGGTAAAATTTAAATTCTTAAGATCGTTTTTCGTGATGTTTGAGGGGTCATAGCGGGCATTGGTCGCAAGGGATAAAATTTTGCCCGTTTTGGAGTTCATAATACCCACCACGATTTCTCGCGCATCGTAATTATCAGCGCCCTCATCGCTTAGGCGCTCTATCTTTCTTTGCAGCGTTAGTGGCACGCTTAGACGGACGTTGTAGCCGTCGATCCTGCCCGTTTTTTTGCTGCTACGCTCTAGGATGATGTTGCCGCCGATATCGCGCGGGCCCACGATAAACTCATCTCTAACCGGCGCTAGATAATACTCATAGTACTTCTCGATCCCTTTGATACCACTAACCTTTGTAATGCCATCAACCTCTTTTTTATTGATATAGCCGATTAACGGAGTGAGCGAATCGCCGACATTGTAGCTGCGCTTCTCGCCGCTTTCGGTCACGCTCATGCGGATAGGCGGATTTAACCTGCCGTTTGAGCCCATAAAGCTAACGAATACCTTTTTTAAATTTAGCTTATATGCAAGCTCTTTTAGATGCACGGCGGTTTTGGCGTCGATCTTATACGACAGCACGGTCGTGCCGCCAGAGCCCTCGATCGCGCTTTTGACACGCTTTTCGCTATCACCCGTGTAGATGCAGTATAGCCGCACGAAAAGATCAAGCTTGTTTTTATCGATGCTGCGCGCATCGACGCTAACTTTATAGAGTTTGACGGAATTTGCCGCGACATAATTATCTTTTGCGATTATCGCGCCGCGGATCGCGCTGTTGGTTTCATTGACATCCAGGCGCGGTAGCTTGCGCTCAGTGCTACCCCAAAAATATAAAATCGCCAAAAATACGAAAAGCGCCGCCGGCACGAATATAAACATCACGATGATCATACCGACTGAGGAGCTTTTATCTCTTTGCCACATCTTATTTCTTTAAAATTCTAAATTCCGCGCATTTTTTACGCTGCTGCATCTCAAGCTTTGACTCAATGCTGCGCTCCGCGCGGAACTTTAAGATCTGCAAAGCGCTCAAAGCCGCTATCTTGCGCACTAAGCTCAGCAAATAGAGCGAGGAATTCCGCTCGCGGCATCTCTTTAGCACCCATAAATTTCAGATGCTCGTTCATAATCTGACAATCGATTAGAAAGCCGAAATTTGCAAGCACCTCACAAAGCCTAATCAGCGCGACTTTCGAAGCGTTGCTCTTTAGGCTCAGCATACTCTCGCCGCAAAACACACGCCCAAAAATTAGTCCGTATAGCCCACCCACAAGCTCGCCGTCCTCGTACGCCTCGACGCTGTGAGCGTAACCGTCTGCTGCCAAACGCGAGTAAGCCTGCACGATCTGCTCGCTGATCCACGTGCCGTCGCTCTCTTTTTTTCGTACGTCTTTGCAGCGCTCGATGAAGCCCTTAAAATTCGCGTCAAATTTCACTTCATATCGCTTAAGATAGGGCTTGATGGACTTTTGCACACGCACTTCACACGGATCAAGCACTGCGCGCGGATTGGGCGACCACCATAAAATCGGCTCATCCTCGCTAAACCACGGAAATATCCCTGCGCTATAAGCGCTAAGCAAGCAATCCTCGCTCAGATCGCCGCCGCTTGCAAGTGGCGCAAAATCGGGCGCATCCATAGGATCTGGAAAATCGTAAAACCGAGCCATTATTTAACGACACTGCTTTGAGCTAGTGCGGGTTGCTTTTTTTCTATCTGCGGCAAAGGCGTAGAAGTAAAGCTAAAGCTTAGCTCGCCATCTTTTACGCTCACGCTAACTAAGCCGCCCTCTTGCAGCGCGCCAAAAAGCAGCTCGCCGCTTATATGATCGCTGATCTGAGAGCTGATCTCGCGCTTTAAATTTCGCGCTCCAAACTCGTCCGAATAGCCGCGCGAGATAATCAAATCTTTTGCTTCCTTGCTTAGGCTAATCTTTACGTTTTTTAGCTGCGACTCCAGCTCACCGATAGTTTTATCCACGATCTTTTCTAAAATTTCGCCGCTTAAGCGGTTGAAATTTATGATTTTATCGATACGATTGCGAAATTCTGGCGCAAAAAAGCTTTTTATGGCACTATCTACTTTATAGCTCTCGTCCTTCGTAAATCCAACTTGCGGCGCTTCTTTCGTGCCTAAATTCGACGTCATTATTATGATCGTATTTTTAAAATCGGTCGTAACGCCGTTGTTATCGGTAAGACTTGCGTTATCGAAAATTCCTAAAAAAATATTCGTCATGCTAGGATGAGCTTTTTCTACCTCATCAAATAAAATGACGCTGTAGGGGTGCTTTTTAATGTTATTCGTTAAAATTCCGCCATTTTCAAAGCCCACGTATCCAGGAGGTGCTCCGATGAGCCTAGAGACGCTGTGAGCTTCCATATATTCACTCATATCGTAGCGCTCAAAATGCACTCCAAGCTGCGCGGCTAAGACCTTGGCTAGCTCACTTTTGCCCACACCGCTGCTACCTGCAAATAAAAATACGCCGATTGGGGAGCTTGCGCCTCCAAGCCCGGCGTAAGAGCGCAAAAGCGCCTTGCAAAGGCTGCTAACCGCCTCATCTTGACCGAAAATTTCACGCTTGATATTGGCTTCCAGATTTTTTAGTACCTGTTTATTATCGACGCTACTGCTTAAATTTGCGATATTCGCGCTAATCGAAAGTGTATTTACTAAATCATCCTTACTGATTTCAAGCGGAGCTTCGTGCGGCTTAAACGCAAAGCTCGCGCCCACCTCGTCGATGAGATCAATGGCACTATCGGGAAGAAATTTATCGCTTTGATATTTTTTAGCAAGCGTTACGCTATCACGCAAAATTTCGTCGCTAAATTTTACGCCGTGAAATTCCTCATATTTTTTGGCTACGCCTTTTAAAATTTCGACGCTATCGTCAATGCTAGGCTCGCTTACATCGATCTTGCAAAACCTGCGGCTAAGCGCTTTATCCTGCGAAAACGAGCGGTATTCGCCGTATGTAGTAGCGCCGATGACCGATAGCTCGCCGCTTGCAAGCGAAGGTTTTAGGATGTTTGACATATCAAGTTCGTTGCGATTGCCCGTACCTGCGCCAACGATCGTGTGAATTTCATCGATAAATAAAATCGCATTTTGATTGGCGCTAAACTCGTCTATGAGATCCTTTAGCCTCTCCTCAAACTCCCCGCGCAACGTAGTGCCTGCGATCAGCGAGCCAGCATCAAGGGCGTAAATCACCTTGTTTTTTAGCTTTTCTGGCACTTCGCCGCGGACGATTTTTAGCGCGATACCCTCGATGATCGCGGTTTTACCAACTCCTGCTTCGCCCACTAAGATAGGATTGTTTTTCTTACGGCGACAGAGGGTTTGTAGCGTCTTTTCGATCTCTTTTTCGCGTCCGATGAGTGGATCGATCTTACCCTCAAGCGCGATTTTATTGAGGTTTGCTGTATAAAGTGAACTAGGCGAATCCTTTTTAATATCGCGCTCGTTTATGGCGTCCTTTTCGCCCTCAAACGCAGGCTCAAATTCCGTATTCTGCCACTGCCTGCGGCTTTCGTCATAATTCATCGCATGCGTGATATCATCGATATCGTATGAGTTTAGCTTAATCGCTGCGGCTTCGTCGCGAGAAACGACCTCATCACGGTGATCGAAAGCGGATTTGTACTTTCGCACAATGAGCTCAAAAATCGCGGCATTGATACCGTAGTGATTTAAAATTTTAGTGCAGTCGTTTTCCTTATCATTTAAAATTTTAAGCATAAAATCAAGCTCGTTTTTAGGCTCTTTGGCATTATTTAATTCAGTATAGAACTGCTTAAATTCTATCGTCTGCGCCGGATCCTTACCGCTTGATTTAGGCATCATATCCAAAAGCCCGCCCAGATTATCCAAGATATTTAGATAGTTAATATCCGGAATTTCTTTGGCGATGAGCCCATGGAAGGGCTTATTGTATTTAAAAATCGCATAAACTACGTGCGAAGTAGTGATGTATTCGTCCTCGCCGTCGTTTGCAACGCTGATTGCTTGTTCAAAATGTTTGTTTAAAAAAAATCCTATCATTGCTTTCCTTTAAATTTAATCCTCTTCGATCTCACATCTAAGAGGGAATCCTGCGGCCTTTGCCGCTTGTAAAACCGCTTGTTGCTTGCACTCGGCTATCTCTTTAGGATACGCGCCGCAAACCGCGCGACCCTGCCTATGAACTTTCATCATTAAATCTACGGCGTCGTTAAAGTTTTTGGCGAAAATCTCCATTAAAATATAAACCACGAAATCCATCGTCGTCACGTCGTCGTTTAGCAAAATTACTTTATACGGACGAGGCACGAAAGATTTTGTTTTGGCGCGAGTGTGAATCTGCACACCGGTTTTAGTTGCCATTTTTTATCCTGGCGATATCGCTTTTTATCACATCGGTATCGACCATACCTAAGTAATACGGCTTGCCCCGCTCATCGCCTTCATTAATGTCGGTAAGTCTTTGATATTTTCCGTCTTTAAGCACCACTTTAAAAGGGATCGAAAGCGCATGACGATAACCGATGTCGCTTAAAATTTGACCCACTATGCGCTCGTTTTGTTTGGAGTTGGCGATGAAATAATATGCGTTGAACTTTTTCGTAAAATTTTCGATCACCTGCGCATCGGTAATGTCCTCAAAATAAATCAAGCCGACCATTAGAAAATCCGCGGAATTTTTTAGCTGAAAGTCCATCAGATGCGGCGCTTCGATGCGGCACGGCTGACAGTATGTACCAAAAATATCAAACATTAAAATTTTATCGCTGTCCGCGAGCTTAAAGCCCTTTTCTGTCCGCTCGATCGTTACCTCGCCGCCTACGACGCTTTTAAGCGTAAGGCGCTCTCCCGTTTTAAACGGCGTAAAAGCTACCTCCTCGCCGCTCTCGCCGCCAATACGCTCGCCATTTTTATCTTGAGCGGAATTTTTTGCCATCTGATTCTCGCTCGCGGCGGAATTCTCGCCCGCAGAGCCCGTCTTTTTCTGCGAATCATCTCCGCAGCCGCTTAAAACAAAAATCGCCAAACATAATAGTAAAAATTTCTTCATTGCATTTCCTTGGAGTTTAAATTTAAGCCCGCATTTTAACCAAAGTTTTGTGAATTTAAAATGAATGCTTGTCGTATCGCTTCATCGCGCTTTGCGCTTCGCGGTCGGCTTCCTTGCGCTTTAGCGATTCGCGCTTGTCGTGCAGATTTTTGCCTTTTGCCAAAGCGATACGCGCCTTTACGCGGTTTTTATCATTCAGATACAGCGACAAAACTACGATGGTAAGGCCCTCTTTGCTAACCGCGCCTAAAAGCTTATCGATCTGCTTACGATGCATTAAAAGCTTTCGCGCCGCCCCCTCGTCTGGACGAAAATGGGCGTTTGTGCTTTCAAGATAGCTGATATGGGCGTTTAGCAAAAACAGCTCGCCGCGGATCACGCGACAAAAGCTATCTTTGAGATTGCCCCTGCCCGCGCGCAGAGCTTTGACCTCGCTGCCCTTTAGCACGATGCCCGCTTCAAAGCTTTCAAGTATCGTAAAATCGTGAAATGCCTTGCGATTTTTACTCAGTTCTTTCATCTTTTTCCTTCTAAATTTGGTCCTAAGCTTAGCCCGTTTTTGCTTAAATTTAAAAGTGGGCGAGCGAATTTTAAATTTTATCTTTAAATTTAGCTTTTAAATTTTAACTGCGCGCCTTGGAATTCTTATTTTAAGAAAAACACGCTACTGCCGCTGCCGCTTAAAAACATATCGCGATACTTGCTCATCTGCGGATATAGCTTTATGCACGGCGCGAAAAGATCGTTTAGCCGGGGGCCGTCGTATCGCGCTAGCAGCTGCTCGCTGCTTAAACGCAACATCTCTTGCGCCTGCGCGGCGTTTATATTTTGCATAAAGCTTGCGCGAAACTCGTTATAAACCGCGCCGGTAGAGCAAAAGATCGCGGGCGTTAAAATTTCGATCGCGGGCAAGAGGTCCTCGAAAGGCTCGATGATCTCGCCGATACCGCGCACGTTTGCGGCCTCAAGCCCGCTAACAAAAAACGCGACGTCTGCGCCGATATTTTGCGCGATCGCGATGAGCCGCTCGCGCGAAATTTTTAAGCCTAATTCCTCGTTCGCAAGCCGCAAAAACGCCGCCGCATCGCTACTGCCGCCACCAAGACCCGCGCCGATCGGAATATGCTTTTTAAGCACGATCTTGTGCGAGCCGAAAAACTCCGCAAGCTCGCGTGCAAAGCCTGCCTGCTCGAGCGCCGTCTTGGCTTTTAAAATTATGTTATCCGCGATCTGTGCGGCGCCGCATTCAAGCGCAAAGCCGCTCGCGCGCTCGAAACTTATCTCATCAAAAAGCTCCCTGCGCAGCACGAAGCGCGAAGCGATCTCGTGGTAACCGCTGCGCGTGCCGACGACTTTTAAAAAAACATTGATCTTTGCATAAGTTTTCAAAATTTTACTCCTTCTGCGCTTTGGTGCGCTTGCGTTAAATTTGGCTCACGGCAAGCTCATCTAGTGCGATTAAAATTTCAATCCGTGCGCGAATTAAATTTCAACCTGCGGCGCGCCCCGTCCAGTGCGATCAAAATTCAAAACCGCGTGCCGTGAAGTGCGCGCCGCGAAATTTAACCCACGATCGCGACGCCCAATACGTAAATTTTATAAAGCGCGAAATTTTAATCCACAACGCACGCGGCTAAATTTCAACCCGCGACGCAAATCTATATTAGCGATTAAAATTCCAAGCCGGAAAAATTCTAACCGCGCTGCGCTAAGTCGCAAATTTAGCTTGGCGATACGCCGCCCGCCGCAAAATCAAATCCATCGGTGCATACTACGCACCGACGCAAGCTAGAATTTTATTCGGCAAAGACCGCTTGCTGCGGCACTAAGCTCCAACCTACGCGCTTTTTAAATCGTCAAATTTTAATCTCGCGGCGCATCGCCATCGCGCGGCACAAGCAAATTTAAACGCCGCTTCGCCGCGTTTAAATTTAGCCCGCGGATTTATTGCTTTTGCGAGCGAGCGCCGCCCAAGAAGCCGCATGTTTAAATTTTAAATTTACTCCGCCCGATGCCGATTTTGCGATCCGTGCGCAACGAAAGAGCGATCGCTCGCCCGCTGCTCCGCACGATAAAATTTAACCGCACATGGCGGCGCGCTATACGAGCAAATTTAAAACGCGCCGTATTTATGATCGTCGAAATTCAAGCTCGAACCGCCCGATCAAAATTCCGCCGCAGGCTGGAGCCTCGGCTTAAAACGCGCCGCCTGCGATCGGGACATCATTCCAAAGATAGCGCACCTCGCCCGCGTCGATCTCGATGATCGAGTAAAAATCGCCGCAGATAAGCAGGTAGCGGCCGTCTGCGTGGCTCGCCAGATCCTTTGCGGCGAGCTTCTTGCCCAAGATCACGTCGCGCGCATCGCCGTCGTAAAAGTTCGGCTTAAGATCCAAAAACTCGAGCGGATTTAGCGCCGCCTCGTCCGCAAAGCGCGGATCTTTCAAATCAAAAGCCCCCTCGCTTTCTCGTCTAAGCGCGCTTAGCGTGCCCGTGGCGCCTAGCTTTTCTGCTAAAATTTGCGCGAAAGAGCGCACGTAGCCGCCCTCGCTGAGTGCTACGCGAAAGCTTACGAAGGGATGAGCATAACTTAAAATTTCAGCATCAAAAACCCGCATCGAGCTCTCTTTCAAGCTCACCTCTTCGCCCGCGCGAGCGAGCTTGTATGCGCGCACGCCGTCAATTTTCTTAGCGCTGAAAGCGGGCGGGATAAATTTTATCTCGCCGCGCATTTGCGTCATCGCGGCGTCTAAAACCTCGCGCGAAAGCGGCGGGATTTGCTCTACGCGCTCGATGTTTTCATTATCGCCGCTTGGGCTTTGTGCGCCCAGCCACAGCGTCGCGGCGTAAACTTTTGGCTCCTTTTTTAAAAATCTAAAAAAGCGCGCGTATTGCCCGAACGCGACGATCAGCGCGCCGCTCGCGAAAGGATCGAGCGTGCCGCTAAAGCCAGCCTTTTTCACGCCGTATTTGCGCTTAAGAGTGCTTAAAAATTTATTACTGCCGATGCCCGCGGGCTTGTCCGCCAAAAACAATCTATTCATAAAAGCCGATCTTTTCTACGAAATTCGACATTATCACGCGCGAAATTCCACCAAAATTTATAGTGAGCCGATCGCCGTTTACCGCCGTGATCTGTCCGATCCCAAATAGCTTGTGTTTGATCAGCTCGCCCTTGCTAAAGCCGCTGCTTTGCTCGCGCGGCGGCTCTTTAGCTACCAAACCTGCCTCGGCTATAAACCTGCTAGCATCGAGCCTCTCGCGCTTGCCGCGATAAAAGCGGCTAGCGGCAAAGCTAAGCGTGAGAGTGCGTTTGGCGCGCGTAATCGCTACGTATGCGAGCCTACGCTCCTCCTCGATGTCATTGCTGTCGCCCAAAAGCGGGAAAAAGCCCTCCTCCAGTCCGATTACGAAAAGGTGCGAAAACTCAAGCCCTTTGCTCGCGTGCACGCTCATTATATTTATCGCATCGCCCATGATAGCGTCTTGATCGCTAAGAAGGCTCAGCTCGTTTAAAAATTCCGCCAGATCAAAATCGGGTTTATTGCTCGCCTCGTCCTTCAGCATCGCCAAAAACTCGTCGATGTTCGCTACGCGGTCGGCGCCGTCCGGAAGCGAGGCGTAGTAGGCCTTTAACCCGAAAGCGGGCTCCAGCGCGTCTATTTTTTTGATCGTATCCGCTAGCGCTGAGATAGAAGCGATGCCGCTTTTAAGCTCCGCTAGAGCCTGAGCCGCCTTGGCGCTAAGCCCCGCGTCCGGCTCGCTAAAAGCGTCAAATAGGCTGATAAGTCGCAGGCGCGAAAGCTCCTCGAGCTTTGCCAGCGAGACCTTGCCGATGCCGCGCTTGGGCACGTTTATGATCCGCCTCATCGAAAAGTCGTCGTGCTCGTCATTTACCAAGCGCAGATATGCGATCGTATCCTTGATCTCGGCGCGCTCGTAAAATTTTACGCCGCCTACCATTTTGTACGGGATTTTGGCGCGATTCAGCCCCTCTTCCAGTGCGCGCGAAAGAGCGTTTACGCGGTAAAGCACGGCGATTTGAGAGGGCACTACGCCGCTTGAAAGCAGCTTTTTGATAGCTTCTGCGATCTTTGCCGCTTCGATACTCTCTTCGTCTGAACGCAAAATTTCGATCTTTTCGCCGCCGCCGTTCATGCTAGTAAGGCTCTTGCCGAGGCGGTTTTTGTTATGCGAAATGAGCTCGTTGGCGGCATTTAAAATTTCGTCCGTAGAGCGGTAATTCTGCTCGAGTTTGATAAATTTTACGTTTGAGAACTGATCTTTAAAATTTAGAATATTTTCTATCCGCGCGCCGCGCCAACCGTAGATACTCTGATCGTCATCGCCCACTACCGCGAGGTTTTCGTGCGCGGTGCAGAGCTTTTGTAGCAGTTTGAATTGAATGTCGTTGGTGTCCTGATACTCATCGACCGTGATGTAGGCGTAACGGCGCGAAATTTCATCGCATAGCCGCTCATTCGCGCTTAAAATTTTATACGGTAAAATTAGCAGATCGTCGAAATCCACCAGATTATTCGCCGCCAAATACGCCTCGTAGCGCTTGTATGCTCTAGCGCAGTGCGCGTAAAATCCACTATACATCCTGCTTAGCTCATCGTCCTCGCCCTTCAAAAGCTCGTCGATATCTTTGAGATCAATCAAGGAATTTTTATAGGTTGAAATTTTGGCCGACAATAGCGACGTGGGCAAATTTATCTCAAAGCCCTTGATGATCTTTTTCTTATCGTCGGTATCGATCACTTGGAAGTTTGCGCTGCGCCCAAGCTCGCTAATATGAAATTTCAAAAACAGAAGTCCAAATTTATGGAAAGTGCACAAAAGCGGCACGCTACTTAAATTTAGCCCGCTTATCAGATTAAGCGCTCGCGAGCGCATCTCGGCGGCGGCTTTATTCGTAAACGTAAGCGTGAGAGTATTTTCCGCAGGCACGCCGTTTGCGAGCAAGTAGGCAAGGCGCGCGGTGATCGTTTTGGTTTTGCCGCTACCCGCACCCGCTAAGATTAACATCGCTCCGTCCACGTGGCTCGCAGCCTCGCGTTGAGCGGGATTAAGACCTTCTAAAATATCGCTCATTTTGAGAAAATTTTACGCGATTTTTCGCGCTTAAGCCACTCGGACTCGGGCTGGGAGAAATTTACCGCGATGGGCTTGCCGTCCACGACGATCTGCAAGACCGCGTAAAACGGCACGCTAAGCGTGCTTGCAAAATCCTGCGGCCCGAAACCCGCCTCGAAAACTAGCTCATCCTTGCTAAGATGCGCGCTAGAAAGGGTGTATTCCTCCAGCTGCAAAAAGATCGCGGGCATTTTGAAGCTTTTTAAAATTTCCTCCGGCAGCGGCGGGTCAAATTTTATCTGATCCGTCCTCGCAACGATGCCAAATCCATATCCAAGAGCCAAAACGTAGTCCAAAACCGCGCCTATATTTGCACTGCTCACAGCGATAAATTTATCGTCTTTTAAAATTTTATCTATCATCCTAACCCCTCACAAACTCATCTACAAGCGCCGCGACCTGCTCTATGCCGATGCGCCAAAACTCGCTTTTATTGATATCAAAGCCGAATTTCGCCACTAGCTTTTGCGGCTCGTCGCTACCGCCCGAGCTTAAAAACTCGGTGTAAATTTGAACGAAATTTTCGAGCCTGCCGCTCTTATACAGCCCGTAAAGCGCGAGTACCAAAAGCTGCGCGTAGGCGTAGGAGTAGCAGTAAAACGGCGAGTGGATGAAGTGCGGGATGTAGCTCCACCAGCTTTTGTAATGATCCTGCAAAATTAGCTCGCCCGCAAACATCTTGCGCGACTCCTCCATCCAAAGCTCATTAATACGGTCTACGCTTAGCTCATCCGCGCTTGCATGCACGCGCCGCTCAAAGGTCGTAAATCCGATCTGGCGGTAAAGCGTAGCGAAGATATCTTCGATCTTTGCCGCAAGCATCGCCCTTAGCGCGGCCTTATCGCTTGCAGTCTGCGAGGGCGTATCCGTATCGCGCTCTGCGTATTCGCACGAACCCGCAGAGCTTTGCAAAGCGTCGCGTTCTGCAGCGCGCTCGTTTGGAATTTCACCGCTCTGAGCCTCTTGCGAAACGTCGCGTTTAAAATTTTGCGAGCCGTCCGAGGCGGCGCTTTTAAAATTTAGCAAGCCGTTTAAATTTGAAAAATTTTCGCGCATATAATCAAACACCAGCATCTCGCAGAAAACCGACGCAGTCTCAGCCGTCGTTAGCGGCGTGAAGGAGTTAAAATAGCCCACGCCGTAGCTTAGATACTGATGTATCGCGTGCCCCAGCTCGTGCGCGAGGGTAAATACGTCGCGGCGCTTGCGGGTAAAATTTAAAAGCACAAAGGGGTGCGTGTCGCGCGAGCCGGAATGCGAAAACGCGCCGCTTTGCTTATTTTGCGCAGGCATCGCGTCGATCCAGTTTCGCTCAAACGCGATCAGCGCGATCTGCTTAAATTTCGGGCTAAATTTTTCAAACGCCGCAAGCACGATCTGCTTAGCCTGCTCGAAGCTAAACTCGCTCTCATCGCCCCCGAGCGGCGCGTATCTGTCGTAATCATACAGCGCGTCGTAGCCTAAAATTTCGCGCTTTTTAGCGTAAAATTTACCGACTAGAGCGAAGCTTCGCTCCGTCTCTGCGATCAGCGCATCGACGCTTGCGATGTTTATCTGATTTTCCTCGTGCATCACCGCCTCGGCTTTATCGTAGCCGCGCAGCTCGCAGCGAATTTTAAGATCGGTTTTGATCATATTGTAGATGTAACCAAGCAGGTGGGAGTTCTGCTGCAGCACCGCGCTTAGCGAGGCTGCGGCGTCCTTTCGTACCTCGCGATCAGGGCTATGAAGCAGACTTAAAATTTCCTCCTCGCCGAGCTTGCGCCCGCGAAAATCAAAGCTCATCCGCGCCATACTTTCGTCAAAAAGCCGCGAAAACGCCTCGCCGCTTACGGGCGAAGTTTTTAAAAGCACGCTTTCTTGCGGCAAGCTTAGCTGGTGGGCCTTGCGCCGCTTAAGTAGACTCAAATAATATCTGAATCTCCCGCCCCCTGCGATAAACTCGTCCTGTTTTGCGCCGTCAAGTTCGTTAAACTCGAGCTCGAAAAATAGCAGGCTCTGCGAAATGTCGTTGCAAGCCTGCTCCGTCTTGGCCTGCTGCGCCCCAAGGCTCGTATCTTGCGCGAATCTTAGATGCGCAAAGCTCATTATCTTTCCGATCTGCTCGCTGATGCTTTCATAAAGTTCAAGCGCACCTAAAAATTCCTCCGCGCTAAGTGCGTGCAACCCGTCTTTAAATTTAAGCTCAAAATCCCGAGCCTGCGCAGCCGCGCTATCTATCGCGGCGCTAAATTCCGCTTCGTTTGCAAACAGCTCACCTAAATTCCAATTCATCATTTTCCTTTTAAAATTTTTGGATAATTTTATCAAAAAAGAATAAGTAAAATTTTAAAAACCGCAAAATCCGCCGCACGGACGGAATTCTCGGTAAAATTTTAAGGTGAGTTATTTTTGCATACTTTGCGACGCGATCGCCGTAAAAATCACGTCGGTGGAGCTATTGATCGCGGTTTCTACCGAGTCTTGAATTACGCCGATGATAAAGCCGATCGCGACGACCTGCATTGCGATGTCGTTTGAGATATTAAAGAGCGAGCACGCAAGCGGTATCAGCATCAATGAGCCGCCTGGCACGCCGCTAGCGCCGCACGCACCGACCGCCGAGACCACGCAAAGCAGCAGCGCCGTCCAAAAATCGGGGCGCACGCCGAGCGTATGAGCCGCGGCAAGCGCTAAGATCGCGATTACCACCGCAGCGCCCGCCATATTTATCGTAGCTCCCAAAGGGATCGAGATCGAGCTTAGCTCGTCGCTGATGCCGAGCTTTTTGCATAAATTTAAATTTACGGGGATATTCGCAGCCGAGCTGCGGGTAAAAAACGCCGTGAGGCCGCTTTCGCGCAGGCAGGTAAATACGAGCGGATATGGATTTTTCTTAATCACCGCAAAGACGATGAGCGGATTTACCACGAGGGCTACGAACGCCATCGCGCCTACTAGCACGACTACGATTCGTACGTATCCAAGCAGCGCATCGACGCCGGTTTGATACACAGTAGAAGCTACTAGGCCGAAAATTCCAAACGGCGCGAGCTGGATTACGAACTGCACGATCTTGGTTACCGCTTCGCTCAGATCGGTAAAAATTTTCTTTGTTTCATTAGTGCAAAATTTAAGCGCGACGCCAAGACCTATCGCCCAGGTTAAAATTCCTACATAGTTTCCGTGCGCGATAGCGTTTAGCGGATTATCTACGACCTTAAAAAGCAGATCTTTTAGCACGATCCAAACGCTCGCAGGGACCGCATTTTCTGCCGCACCGACATTACTAAGTGCAAGCTCCGTAGGGAATAAAAAGCTGGCCGCAACCCCCACGCACGAGGCTAAAAAGGTGCCTACGATATATAGAACAACCACGCGTTTTAAGCCGCTTGCACTGCCGTATTGTTTATTTACGATCGAGCTTAAGATCAAGATAAAAACTAAAATCGGAGCTACCGCTTTAAGGGCACCTACGAATAAATTTCCTAAAATTTCCGCAAAAGCTACTACGTTTATTAAAAACGAAGTGTGCTCTGCCGCAATATCGCCCGCCGCCGAACGTGCGGCAAAGCCCAAAATAGCGCCTATTATCAAGCCGGTAACTATACGCAGCACCAGATTTTTATCTTTGTAGCTGGCTACCAATTTTTGCATTGAACTCATTTCTTACCTTTCAATAAAGTGTCGTTTGAAATATATCGAAATTTTATTTAAGCACATTTAAATTTGAGCGGAATTTCGTAATTTTTAGTCAATCTTAAAACCTCGTTAGATAAAATGCCCCGAAATTTTAATTAGGAGCAGATATGTATCTATTTACCAGCGAGGTCGTAAGCCCCGGTCATCCGGATAAATGCGCCGATATCATCGCAGATAGCATCGTGGATGAAATTTTAAAACAAGATCCCAACGGACGCGTCGCGGCGGAAGTTTTCATCGCGGGCAAACACGTAGTAATCGGCGGCGAAGTAAACGCCAAGATCGATTTTACCCACGACGATTATCGCCACATCGTAAAGGGTGCGCTTGGCGAGATCGGCTACAACGACAACCCCTACTTCACGCGCGCACAGTGCTTGCACCCACAGGATCTGCAAGTGGACGTATTTTTAAACCAGCAAAGCCCCGACATCAACCAAGGCGTCGATCAAGAGGGCGGCGAGATCGGAGCGGGAGATCAGGGCATAATGTTCGGCTTCGCAAGCTGCGAAACGAAAAATTTTATGCCGGCGGCGATTACCTACGCAAGAGCGCTTTGCGATCACGTTTATGCCTACGCAAAATCCCATCCTAACGAGCTTGGCGTCGATATTAAGACGCAGGTTAGCGTCGATTACGGCACGAAGGCAAATTTTGAGGAGTGCAAGCCGCAAAGCATCCATACGATCGTGGTTTCCGCGCCATGCGTCGAGAGTATGAGCATCGAGCGCGTCCGAGATCTGATCGGAAATTTGATCGATTCGGCGGGGCTTCCGAAGGGGCTTTATGACAAAAGCAAAACGATCATCTACATCAACCCGACCGGTCGCTACGTAAATCATAGCTCACTTCACGACAGCGGCCTAACGGGGCGCAAACTGATCGTAGATAGCTTCGGCGGCTACAGCCCGATCGGCGGCGGCGCTCAAAGCAGCAAAGACTACACCAAGGTCGATCGCAGCGGTCTTTATGCGGCGCGCTATATCGCCAAAAATATCGTCGCGGCGGGGCTTGCGAAAAAATGCATCGTCCAGCTCAGCTACGCAATCGGCGTGGCAAAGCCCGTCAGCGTCAGCGTCGATTGTATGGGGACAAATTTAGGCGCAGCGAGCGACGATGAGCTATCTGCTTTCGTGCTTGAAAAATTCCCGCTCACGCCGCGCTGGATCATCGATAAATTCGGTCTTGATCGCCCTGGCAAAGGAAGCTTTCTCTACGCCGACGTCGCCGCACGCGGACAGGTCGGAAACGACGAGTACCCGTGGGAGCAGCTTGACGGCGTGGAGCTTTTTAAGGCTTTGAAATAAAATTTTACGCTTTGCAATAGCGCCTTTTTAGCTTGCGACATTCGCTAGGCTTGCAACAGCGAGCCTAGCTCAATATTCTACGCGGCTTTGCATGCCGTGTAGTTTTATCGCATCCCAAAAAATAGCGTTGCGGCAAAATTCTGCATCAAAATTCTAAGCCATGAAATTTAAGAGTTTTTGCAGGTAGAATTGAATTTTAAAATTTTAAGCGCAACTCGCGCAAAATTTTAAAATTGACGCGGTGAAATCCCAGGGCTAAGCCCGTCTAGTTTAGTGATAAATTCTAACTAGAGCAGGCTTTAAAAAAATTTACATGCAAGCTTTTAAATTTGCAATCGCTTAAAATGAAATTTGATCTATAAAATTTTTTCTAACGCGCTTTGTACTTGATCTCCGAAGGAAAAAATTTTAAATTCTCCTTACTTGTGATATTTAAGCGTGTAGATTTTAAAATTTTGCCATTTTATTTGAAGTTCACTGCTTTATACAGCAAGAAAACCCAAAGCAAATTTCATTTAAAAGCGGTATCGGCAAGACAGAAACATTAAAATTTTAAAATGCGGAATTTATGAAAGCTACTAATAAAATCTCAGATTGGCACGCTTCGCCAAAGCTCCTCTGCTAACTACGCGAAATGAAAAAGCAAGATTAATTCTCTCTCGCTCAATGTCGCCCGCAAGCAAGCACGGCGGAATATCAAGCTTAAATAACGCAAAAGGTATAAGGAATAAAGCAAAAAGATAGGAGGCTTGGAGCTTGATAAAATTCTAGCCTTGTGCGGCGGCGACCGAGCGGCTTTTAAATTGGACTTTAAAAGCAATGATGCAAATTGCACGCCTTAACTTAAATGCTAAAGCAGCGATAAAATTTTATCGCTGCTTTCGTAAATTAAAATTTTAACGATATTGCCGAACTACACAGCTGCAAATAAGTAAATCGCCTGCATTTTAATCACCCACGCCTCGTCTAAATTGCCGATCAAATTTAAGCCGCATACACCTTTATCTGGCGCTTAGTTTAGCCGCGCGGCATAAAAACGCAGCTAAAAAATGAAGCACTATTTCGTCTGATTATCCTCGTTTTTTGGCGCAGCAGTGCTTGCATTTATCTCGCTGGCTGCGCTATTTACGGGCTCAGGAACAGAGATTTTTTTCACCGAAGCGGTGAAATTCTGCTCGGCTTCAACGTCGCCCGTTTTTTCAATATATGTAAAATCGCCCATCTTCGTCCACGTTCTAGCTTTAGCTAAAAACGCCTTTTGGCTCTCCCAAATCTCTTTGAAATCGGGATTTTTCTCGCTTTCTTCGGCTAAAATTTCATCCGTCGCCTTGCGAAGCGCACGCATAATTTCAGGCGAAAACGAGCGAATCTGAACGTTTGGATATTTCTTTTTGATCTCGTCCCAAATTATTACGTTTTTATAAAACGTCTCGTTTTCTGCGTATTCGCGCGCCTTTGCGATAGAGGCTTCCAGGATATTTTGCAAATCCTTAGGAAGCTTCTGCCAAGTTTGTAGATTTATCACTATCTGCTGCTCGCTAGCGGGTTCTTGCCATCCCGTATAATAGTAATTTGCGACCTTGTGAAAGCCTAGAGGTATATCAAAGCTAGGACTTGCCCACTCGACCGCATCGATGGTGCCCATCTCTAGTGCCATATATAGCTCACCTACCGGTATCGTAGCGACTGCGACGCCAAGGCGGCTCATGACCTCCCCGCCAAAGCTTGGAATTCTAAATTTAAGCCCTTTTAAATCGTCTAGCGTATTAATCTCTTTTTTAAACCAACCGCCCATCTGCATACCGCTATTTAGAATATTAAAGACCTTTAGATTGCTTTTAGCATAGAATTTATCCGCTAGCTCCTTGCCTCCGCCGAAGTAATACCAAGCGTGCTGTTCGTCTTTCGTCATACCAAAAGGCACCGTCGTAAACAGCATATTTGCGCTATTTTTACCTTTATAATAGTAGCTCGCAGTATAGCCTAAATCGTATTGTCCGTTTTTGACCATATCATAGATCGCAAAAGGCGCTTTATGCTTGCTAGGCGCGTCGATGCTGATTTTCAGCCTGCCATCAGACATACTATCTGCAAGATCCGCCATACGCTTGGCGACATCGCCTACGATAGGCATACTAAGCTCGTAAGTCTGAGCTAGCTTAAGGTGATAAACTTTCTTATCCGCGCCCCACAGCGACGTGGCTATAATCAAACTTAATCCGACAAGAATCGATTTTTTCATATACTACTCCCAAAATGAAATGGTGCGAATTTTATATAAAATCATCTAAATTCACGCTTTTATAACTAGCTTTTAAGCGAAATTTTCGCACAATTGCAGCCAAATTCGATAAGGAAAGGGCATGCAAGAAAAACATTACGAAGTAATCATCATAGGCGGCGGTATCACGGGCAGCGCGCTAGCGTACGTGCTGGCAGAATTTAGCGGAATCAAAAATATCGCTCTACTTGAAAAATACGAAGGGCTTGCGACGCTAAATTCTAAAGCCAGTGCAAATTCCCAGACGATTCATTGCGGCGACATCGAGACCAACTACGATCTGCAAAAAGCGATCGAAGTCAAGCGCAAGGCGGATATGATCGTGAAATATTGCCAAAAGCACGGATATGAGAATAAATTTTTATTTCAAGGGCAGAAAATGGCTCTTGGCGTGGGCGAAAGCGAGGTAGGGCTAATTAAAGAGCGCTTTGAGAAATTTAAAGAGCTTTATCCGTATTTGCAGCTTTTCGACAAGGAAGAGCTCAAAAAAATCGAGCCCAAGCTAGTTTTTGACGGGCGCGGCGAGGAGAGAGCGGAGGATATCGTAGCAATGGGCGTGCAATCGGGAGTTTACACGACGATCGATTACGGCGCGATGGCGAATTCCTTCGTGCAAAACGCTAAAAACGTGGATGGCAAAACCTGCGATCTGTACCTCAACACCGAGGTGCAAAACATCACTAAAGTAGGCGATAAGTTCTATATCCGCACCGCAAATAGACTCTCGCTAAGCGCTGATTTCGTAGTCGTAGATGCGGGCGCTCATTCGCTGTGGCTAGCGCACAAAATGGGGCTTGGGCAGGATCTCAGCACGATTTGCATCGCGGGCAGCTTCTATCTAACCAAGCAAAAACTTCTAAACGGCAAGGTTTACATGGTGCAAAACCCAAAGCTTCCATTTGCCGCGCTTCACGGCGATCCGGATTTACTCGCAGACGGCTGCACGAGATTTGGCCCTACCGCACTTACACTGCCGAAGCTTGAGCGCTACAAGGGTTGTCGTTCGGTGCCGGAATTTTTTCAGTCATTAAATTTTGACATGGACGTAGCCAAGGTTATTTGGCAAAATTTTGGCGATAGCGAGGTAAGGGACTTCTTAATCCGCAATATAGGCTTTGAGATACCGATTTTAGGTAAAAAGCTTTTCATCAAAAATGCGCGCAAGATCATACCTAGCATCCGCGAGGAGGATATTTATTATGCCAAGGGCTTTGGCGGCGTGCGCCCGCAAGTAATCTCACACTCGCAAAAAAAGCTGCTTTTAGGCGAAGCTAGAATAGGCGAAAATCCGGGGATTATCTTTAATATGACCCCAAGCCCCGGCGCTACGAGCTGCCTAGGCAACGCACTTCGCGACGCAAAAAGTGCCTGCGAATATTTGGGAGTGAGCTTTGATGATGCAAAATTTGATGCGGAAATGATGCGATAAAGAGGAATTTTTAAATTTCGCTCGGGCAAGAATTTTAAAATTTTACTTCGGCGAGGATTTTAGAATTTTGCTCGCGCTTCACATATATTGGGGATTTTTGAATTTCATTCAAACGCGAATTTTTAGAATTTAACCCACACAGCAAGCTATGAAATTTTAAAATTTAGCCATGCCGTAGAATTCTAAAATTCTCCTGCGTCATAAAATTTTAAAATTCCTTCGCCTAGCGAATTTTAAAATTTAGAAATTTCAAAATTTCACGTAAAATTTCGCCAATGCGGCGATAAATTTTAAATTTAAAGGAGAAAAGATGCTTAAAAAAACCAAAATCCTAGCGACCATCGGGCCCGCAAGCGACAGTGAAGAGATGATGAGCGCGATGGTAAAGGCGGGCTGCAACGCCTTTAGGATGAACTTCAGCCACGGCACGCACGAGTATCACGAGGCAAATTTAAACAAAATCCGCGCCGTAGAAAAGAGCCTGGGCGTACGAATAGGCGTCTTTCAGGACATCAGCGGTCCAAAGATCCGCGTCGGCAAACTCGAGGAAAATTTTAAACTAAAAACGGGCGATAAAATCACCTTCCTTCCTCGCGAAATAATCGGCAAAAAGACCGCCCCAGGCGAATACGAGCTGTGTATCAACCACCCCGAAATTTTGCCGCTGATGAAGGCGGGCGAGTTTATCTACCTCTACGACGGCTCGATCCGCGCCAAGGTAGTCGCGGTAAGCGAGCAAGGCGTGCGAGCGGTGCTCGAAAATGACGGCTTTTTAAGCTCAAATAAGGGGGTGAACTTCCCAAATACCCGCCTAAATATCGACGTTATCACGCAAAAAGACCTCGCAGATCTGCGCTGGGGCGCGGCGCACGGCGTAAATTTCGTAGGCATCTCCTTCGTGCAGTCTCAAAACGACATCCTGCGCGTGCGCGAAATTTTAAACTCTCTGGGCTCAAAAGCTAAAATTTACGCCAAGATCGAGAAATTCGACGCTGTAGAAAACATCGAGCAGATCATCGAAGCAAGCGACGGCATAATGGTCGCGCGCGGAGATCTGGGCATCGAGATGCCGTTTTATGAGATCCCGCGCATCCAAAAGCGCATCATAGCGTTAGCCAACGCCCGCTCAAAGCCCGTCATCACCGCCACGCAGATGATGCTTAGCATGACCGAGCACGAGCGCGCCACCAGAGCCGAGATCAGCGACGTCGCAAACGCCGTGCTCGACGGCACCGACGCCGTGATGCTAAGCGAGGAAAGCGCCATCGGCAAAAACCCCGCAGCCGTGGTCGCCGCGATGAGCGAGACGATCCGCGAGACCGAAAAGATCTATCCTTACGATAAATTTAACGATTACGATTTCTACGACGAGACCGATATGATCACCTCAAGCACCGCAGCGCTTGCCGCAAGGCTGGGCGCAGGCGCGATACTTTCGATCACGGGCTCGGGGCGCTCAGCGATCAAACTCGCACGCAACCGCGCCAAAATCGACATCATCGCAATCGCACACGACGAGCAGACCGCGCACGCGCTAAGTCTCGTGTGGGGCGTAAATCCAGCGATGGTTAAGGAAAAAACTAGCATCAACTCGCTGCTCGCACGTATCATAAGCGAGGCTCTGCAGCGCGGGCTCATCGAGGAAGACGGCACCTACGTGATGACGGCGGGCTTTCAAAGCGGGCATCCCGGCAGCACCGACTACATCCGCATTATCAAAAAAGATCAGATCGATTTCTACCGCGACGCGGCAGAAACGGGCTTTGAAAGTAAAATTTAAAGCGCAGCTAAAGGCAGTAAAGTCAGAGGCTGCAGATAAATTTAATTTCGCTACGAGATTACGAGCAGCAACGTCGCGTTTATGTCGTGATAGAATTTGCTAAATTTAATTCCATTGCGAGATGACGGTGCAGGATTTAGCCGCTAAAACTTTGGTGGCGCTTCGGTGGCTTTATTTCGCGCAGATCAAGAACAAGCGTGTGAACAGTTACGCCATTGATTTTAGAGCAACAGCTAGTAGATAGATATGTTTTATACAAGGATACGAGCGATTGCAAGAGCGACTACGACAAATAGTTTTTGTCGCTAGTTAACGATCAAAAGCGTGCAAAGTATAATCAGATGGTGTTTGTATGTGCATTCTACGTGAACATTCGGGTGATTTAGACGCAAACTACGGTAATATAGAGTTCAAAAAGGTAGATAGCGCTCTAGTCTCCATCAGTGCTAGGTGCGTTTTATCTACGATAGTGAGTTTGAGTTCAACGATAAGATCGAGATCGGCATGCAAGAATTACATGCTATAATGTTGATAGGAGCAATAGAACCCAAACACATGCAAGTACTTAGTACACAAAAAGGGCAAAATAGATGATGAATAAAGAAGTTTCCAACTTTTGTAGAGATATTATTTATCTACAAAAAAATCAAGATATAATAGAAATCTATAAGTTATACTCGTATAATTCTCAAATATTTGAGAATTATACTTTTATGATTGGAACTAATGATGATACGTTTATACAACAAGATATTTTAAGGCAGATCACAAATTTAAAATATGATAAATTTTCTTTTAAAAGCTCGTTATCTGCCTACAAAAACATACTATTGCTGGATAAAAATCTCAGTAGAATCAAGAAAAATATTGACATATCTATAAATATCGACTCTAATTCCTTGGGGCTTTTTATTGAGAAAGATAAAAATAGTAATAGTTTTATTCCAAAAGGCATAGACAGCAACCCTATAGCAAAATTTGTGTTTGAAAATAACTTAGATATAAATCCGCAGCCTTATATAGATGAAGATCTTATGAATTCAAACCATACTTATTCGTTAGAATATGAAAAAGAATTACAAAAATATAATATAAAACTTAACAAACTAAGCGCTTTATTTAAATTTCAAAATTTAAATGTTAAAGATACGTCTTTACTTGATAATATAGTAAGACGCAGAATTTATTATTTTACACATAATTATCTAGACGAGGATTGCAAGCTTTGCCGTAATATGGATGGTTCTCCTATGTATTTGGATATAAGCAAAAAAGAGTATTGGTTAAATTTTAATGGATTTAAATATTCAAATCATACTTTTATATATTCCTATGTGTTATTAATGTTTGTAATATCATTTAAAAGGATTAGCTATAGCGAGAAAACTATAGAATTTTCAAAAATAATGAGAAAATCTGGACCTATTTTTTTAGAAGTATTAAATTTCGCTTATGAGTATTTTAAGGATAACTCCAAAATGACAGAATTTATGAATTTTGATATAAGACAGTGGAACTTAGACAAAATTTTTCAGGAAGCCAAAAATAAAGCTTGGGATATATTTTGTTTTTATGGGATTCAGTATATTGAACTGTTTAAAAACGAAAAAGCTGATTTTGGTGTTGGATTTTTCCTAAGCGGAGATAAAAAATTTATTAATGATTATATAAAATTCTCAAAAAGACGAATAGTAGTAATAAACCATAAAGAAAAAACATTTCAAGCCATTGCAGACACAAAAGAGCTAGATAAGTTATTATACGAAAATTGCTTTGACAATACCCTACCTCCAGGGTATGTTAAGCATAAAAATCTTATAGCATTATCGCTTATATTAAAAGAATATGCTGAAAAGAGAGTAAAAGAATTGAAGGTGGCATTATAACTAACTAAGTTACTAGCGATTAGTTGTGCATTTCTACAAATTACTATGTGCTTTATAGCAAAAGCGATAGAGGCAAATAAACTTTTATAAGATTCATATTATAAGAAGTTTTTTGTGCAGTCTATTACAAAGCGAATCAAAAGTCCTACGAGTATGAGTGTGTATTTGTCTGCAATTGCTGCTCAATGAATATTTAGGCGACTGTGATATATTACTCTATTAAAGCGGCGACTTTTATTTCGCGCAGATCAAGAACCAGCACGCGAACATTTATGCCTTTGATTTCATGGCTCACCGCGGACTGGCAAATTTTCTTGTTCGATACCGCACGGCGCGCCACGGCCAGTCTATAGCCGCATTCAGCGATAAATGACTAGCATACGATGCTTAAAAGGGCGAAATTTTAAAATTTTAGTAAGCACTTTGAACGATTTCATGCGATCTAAATTATGAGCTAAATTTTACGACTAACGGCGCTTAAATTTAGCCGCTCAAGCATCGCGCTAAAGCCTGATCAAAAGAAAATAGAACCGCCGCAAAAATTAAAATTCCGCAAAAATATATTCGTTAAAAATCAAGCTCGCGCTCTTAAATTTCAGGGTATAATTACGAAGCAAATTTACAAAATTTAACCGAAGGAGAGGTTATGAAAAAATTTCGCTCACTGCTGCTGTGTGCGGCGGCGGCTGCGACTTTGAGCGCCCAAGGCGAGAGTGAGGACAAGGTGGAAAAAATCACTTCGATCGACATCTATGTCTCGCCGTTTTATTCGGCTAAGGAGGGCAAGCCCGAATACGTGCACGTTTACGAGCCGATCGACGATCTGCTGATGAAAAACAACGTGGCGAGCCTAAAAAAGGCGATCAAAATCATAGAGGACGCTCCGGACATGGTCGCTCCGACTACGCTGATGACCGTCGCAGCGCGCGCTTATGATCTGGGGCTTAAGGACGACGCGGTGTTTTGGTTCTACGCAGGCAAAAATCGATTCCTAACCTTCGCTCGCGTCATCGACATCAAGGACGAGATGTTTCGTGAGACCGAGTCCGCGAACGCGGCGTTTTTACAGCTCGTCGGCAACGTGGTAAATCCATACGCATTCTGCGATCTCGCTAAACAGCGCGATGCGGCGGCACGCGCCAGGGACTGGGTCAAGACGCACCCGTATAAAGCGATATTTGATGAGAAATTTCCATCTCACTTCGCAGATCGCGCCGCCGCGCTCAAGGCAGCCGAGGACAAAATGGACGCCGCGCTACTTAGGCAGGACGAGTTTTTCGCAGACCCCGCTAAAAAGGCGGACTTCCTAGTCAAGCGCAAAGCAAATAACACGGATAAGCGCTTCTGCGATTAGTATCGCCTAACCAGCGGCACTCTTTAAAAACCGGCATTATTTGAAATTTTGAGCTGCCAAAAATTTAGTATTGCATTTTTATCTCCTCAAGCGGATCTGCGCGTGAATTTAAAATTTTATGACGTAGAATTTTATCGCTAACGGCACGCAGTGAAGCTTTGATATAAATCAGCCTAGATCTGTTTAAAATTTAGCAGAAGCTCGCACGTAATTCTATTTCGCATAAATTCTATCGACAACTAACACAAAATCAGATCAAATATTGCTAAAATTCCAGCCGTTTGGCGACGTAAAATTCCACCGCTACCGCCTAAAAATCGAAGTTTTTAAATTTAGCCGCGCAGCGAAATTTATCCGTTTTTATATACGAACATTATATAATTATCAAAATTTTTTCAAGGAGAGAGGATGAAAAAGCTCGCTACGATACTTGCGCTGCTCTGTGTGGCGGCGTTTGCCAAGGAGTATGAGTATATGGTGCAAAGTATGAGCTACAGCTCACTCGGACAGCGCGAAGAAAGCACGCATCTAAGCTACGACGCGGCGGCGCGCAAGCTGGAGCAGGTAAGAGATACGAACTCCTCGGACGGCCTAGGCTCTAGCTACAAAGAGATCAGCTACTTTGACGAAAAGGGAGGAATGGTTAAATTTGAAGTATTTGGCCTCGATCTTAAAAGCGGCAAGTGGAAAAAAATAGAAGACTACACGGAAAGCGTAAAGGGTAACGTCACGACGCGCGAGAGCAATTCGATAGCGGATGACGGCACGCGCAATGCGAGCAAAACCGTTTCCAGCTACGACGGCAACGCGACCGAAGATGTGCGATATAAGCTCACAAAGGGCAAATGGCATAAAGAGAGTATGAACAGATCCGTAAAAAACGCGTGGGATAAGGAGGAGCTTACGATAAGCTTCAAATGGGACGGCAAGAGCTGGCAGCCCAAAGATAAGACTGAAATTTTCTACGACGGCCTAGGAGAGATGAATGGATACGTAACCTACGAGTTTGTAAACGGCGCGTGGCAAAACAGCGAGCGAGAGATGCTTAACGGCGATCGAAACGGCAGCTACGAGCAGATCCGCAGCACCTTTAAGGGCGGCGCGTGGCAAAACGCGACGATGAGCAAGCACGAGCTTGATGCCGCAAAGGGCGAGGAGGTCGTTACGAGCTTCATCTGGAATGACGAGAAGGGCGCGTGGGATAATATGAGCAAACAGACCGCTATCAAGAAGGGCGCGGATCTTAATATGACCTCTTATCTGTGGGATGAGCAGCTTAAAGATTGGGTCAAAAGCTACTCAAACGGCGAAATTTACGATAAATCGGGCGAGCGCCCGCTCGTGCAAAGCTACGAATCAAATTCCAGTAGCGGCAAATACGTCTATAGCTACGACGAGCGCGGCAGCAATACGGCGATGGATACCTACAAGCTTGACGCGAGCGGCAAATGGGTGCAAACCGGGCGCTCGGAGGCTACTTACGATACCCAAATCCCATCAGACAGCGTGGGGCACGGCGCCGCGCTGATGATGTTTGAGATGCCTAGTATCTACGCGATAACGAGCTTTAAGGAATTTAAGCTTAAAGACGGCAAATCCGAGCTCATAACGGAAAAGACGTGGAAATATAAAAAGATAAAGTAGCGTTTGAAGATGCGTCGGTAAAATTTCGCGACTAAATTTTACCTGCGCGATCTACGAGTGCTGCGCGGTTAGATTTAGCAGGTGCGGCGTCGCGTTTAAATTTTACGGACGCGGTGTTGCGCGAGCTTTGCGTTTAAATTTAGCGGACGTAGCATGGATTAAAATTTAGATAATAAAAGGATCGGTCATGAGAGGTATTTTTAAAATTTCGCCCGAGGATGCGGCAGATTTTGCGGCGCTAAATTTAAAGGCGCGAGCGATTGTTTCGGCGGGCGCTTTTAGGGCGCAGACGGCGGTTTCGGCAGACAAGCTTCGAGCGCGGGCGGCAATTTTAGCGGCGACATTAGTTCTCGCGATGCCTGCGGGCGCGACTGAGGCGGGTGCGGCGGCAAAACACGCGGCGGCGGATAAAATTTGTCTGCAAAAGACGAGCTATAAAACAGAGGGCGGCGCCGTGCCGCGCTACGAATATGAAGTGAGCCAAAACTACGACGCCAAAACCCGCCGCCTAGAAAAAATCTACAAAAAGAGCGGCGAAGAGGGGGCATCCGTATCGAAAAGCTTTAGCAAATTTGACGAAAGCGGCGAGCGCGAGATCGAAAATATCGAATACGACTGGGACGCGAATACAAACAAATTTCGCGAAACGGCGATGAGCAAGCACGAGATCGCAAAGGACGGCTCAAAAATTTATTTCAGCCTGCAAAGCAAGGACGGTAAGCCGTACGACGGAGAAGAAGCCGTCGAAAAGCGCGAGGGCAAAACGGAAATTTTGCAAAATTTCACGCTAAAAAAGGGCAGATGGACGCCGACGCACCTTACAAAAAGGATTGTCGATGAAAACGACAGAAATAATTTCGTAGCGACCTATGAATGGAACGCCAAAGCGAAAAAATGGGTGCCGTACGAAAAATCGATATATCACTACAACGGCGACGCTTACGCGGGCTCCGAAGGCTACGCGTGGCGCGGTAAATGGGTACCGCTTACAAAACACACGGTCTTTACGGCCGCGGACGGGACGCGCAGCGAGATAAATTTTATATGGAAGGACGACACATGGCAGCGCGATGAAAAGATCTTGCGCAAGATCGAGCCCAAGTATAGGCGCTTTAGCGAGCTAAGATCGCGCTGGGACGCCGCAAAAAACGAGTGGAGGGAGTACTACAAAAACGTGCACGAGGAGACCGAGGAACGCAGACCGCTACGCGAGCAAACCGCGCTTTGGTGCGAGGAATCGCAGCGATGGGAGGTCGTGTTTGAAAACGAGTTTAGCTACGACGCGCGCGGCAATGTGATAAAAAATCGCGGGGCCTCCGACGGCAAGCAGTACGAGTATATCTACGACTACGACGAGGCGGGCAATAACATCTCGATCACCCTGCGCGAGCCTGATGAGAGCGGCAAATGGCGCGAGACGCAAAGGACGCAAAACGTCTTTGAGCGGAGCATTTTAGCGCAGGACGTCCTGGATCGCGGCTTCATCGGCGACTACATAGCCACGGGCGAAAACGCGATCAAAAGCAGCAAGCAGTATTTTCTAAAAGACGGCGAGTTTAAGCTAAACGAAACTCGCGAGTGGGTTTACGGAAAATGCGAGCTGCAATAAAATTTGGAAAATCCTATGAACGAGCCTTATATCGTTAAAATTTCAGATAGCGACGCGATGATGTTCGGCTGCGAAGCGGACGAGCGGGTGCGCGAATTTGCCGCTAAATTTGACGGCCGGGAGTACGAAAGCGAGTTTGAGCGAACCAGCTATCTGCTCGGCACGGACGTTTTTATCGAGGTCGCGAGCGAGGAGAACTTAAATGAAGGCGCTTTACGCGCTCAAATTTTAAACGAGAAGGCTTTGGACGCTGACGGCGGCACAGCGTTTTTGAGCCTGCGCGAGTGGGACGGCAAGGAACATTGGCGGGTTCGCGCGAGCGGTGAAATTTTACGCGCCATCAGCGAGGATGAGGACGGCGGCGCAGCGTATCTGCTCCTTAGCCCAAAACATATCGCCGCAGAGGAGCTGCGAGGCGCCTTTGCGGACAAGCCGCCGCAGGAATTTGCGCGCATTATCGAGGCTCTCGAAGCCAAATACGACTGCAAAGACCGAATGCTCTGCTACATCGTTTGCTATTTTACGCCGAAAGGCAAAGAGGGGATGCGGACGGACTTCGGCGTCTGAATTTAAAGCGCGGCGGATTAAATTTAAAATTTGTCTGCGCAGCGCGCTTGCGCCGAATAGCGAGAGTTTGATCTTGCGTGCAAAACCTGCGCCGTATGGGGCAAGTGAAATTAAGCAATGAAATTTAAAATCGCCGCGACGATCGAAATGGGGTCAAAATGATAAAATCCATAAAATTTAAGGGCGAAAGCATCGAGGAGCTGGAGGTTTGGTACTACGCCCCAAAGCACGAATGCAGCGCGGCGGAGTTCGCGCAGCAGTGCGGCAAGCTCGTGCGTGCGGACTTTAGGCTCGCTTCCCTTTACGAGATAAAATTTGAAAAATTTACGCCCTGCGAGCCCGATGATTTTATGAAAGAGCGTATAGCGGCTGCTTTGAGCGCGGCCGGCCTATCAGGCGAGCCTCAAAATTTTGCAATGGGTGGCGAGAACGACTGGGACTGGCAGGAGTGCTCGTTTGAGGCGAGCGGACGGCGATTTTTACGCGTCTGGGCAACGTCGGCTTGATAAATTTAGCCCCGCTAGCGGGCTTTGAGGCGAAGTGCGAGTTTTTAAAATTTAAAGTTTCAAGCGGCGCATACCATCGCGCCGAAACGTATTTCATCGAGCCTTAAATTTTAAAATTTCGGTCGTGAGCTTTCGGATTTTAAAATTTAAACGACGCTGGGCTTTGAGGTGCAGCGCGAATTTTGCGGCGCGATAAAATAGCAGCGCAAACGATAAAAAACGGCGCTAGTTAGGTAGAATTTTATAAAAGGTGAAATGCGGCGCGCCGTATTTAGGACGCAAAAAGCTTAAACGGGCTTAGGAAGTAAATTTCGATCTAAATTTAGGCGAGGCGCCAAAAATTTTAAAATTTAAACGCAAGGAGTGAAAAATGGATGTTTTGCAGAGTTTCGGGCGGGAATATGTGCGGCAGCTCAGGGACGGGTCGCTGGCGTGGTTGGATGCGGTCATGAGCGGGCGGATGAAAGGCGCGCGGTGCGAGCGACTATATGCATCGATAGCGGACTTTTCGCCGCAGCAGAGGGAGGCGCTAAGGACGCTTTGCGCGCATCTTACCGATCACGTCCTGCATGAGACGCTAAGCTTTTTCGAGCAAAGCGAGCGCTGGCGGCTTGCGGACGAGGCGGGCGAAAATCTAGCCGAGCTCTCGGACGGGCTTTGCGGCGAGCTCTACGGCGAGGACGGCTGGATCGAAAAATTTAGCGGCTATCCTGCAAGTCTAAAATAATGCCCTACGAATTTACCGCCCTGCTTTGAGACAAATTTATTTGAAGGGAAAATATGAAAAACCTATTTCTGGCCGCGCTTGCGGCATTAGCGCTTAGCGGCTGCGCGGGCTTAAAATGCGGCGCAAAGGACGGACGAGACGTCGCCGAGATCGATGTGCCCGAAGATGGCTGGACGAGGTACCTAGGCACCGACGGCGAGATCAAAGAGGTCGCGTTTTTCACGGCGTTTTTCTCGGGGCAGTTCCGCCAGAGCCCAAAAGATGGCGAAAAGATCGGCTTCGTGCTTACCAAAAAGAGCGGCGAACGCATACCGATAAGGCTCGGCAATATGTATAAGGCGGCAGACGGCGCATTCGCGCTCGCAGATCTCGACGCGCAGAGCGACGTATGGGGCGGAGTCAGGGAGCTACGAGGAGCGAAACGGGCGAAATTTTATAAATTTCAAGAGGGCAGCGTCAAAGTGACGGACTATGAGGCGCAAGGCGGGCTTTGCGAAGCGTTTTACGCAGGCGAAAAGATAAGCGTCAAAAGCGTGCTAAGCCGCCGCACGAGCAAGGCTGGCGGGGCTAGCGGCGAAATTTCCACCGTGCAGACGCAGGGCGAAATATCGCGCGACGCCGTCAAGGCTTTAAACTCGCGGGAAAAACCCTCGCCGCAAGGCTCTAGCAAAAATTTAGCGAACAAAAATAGCGCTGCGCAAAAAACCGATAGCGAGGCGTTAAAATCAGAGACGGAAGCGCTAAAAAACATCATCTGTATTGTAGGCAAAAACGAAGTTGATTGAAATTTCAGTTTAATGAGTAAAAATTTTGCTAAAATTTTAAATAAAAATATCTTTTCAAGGAGTAAAAAATGAGAAAAAGCGTTTTATTTTTCCTATTGCCGCTGTTTTTGTTCGGCGGCGAGGCGCAAAAGCAGCTAAACGTCTTTCAGCTAACGCCGTCAAAGATGCCGCCGCAGCAGTTTAAAGTCGAAGCGATCTTTTCGAAAGAGATCAAAGCCGACTGCAACGACGCGTATCTGATCGGCGGCAAAATAGAGCCAAAAGAGGGCTCGGACGGGCTTTATTATGAGTTTAGCGGCGGCAATGAGCTTGCTCAAACGCTGATGCTATGCGACGGCAAGAAGCAAAAGAAGCGGATCTATTACGAGCTCACGCATCCATTCGCCTACGACGGCGGCGAAATTAGAATTTTAGCGCCCAAAGACGTTAAGGTCGAGCTTAAAATTTACGAACTCGTAGAGAGCAAAGAGCCTAAAATCCGCAAGATGAAATAATTTCGCAAGGAGCGTTAATGCAAAAAAGCGGATTTGCAAAGGCTCTGTGCAGCGACGCACGGAGCGCAAAGATACCGAGCGAGCACGATTTTTTCGCACCGCTCATCGGCGATTGGGACATATGGTGGACGGACGGCCTGCAGAGCGGCACGCCGCGTGAAGTCAGAGGTGAGTGGCTCTTCGCGCGGGTTTTGGACGGATCCGCGGTACAGGACGTATTTATCGTGCCCTCGCGCGCGCAGCGGCTCGCAAATCCGCAACCGGACGCCGAATACGGCACGACGATAAGGATTTATGAGCCCGCAAGCGGGACGTGGGATATTTTTTACGGCTGCGTCGGCACGGCGCTGCGCCTAACCGCGCACAAAGAAGCGGAGGAGATTGTGCTCGTGCAAAACGGCGAGGGGGCGATGCGCTACGTCTTTTCATAGATGAGCGAGGCGTCGTTTTCGTGGCGGAAGGAGCTGCGAAATGATACAGGGCTTTGGCAGGTCGTCGCACGGGTGCGTGCACGCAGAAAAGCCTAACCGCCTGCAAAAGAGATACGCGATCTGCTTTTAAGCCCCGCCTATAGATGTCCGCGCCGCAAGGAAAGCCTAGCCGTTTGCAAACGAGCCGACTAGCCGAACTACTTGCAAAAGCCAAACTGCTCACAAAAGTCAAATCGCTCGCAAGAGCTGAACTGCGCGTAGAAAATTTAACCGCCCTTTTTAAAAACTATGCTGCGCCTTTGCACAAATTTTAACCGCGAAATTTTACCGCGGGCTTTGCGTAAATTTTATGCGCGGCGGGACCTAATCGCGCTTTTGCGTAGATTGCAGCCGTAAAATTTAGCATCCCTCCTTTTTCTCGCCTGCGCGCCGAAATCTAGCGCTCTCCAGCTTGCGCGCCTTTTAAATTTTAAAAATTTAGCCGTAAAATGCGCGACATACAAAGCTCGCGTGGCGGCGCAAGCTATTGCGCCAACAAAAGTGGCAAGGCTGCAAAATTTGGCGCCGATGCGTCGTTTGGTTAAAATTTTAGTATAATTTTGCAAAAACAAGGAGAGAGCATGTCAGAGAGAATTTTTGAAAACCTAAAAGAGCTTTTGACGCGGCAGGGGGCGCGCTTCCGCGTCGTAGCTCACGAAAGCGCGGGCACATCCGCCGAAGTCGCCAAAATCCGCGGCACGCAGCTAGGACAGGGCGCAAAGGCGCTGGTTTGCACGATCAAGGGCTTTAAGGATGGGCAAATTTCTTTTTCGCAAAATTTAAATTTAGTAAGCGCCGATGACGCGCAAAACTCCAATGCTTCCAGCTTTGCGAGCGCTCAAGGCTGCGAAAACGGCGCCTGCGCGGGAAATTTAACTTTAACCGCCGATCAAATTTGCGCAAACGTGCCGCAGCAGCTGAAGCTTCCTAGCGACAAACCCGCGGGCAGAAACGGCAGAATTTACGTCCTAGCGGTCTTCGCAGCCGATCATAAAACCGATTTAAAGCGCTTGGCAGAGGGGCTCGGCGGCACGAAAGCATCGCTCGTAAGCCCTGATGAAGTGGGCGATCTCACGGACTGCGTCATCGGCTCGGTGCCACCCTTTAGCTTCCACGACAAACTGCTGCTAATCGCCGATCCGTCGCTGTTCGGACGCTTTGATGAGATCGCTTTCAACGCGGGCTTGCTCGATCACTCGATCATTTTAAACGCGCGGGATTACGCGCGCATCGCAGCTCCGCGCATCGTTAGCTTCACCGAAAAGGCTCAGGATGACGAATAATCGCGCATCGTCCATTTCACACAAGAACAAGAGGGCTCGGATTAAATTAGCCCAAAAGCAAAGGCAAAATAGAAAAAGATGGCTAAGGATGGCTGTAAAAGCGACGCTTTGATTTTTGATCTTTTTTCTTCATATTAAGGCTTTAAAATTTGCAGTATGATCAGGAGCAAAGAGATTGCGACCGAAACAGGGGGGATGGGGAATGCTATGAAAAAGGTGTGGATATTTTTGCTGTGTCTACTTGCGCTATGCGGCATGGAAAATGCTGCGGCTAAGGGAGGCGATGCGCCGCGACCGGAGATTTATCAGAGTATGAAAGATATTTACGACGATCTGCCGATCGCGCAACTGCCGATACGCTATCCGGGAGAAATTTCGCCCTTAGCGGCTATCGATAAAAATTTACTTGATAAAAATGAGCTGTTTTCGTTCGCAAAGGAGAACTTTTTAATCGACAATCTAAGCGCGTATTGGGAGAGGATCAAAGACATAAGGGCTTGTCGTTTGCCAAAAAAAGAGCGCCAAAACAATTCTGCTAAGGCTTTATCTGGGGGATTTCCAAGATAGCAAGCACGGGCACGAATATGTTTTTATGTGCCTTTTAAACGACGCATTTCGTATAAGCGATTGTCGCGAAATTTACGCCGATTACGTGCACTGCGGTAAAAGCAAGCCGCCGATGCGCGCCAAGCAGGAGTTCGTCATCGACGCCGATTTACGCTGCACAGTAACAACGCACTACTATACTTTTGATAGCGATAAAGAGCTGCACAGAAATGTCTGCGTGCACGAAATACAAAACGGCACGATCGTTACTAAGGATTAAAATCCAAGCCGATCTTGCGAGATGTTTTTGGTCGTAAAGCCGTAAATTCATAAGCAGAGCCGCAAACTGAGACGCGAATTTGCTCTATCTATGAGCCCAGCTATTTCAAATCGCGATAAAATAACGCTCAAACCGAGCCTCGAATTCATCATATTGATGAGGCGCTGTTTCGAGCCGCGCCAAAACGGCTCGTAAATCTTTGGTGCACCGCAGCGTCCCACTAAGATGCGTCGCCTTGCGGAGCATTTTAACGACGACGAGCGCTTTATTGGTTTTGACTTCCTGCAACAAGCTAAATATCAAATCTGAAATTCTTGGTGCGCCCCGAAAGCAGCGAGGATAAAACATCCAAATTTTAAAATTTAAAAATTTTTAAAATAAAAGTGTGAGTTTAAAAAGAATTAATCGCGACGATATCGCATCGCCGCGACTGAAGAAGGCATCATCATGCCCGCGAAGGTATTTATTTCATAGCGCCTTGTTGTTTCATCTGATCCATCATCTGCTTAAATATCTCTTTAGCTTGTTTGCAAGTGGCCTCTTGCTGCTCCTTAGGAAGTGCGCTGATCTGATCCATAGACTGCTTTTTTTGATCCTCATACATCTTGACCTGCTGCTCTTGACCCGCTTGTTTGTAGGTATCAACCATCTTATCAAGCTCTGCGAAGTACTCTTTGCAGCTATCTGAAAGATCTGCGGCGCTAAGACTTAGCGCAAAGCCAAAACTAGCCAAAACTAAAAGTGATTTTTTCATTTTTCTCTCCTTGTAAAAAATCAGCGAAAGTATATCATTTCGCTTAGTAAATTTGCCTTAAATTTTAATCAAATACGGCTATTTTTTTAAATTTATAGCGCTTTTGAAATTTTAAAATTTTACTCTCGCTGCGACGCTTACGTTTTTTAAAATTTAACTCATCTTTAAATTTTAAAATTTCAGCTTTTGGTTTCGCAACTGCCGCCGGTGCTCTTTAAAATTCGGTCCTCGCCGCCTCTTGGGGTTGCAGCGTAAAATCACTTCTCATCAAATCTGATCTGCACCGATTTTTTATGCGCGCCGAGCCCCTCTGCGTCCGCTAGCGCCATGCACGCGCCTCCGAGCTCATCTATGGCGCACTTATTTAGCGCTATGATCGAGCTTCGTTTGATGAAGTTATAAACCCCCAAAGGCGAAAAAAATCGCGCGCTTCCGCCGGTCGGCAACGTGTGGTTAGGGCCTGCGAGATAATCGCCCATCGCCTCTGGCGTGTAGTGGCCCAAAAATATCGCGCCTGCGTGGCGTATGCGCGGAAGCAGCTCGTAGGCGTTCTCGGTCGCGATCTCGAGGTGCTCGACCGCAAGCTCGTTCATTAGCCCCACGCATTCGTTCATATCGCGCGCGATGATGATTGCGCCCTTGTTTTGCACGCTGGCGCGAGCGATCGGCTCGCGCGCGAGCGTAGGCAGCTCGCGCTCGATGTGCTCTGCGACGGCAAGAGCGAATTTTTCATCGTCGCTTATCAAAAAGCTGCTTGCGATCTCGTCGTGCTCGGCTTGGCTAAGCAGATCCACGGCGATGTTGCGCGGATTTGCCGCAGCGTTTGCGATGATGCCCACTTCGCTAGGGCCCGCGATCATATCGATATTCACGTCGCCAAACACGAGTTTTTTAGCGGTTGCGACGAAGATATTCCCAGGGCCTGTGATGACATCGACCTTGCCGATCGTGCGCGTACCGTATGCCATCGCCGCGATCGCGCTTGCGCCGCCCACCTTGTAGGCCTTTTTGATCCCCAGCACATGCATCGCCGCAAGCAGTAGCTCATTTACGGTGCCGCCCACGGCGGGGGTGCAGACGCTGATATCCTCCACGCCCGCGACGATTGCCGGGATAGCGTTCATCAGAAGCGAGCTTGGATACGCCGCCTTGCCGCCAGGGATATACAGCCCCGCGCGATCTACCGGCGTGATCTTTTGCCCAAGCATCGCGCCGCTTGGATCGAAGCTAAACCAGCTTCTCTCAAGCTGTTTTTCATGATAAGCGTAGATGCGCTCGTATGCGACCTGTAGCGCGTTTTTAAGCTCTGCGCTTAGACCTTCGTAGGCACGGCTCATCTGCTCTTGCGTGATAGCCAGATCGCCCTGCACGCGCCATCTGTCAAATTTCTCTATCTGCTCGCTCAGCGCCTCATCGCCGCGCGCTCTGATCTCCTCGATGATGCCGCTTACGACGGGCATTACCGATCTCATATCCGTCTCGCCGCGGCGCACCAGCCTTGCAAACTCCTCTTTGAAATTTGCCTTCGTGCTTTTTAAAATTTTCATTTTTGCTCCTTGTAATGCTTGGAATTTTAACGCTTTTTGCTAAATTTCGCCTTTAAGCTTGCGACCGCGCAAATTTATAGCTCGCCGATTTTCAAAAGATTAAGCGAAAATGAAATAAAATAGCCTAAATTTCAGACGGAGTGATGTATGAAAAAGATATTTTTAGCGCTGATCGCCACGGCGGCGGCTGTATCGTCGGCGGGGGCCACGGCTTTGTCGTCGGCAGAACAAGACGATCCCGGTATAAGCAAGTTGCAAAGCGAATGCGATAGCAACAACACCTTAGCATGCGTAAATCTCGCCATGGCATACTATTCAGGGGATGGTGTGAAGCAGGATTATGAGAAAGCAAAAGAGCTAAATTCTAAAGCCTGTAATTTGGGCGATGGCTGGGGTTGCACTACCTTAGGGGCGTCATACGAATACGGCAAGGGCGCAGAACAAGATTATAAAAAAGCGGCCGAACTATATTCTAAGGCTTGCGACTTAAAAAATAGCATAGCTTGCGGCAATCTGGGTGTTTTATACTACTCAGGCAAAGGGGTAAAGAAAGATTACAAAAAGGCGACTGAACTGCTTTCCAAAGCTTGCGATTTGCAAGAAGGTGACGGATGCTACAATCTCGGGCTTTTATATGCATCTGGCGAAGGCGTAGAACAGAACTACAAAAAAGCAAGCGAGCTATATTCAAAAGCTTGCGATTTGAAACATGGCGAAAGCTGTCATAATCTTGGAGTTTTATACGAAAAAGGAGATGGCAGCGTAAAGCAAGACTACCAAAAAGCAAATCAATTCTATTCTAAGGCCTGCGATTTGGAGATTGCCGAAGGGTGTTATAATCTTGGAGCTTCATATGAAGATGGCAGTGGCGTAAAACAAAATTACAAGAAAGCGTTCGAATTATATTCTAAAGCTTGCAATTTAGGAATGGCCAAAGGATGCTACAATATGGGTGTTTTATATAATTTAGGTAAGGGTGTGAATCAAGATTATAAAAAAGCAAACGAATTATATTCTGAGGCTTGCGACTTGGGATTTGGCGACAGCTGTTATAATCTCGGAGTTTTATATTTCTATGGCAAAGGCGTGGGGCAGGACGCGAATACTGCAAAAAAATATTTAAATAAGGCTTGCGCTTTGGGATCCAAAGCCGGTTGTGACGGATATAGAAAGCTAAACGAACAAGGCTTTTAATCCATTTAAATTTTAAACCGCTCGCGAAATCCGCTTAAATTTAAAGATCTAAATTTAGACTATATCATCCGCAGGGCAACACTAAAAGCGCGCAAAATGCGCGGACTTAAAATTTAAACCCATTCCGCCGCGGCAGATGCTGCGTAGGCACTGCGTAAAATTTAGCAAGCCGCCAAATACGACATTCGTGCTAAAATAAAGGGATGCGCTCCGCCGCCGTTAAAATTTCAGATGAGCCGTTAATTCTTTAGGAATTTTAAAATTTTAAGCTCTCCCCTTTGCGGGCTAAAATTTCGAGCGAGCCGTTAAGGGCGAGCTTCTAATTCGTAGCGTTCGCGTCGAACTGCAAAAATTTCCTGATCTCCTCCATCGCCTCTTTGTTTGAGAGAGTAAATTTGATCTCGATGCGGCGGCTGGCGTCCTTGTCCTCGACGCCTCTGCGCATCACGGGCTGCGTGTAGCTGCGACCGCTGGCGATGAGATATTTTTGCAGCCGCTCATCTTTATTCCACGAATTGATGAAATCCATCACCGCAAACGCCCTGTTTTGCGAGAGCTCTAAGTTATACAAATACCCGCCGTCGCTGTCCGTGTGCCCCTCGATGATGATCTGATCTAAATTTTCGCGAATTTCATCGTTATTCAAAAGCGCGGCAAAATAGCTCTGCAGCGTCGAGCGGAGCGCCTCTTTGGCGCCCTCTTTAAGCTCGCTTGAGCCTTTGTCGAAAAGGATCGACGAGCTTAGCGTCATCGCGCCGCTTTCGTTGTCGATGCGGATCTTGCCGCCCAGCTTCTCCTTCAGATCGGCGATGATCTTGACCTTCATTCCGGTGAGGTTGCGGATGCGGTTTTTCGTGACGTTGAGGTCCTGTAAAATTTTATTAAAATCGCTCTGCTTCTGCGTAAGCTGATCGAGTAAAAAGGCGATTTTAAGCTCGTTTTGGCTGATCGTAGCGTTGGCGTCGTCGCGCACTTTTTGCAGAAGCGAGTTGATGTCTAAATTCTCTTTTTTCAGCTTCTCCGCCATCTCGGTTAGATCTTCGATCTGTATGAAGTAGATGGAATTTTGCTTGCGAAGGTCGGTGTTTTCTATGTTCAGCTTCTCAAGCTGGTCGCTAAAAATTTTATTCAGCGCTTCAAGCTCGGCGCTTTTTTTCTCCTGGCTTTGCAGGCTTGCTAGCGCACTTGAAATTTGGCTTTCTTTCTCCTGCAGGTTGCTTTGCGTGAGGAAGTATTTGACGATGATGCCGCCTACTAAAAGCACGAAAACAAAAAGCAGCCCCGCCATCAAATCGGCGTACGCGATCCAAAAGGTCTCTTTTTCTTCGTTATTCGTTTTCATCTAAAAGTGCTTTTTCATCGATGCTCGCAAGCGTTTTTCGAAGCTCTTCGATGATGCTTTCGTTGCTCGTCCGCGCAGCGCCCTCTCCACCTAAAAGTGCCTTCAAATCCGCGCTTAGCCCTTTAAAGCTAGCGTCAATTTTAGCGGCGTAAGCATTCTGCGAACTTGAAATTTCGCCCGCAAACCCACCTAAGGAGGCATTTAGGCTCTTTATTTGAGCGCTTAATGCATTCGTAACGTTAGCCAGCTCGCCTTGTCCGTCCGTTAAAGCCTTGGACTGGCTTAGATACTGCGCGGAAATTCCGTTTTGAATTTCGATTAGGCTTGCAGACACGGACTTGAGCGCAGATAAAATTTGAGCGAAGCTCTTATCTAACTCGCCGTGAGCGAGATTTGTCCTTTGGACCATCTCTCCTGCTTTTTCAAGCTCTTCTTGTGTAATCGCCATACTTCGCTTCTCAGCTTCCATCACGCTTTCAAAAGCGCCGATTTTTTCATCGATTAGGCGGTTTAGCCTTTCGGTAAAATTCGTAGAGCTCATCATCGCAAATGAGCGCGAAATTTCAGAATTAGCGTTTAAAATTTCACTCAGATAGCCCTGTGTTATTTCGTCTTTGTTCCAGAAAAAATTTTTAGTGGAATTTTTGTATTTGATGAGCAGGCGCTCATATTTGCTAATGCCCTTTTTCTCAAAATATATCCACCAAAGCGCCAAAAAGATTCCATAGATCGAGACGTAAAATGCTGTACCTACGCCGCCTAGAAGCTGCGCGATCTCGGTTTCGAGCCCATCAATATTACTTGAGGAAAAGTGTGGCATCGAAATCGCAATCGAGATGAAAGTTCCTAAAATTCCAAGCATCGGAAAGACTGCCGATGCGACGGAAGCGTAGTTTTGATTACGCAGCGAATAGCCGTATTCGTCCACAAAAAGATCAAAGCTGGCATCGGATTTTTTCTTACCGCCAATGCTTAGGAGATTGGCGACGATGTAATTTTTTAGCTCTCGCTTGAAATCATCGATATTATTTTGAAAATTTAAGCAGCCATATTCTGCATTATGACGAGCTAAAATTAGTGCAATAATGAGCAAAACCGCAAGCATTAGGATCGAGTGCGTCTCTACCTTCAGCCCGATAAGCCCCAAATAGCCCAGCAAAAACACCACAAAAACCGCGATCGGCAGAGCTGCGATCTTAAAAAAAACGCCCGCTAGCGAGCGCTCCTTCGCCTCAGGTAGCGTGATATCGAGCACTTCGTTATTCGGGCGATCCATATTAGTTCCTATTTAGGCAATTTAGATTGTCAAATGCGACCTGCAAGCGCGCCACCATACTCTGCTCGCCTGCCCTCAGCCACTTGCGAGGATCGTAGAATTTTTTATTCGGTTTATCCTCACCTTCCGGATTGCCGATTTGAGCCTGCAAATAGCCGCGATTTTTGACCTCATAAGCGCGCACGCCGTCCCAAAATGCCCACTGCGTGTCGGTGTCGATATTCATCTTAACTACGCCGTAGCTTACGGCTGCCTTGATGTCGGAGGTATCGCTGCCGCTGCCGCCATGAAAGACGAAATTTACGGGCTTTTCGGATTGCAGATTAAATTTCTCGCGCACGAATTTTTGAGAATTTTTTAAAATTTCGGGTCGCAGCACGACGTTGCCCGGCTTATACACGCCGTGGACGTTGCCGAAGCTCGCTGCAATGCTGAATCTATCGCTGATTTTGCCAAGTCGCTCGTAGGCAAGCGCGACATCTGCGGGCTGGGTGTAAAGCCGCGCGTTATCGACGCCGGTATTATCGACGCCGTCCTCTTCGCCGCCTGTGACGCCAAGCTCGATCTCAAGCGAAATTCCAAGATCGCTTAAAATTTCCAAATACTTCTCGCAGGTCGCTAAATTTAGCTCCAAATCATCCTCGCTAAGATCGAGCATATGCGAGCTAAACAGCGGCACGCCGTGAGCTTTTTTATGAGCGGCATTAGCTTCGATGAGCTCGTCGATCCACGGAAGCAGCTTCCTCGCGGCATGATCAGTATGCAAAATCACCGCAACGCCATAATGAGCTGCCAGAGCATGCACCTGGCGCGCGCCTGCAATAGCGCCTAAAACTGCGGCATTAGGGCAAGTAGCGCCCGCATAAAACGCTGCGCCGCCGTTGCTAAACTGAATAATAACGGGCGAATTTGCGATTTTAGCGCTTTCCAAGACGGCGTTTATGGAATTTGATCCCACTACGTTTACCGCAGGGATCGCAAAGCCCTGCTGCTTCGCATACGCATAGACTTTACTTACGTCATCGCCACTTAAAACGCCCGGTTTTACTATATCTAAAACGCCCATTTTTAGCTCCTATATTATTTATACTCGATTTTAGCGTTTTTGTGAAGATCTGCCGCTTTTTGCTCGACTACTTTCGCCGCTTTTTGCTGTCTAAGCACGCGCTCAATAAAAGGCTTTGCTTCGCTTTGACTTAACTGCTTTTTAGCTTGAGACTCCTCTTTTAACACGACGTGATATCCGACCCTGCTTTTAATCGCTTTAGTGGTGATTTGACCATCTTTTATCTTAGAGATCGCATCGGCAAAAGGCTTGACCTGATCGCTAGGCATCCAGCCTAGCTCGCCGCCGGTTTGTTTAGCCTGCGGATCGATAGATTTAGCTTTGGCAAGCTCTGCAAATTTAGTAAATAGTGCACTGTCGCTAAGCCCTTTTAACTGCTTAATGATATCGTTTGCCTCAGCTTCGGTTTTAACGACGATCTGAGCCGCTTTGATTCTCGCAGGCTCGGTAAAGCGCGCTTTGTTTTTGTTATAAAAATCGCCTATTTCTTTATCGTCGATATTTATTTTGCTAGCTTCTTTAGCCTGCCATACACGAAGCGCTAAGTTATCTTTTACGATTTCAAGCTCTTTTTTATAAACGTCTTCGTCCATAACGCCCGATTTTTTAGCTTCATCCGTTAGCAGCATCAGATCGATGCCTTTATCGATAAGCTCCTTTTTTTGCTCTGCATTAAGAGCGGCGATATCTACATTGCCTATGCCTTGAAGTAGCGGAGCAAGCTCTTTTTCGGTTACGTCTTTGCCATTTACGGTAGCGTAAACAGTAGCGTTAAGGCTGATAGCAGCAGCCAAACTAATTGCTGTAAATAAAACTTTTTTCATCATAATTCCTTAAAAAAATTTTAACGGCGATTATAACTCAAAGTTGTTAACAATCAAACTGTACTTTAGAATTTTAGGGTAGAATTCCGCCTTGAGGAAATGCAAATGAGAAGTAAAAAAGATATTTTAGAGATAAAAAAGAGAATTCTGCAAAACTTCGCGGAAGAGCGCAGCGAGCTGAAATTTAAAGATACCTATCAGCTTTTAGTCTGCGTGATGCTTAGCGCGCAGTGTACCGACAAGCGGGTAAATTTGATCACGCCGCGCTTTTTTGCGGAATTCCCTAGCGTTGCAGAGCTTGCAAAGGCCAATCTGGCAAGCGTTAAGCTGCTAATCAGCTCGTGCAATTTCTACAACAACAAAGCGGTAAATTTAATCAAAATGGCGCAGGCGGTAGTTAGCGACTTTGACGGCGTCGTGCCGCTTGATGAAGCGGGGCTCAAATCTCTTGCGGGCGTGGGGCAAAAGACCGCTCACGTCGTGCTTTTGGAGGGCGCGGGCGCAAACGTGATGGCGGTGGATACGCACGTCTTTCGCGTCGCGCATCGCCTAGGGCTGAGCCGTGCAAAGACGCCCGAGCTTACGGAGCGCGATCTTAGCGAGGCTTTTAAAACAGATCTTGGTAAGCTGCACCAAGGCATGGTGCTTTTCGGTCGCTACACCTGTAAGGCGATAAAGCCGAACTGTAAGGAGTGCTTTTTAAACGAGCTGTGCCACAGCAAGGATAAGAATTTTCCGTAAAATTTAAGTCTATGTTCGCGAGTTAAATTTTACGGATTTAAATTTTATGAAATTTTACTTTTCGGGACCTACTGTTTTGCCAGCCAAGCCTGGTAGCCTTCGCTTTTAATAACGTCCGCGATGCTTTTTGCCATCTCCTGCGGCAAAAATTCGGACTTTTTATCGATGACGGACGCTAACGCGTAAGCGTTATCGTAATCTTGCAGCTCCAAGCTCGCGCGCACCAGCGTTTCATATAAAAACGGCTCGTCCTTTTCGATGCTCACCGCATCATCGTTTAAAAATTCATGGATGAACGCAAGCTGTTTTTTATCGCCGATCTTTAAAAAATAATCAGCCAAATTAGTCGCGCTCTTAATGATGATTTTGCGTAGCTCGTCTATCTGCCGCGCAGAGTAACGCTGCATAATCAGCCGCCAATTTTCCGCCATTCTCGCCGCGACGATAGATAGCTCGAAGGCCCTGCCGCCATAAGCGTATTTTTCGCTTTCATCGTCTATTTTTTCTATGGCTCCGAATTCGCTCGCCATATACTCGTATAACTCCTCATCGCCACCGCTGAAATTTTCTAAATTTAATATCTCGGCGATGGTTTCGGAATTTTTAGGCAGATCGTCCGCGCATTCTGGCTCTTGCTCTTCATTCTCTTCATCCATGGCGGCTTTTCTAGCTTCAAAAGTTTTAAAATCCACCAGCGGATTAACGCCCTTTTTTACAAATTCAAAAAAGGCGGAAATATCGATCTGATGTTCATCTTCGCAAATTCCGTCCTTAAACATCAGCTCGCTATTTTCGAAAAATTCCCAACCCTCAAGCGCGCCCGGGTAGCTTTGACCGATCCGTCCATCTAGGACATAGACGCATTCTCTAGCGCTATGATCAGGCATTGTGTGGTCATTTGAGACGATATACGGCGCTTGCGTTTTTCCAAAAACCTGCAACATTCCGTCGTTGTATTCGCCGCTTATGCCCCAAAGCGTCGTTAGATTGCCGCCGATTGCGATAACGCCGTCCTGCGAATGCAGATAATTACACGCCGTATCTTTGGCGACTTGCAAAAACAGATAATCATCATCGACGATATCGCCGCCGATAGATAAATTTCCATTAACAAACATCGCTCGCGCGTTATTTCTGCCACCCGCTTCGTTAAATTTATCCTTAAGCCAAGCGGAATTTATCGTGCCTCCCGACAGGCTAAGATCGCCGTCAAACACCAGCACGCAGGAACTGCTATCCAAATGTAAATTTGAGCCGTATTTTTTCTCAAATTTATCATAAGACAGTATAAAAACGGGCGGAATTTTGGTTGCGAAAGAGCTACGGTTTTCGTATTGCTTTGCTTGCAATTTAACGATCTGCTCGCAATTTTGCAGAAAATTTTTGACCTGGCTTTCCATTTTTATCTCCTTTTAAATTGCTATTTCGGCAAGCGGTTCCGTCATATAGCCTGCGGAGCGAAAATTTGCGTTCTGCTTGCAGTTGCGAGTGCAACAAAGCAAAAATCTCTTTCAAAACCAACGTAGCGACGCCGCAAGCGTAATTTCTATAAAGACGCTCAAAAGAGAAACCGCCGTTAAATTTTAAAGGCGAAGTATTTTTTCTTTAGACTAGACGGAAACGACGGAGGCGAGGGAGCGTATACGCAATACGTGACCGAAGCCGACCGAGTTTCCAACGACGTATAAAGGAAAAAGACAAGCCGCTAAATTTATTGCAGTCTAGCGACGATATTTCTCGCCACCTCCGCCATCATCTCCACCGACGCTATCTCACAGTGCTCGTTCACCGAGTGAGGCGAGTGGATGTTGGGGCCTATGGAGCAGGCTTGCAGCTCGGGTTGTTTTGCGACCAGTACGCCGCACTCAAGGCCAGCGTGGACGGCGGCAAATTTGGCCTGCGGCTTTTGTTTTTGCAACTCCTCAAGCACCAGATGGGCAAAGTCGCTGATGCACGGCGCCCAGTTCGCTGAGCGGTCGGCTACTCTCACATCAAAACCCAGCGCATTAGCTAGCGTAGCGGTCTCAAAGCCCAGATTTTCAAGCCCCTCGCGCTTCATCGCTCGCGCGAAAAAGTCAAACTCGATCACTTCGCCCTTTTGCTTGACGGTCGATAGATTTATGCTTTCATTCACCATGCCAAGCTGCGTATCGTAGCTGCGCACGCCCTGGGCAAACGAGTTGATGAGCGCCAAAATTTTACCGCTGTTTACCAGCACGTCCGCTTCGCCCTCGCCGAGGCTCTTTACCCACGCTAGGCCGCGCTGCCTTGGCTCATGCGCGCAGAGCGCCTTACACACGGCGTTTGCGGGGATCGAGTTACTCCTCTCGCCAAAATCCAGGCTAATAAGCTCACAGCCCTCCTCGGCAAGGAATTTCGCTAGCAGCTTGGTCGCGTTTGGGATATTTTTATGTATCTCGTTGCCCGAGTGCCCGCCGCTAAGCCCCGTGACGCCGATCTCGTAAATTTTACCGCTCTTTTTGATGGTCTGCGCGCCGATTTTTGCGCTTACGTTTATGCCGCCGGCGCATCCCAGCGTTACGCGGTCGTCCTCTTCGCTGTCTAAATTTAGCAGATTCGGCGATAGAATTTTACCCTTAAAGGCGTTTGCGCCCACGAGCCCAACCTCTTCGTCGTTGGTGAATAGGCACTCTAAGTTCGCAAACTCCCGCATCGCGCCCATCATCATCGCCACGCCGATACCGTCGTCAGCGCCCAAGCTCGAGTTTTTCGCCCTTAGGATGCCGTTTTCTTCGATGAGCTGCAAATTCGGCGCTGCGCCCACGCAAACCATGTCGTAGTGGCTTTGCAAGCAAATTTTAGGCTCGCCCTTTATGGCGTGGATGTTACCCGCCTGATCGACGCTCACGCTAAAGCCCTGGCAGCGCGCAAAATCCGCTAAAAACTCCCTCATCTGCTCCGTTTCGCAGCTGCAGTGCGGTATCTCGCACAGCTTTTTAAAATCATTCATAACCTCGTTTTTTTGCATGTTTGCTCCTTGTGAATTTATTATATCCGCGCGTTATTGCGACACGCCCGTTGAATTTAAAAGCAACCGCACTCGCTTAAGCGCTTGCGAAATTCTGCTAAATTTAAACGCGACCGCGCCGACATAGCGCTTCCGCAAAATACGCGCAGAATTTCAATCGCGCTAGCTTACGCTGCAGGCAAGCCGCGCAAAATGAAATTTTATGCAAAGTCGCATGAATTTTACCGAAATTTAGCAAGAATTTATTTAAAATTTAGTCAGAATTTTGCCGGGGATTTTTATTTTACGATTACGCCCTTATAGCCCGTTTTTGCGATCGCCTCAAGCATCGCGGTCGCGTTTGTATCATCCTTTGCTACGACGGTCGCGGTTTTGCTCTGCTGCGAAACCTTTGCGCTTATCACTCCTGGCGTTTGCAAAAGCGCCTTTCGCACGATCGCGGTGCAGAGCGGACAGTGGATTTTTTCCACGTAAATTTTAACCTCTTTGTCGGCAAAAAGCGCCGTAAATCCAAGCATCAAAAACAAAATTTTACGCATAAAGCCCTCCTAAAATTTCGGGATATGTAAGCATAAAGGCAAGCAAGGCTCCTAAGAGCGCGTAGATCAGAATCCATTTTTTGCGCCCGCTTTGCAGCGAGCATGCGCGCGGCTTTTTGAAAAAGAAAAATGCAGAAAGCGCGAAGCAAAAAAGCGCTAACGCAGAAAGCGGCGCACGGTAACCTTCCAGCGCCTCTGCGCCTGAAAAAATGGAAAAGCTCGCGCCGAAAATCAAAAATAAAAGCGCGGGCAGGCAGCAAAACGTCGCCGCAACCGCGCTAAAAATCGCGGCGAATATCAGCCACAGACTGCGCGTGCTGAAGCGATTTTTGCCAGGATATTCTCGCTTTTGCGTCAAGGTTTCTTGCGCGGGATTTTCTAGTTCGGTTTTCAAATTTTGCCTTTAAGTATAATCTTAATAATCTTGTCGCACCCTCGTCGGCTTTAGGCGTGGAATTTTATCTGCAAATTTTACCGCTACCAAATTTCGCACAGAGTGGCAAAGAGGCGAAATTTTAAATTCCGCAAGCCGTAAATTTTAAAATTTCGCGCCGAAAAATTTCAAAATTTTGCTCGCTTTAAAATTTCAAAATTTCGCCGCCATGTCGCTCGCAAAATTCTAAAAATTTTAAAATTACACGCCAAATAAGACGCAGAATTTTTTCTGATGCAGACGCGGCAGCATGTAGATTAGGCGCGCTTTTACACATCCGCCCAAAGTCGTCTAGCGGGAAGCCTCTCTTGTATACCTACTCAAAAAGCTCAAGTAGTTCGACGTGCCGCATAGCAAAACGCGAACCGCTACAACTCTTTCGATCTGTAATCGTAGCTGAAATCTTTCGGCGAGTAGTAATTTAGCGTGTTGCCGTCCACTTCGCCGTAAGGATAGCCAAAATTATTGATCGGAAATTGCGCCGGACGCGGGCTTAGCGTGAAGTCTCTGCCGTAGTTAAAGCCGATCCAGCACATCTCCCAGTTGCCGAATAAATACTCGCGGATTTTAGCGAGCTTGCTGTCGTCATTGCTTAGCTTCTCGCCCAATCGCACCTTTGTAACGTCCGCAGGATCGACCGGGATCCAGCCGTGGCCTTTTAGATAAAATTCCGCCCTGCAGTGCTGCGCGCCCGAGATATGGCTGACGCCATCTTTAGGCGCGGCGCCCATTTGAGCGCTAAATCTTGACGCGCCGACGCGGATACCAAACATCTCTCTTGCGGCGATGCCCTGTGCGCGGCAAAGTGCGACGAAAACGCTATTTATGTCGGTGCATTTGCCGCTTAGCTTGCCGCTGCTTAAAATTTGCTTCACGTCCCCTAGCCCGCAGCCTAGCACGCTGTTATCGCGCTGCATAGTGTTTGCCACCCACGTATAAATCGCGCGCGCCTTTTCCAAATCGCCCTTTATGCCGCCTGCGATCTCGTCTGATTTTTGCTTGACGATGCCGTCGATTTGAATCTGCGTGCTAGGCTCTAAAAACTTCGCCACCTCGGGGTTAAGCTTTTCGTTCGGATTAAATTTTACCTTGCTAAAGTCGGTATTTCGCTCAAAGGTCTCGACGCTAAATTTAATATTTAGCGTGGGCTTTGCCACACCGACGTAGCCGGCATAGAGCGTCGGAATTTCGCCATAGTCCACGGACGGATCGTTGAAATTGCCGTCAAATTTTATGTCGCTTACCTTTTGATACTCCGTGATGAGAGGAAGCGGTATCCAAAGCCGCGTCTGCTTACCCTCCTCCAAAATTTCGTGATTTAGCGATAGCCCGAAAGTTCTCTTTTTGCCAATGACTTTTTCCCCGCCCAAAATGGTACTCGGAGTTGCCATAACGGCGCCTAAAATCGCAGTGTTTCTTAAAAAATCG
>NZ_CALHHX010000167.1 GCF_938030685.1 uncultured Campylobacter sp. | reverse complement strand
GCGATCGTTAGCGGCGTGGCGATGAGCAGCGTCGGGCGCGAGCCGAAGCTGTCCGCGGCGAGCTTGACGGCGGGCTCCATGCCGATGACGGGCACGCTAAATGCGCCGCGAAGCTCCGAGATGGCGGCGCTCGTGGCGGTATTGCAAGCAACGACGACCGCGTCCGCGCCGCGCGAGACCAAAAATCCCACCGCATCAAGGCTCAGGCGCACGATCTCGGCTCTACTTTTCGTGCCGTAGGGGACGTGATCCTCGTCGGCAAAATACAAAAACTCCGCCCCGCTAAACCGCCGCAGAGCCTCGGCGAGCACGCTCAGCCCGCCGATACCCGAGTCAAAAAACGCTATTTTCAAATCTCTATCCAAGGTTAAATTTCAAAAAAGGGATTATAGCCCAATTCAGGTAAAATTTAAATTTTGAGCGGGCTTGGCGGCTCTGTAGCCGTTAAATTATCGCCACCTCGTTAAAATTTACAATAAATTTAATCAATTTCTTAGGGGGGGGGTAGAATTAGCCAAATTTTACCCGGAAAGGATATTAAATGAAAAAATTGCTATTTGCGTTGGCGCTCGCCGCTTGCTTTGCGTTCGGCACGTCTGAGTATGAAAAGTTCGAAAAGGAGTGCAATGACGGCAATATGGAGTCTTGCGCCGAGGCAGGATTGCAATGTAAGGATAACGCAAAAAAGCTAAAACTATTTGAAAAAGCTTGTAACGGCGGAAATAAGCTCGGTTGTCTCGGAGTCTCGGGCGTAATGATGCAAGAAGATCCAAAAAAAGCCGTCGAGTATTTTGAAAAAAAATGTGACTCTGGAGACGCTCTTGATTGCGCATTATTAGGGGCCATGTATAAGGACGGAGACGGAGTCGAAAAAGATATATCAAAAGCGGTAATTTATTATGACAAAGCTTGCGACAGAGGAAATGGACTATCATGCGGTATATTGGCAGATATGTACCGTAAAGGAGACGGCATAAAAATAGATTTCATAAGAGCGGCGGTTTATTATAAAAAAGGTTGCGACGTAGCAGGCGAATTACTGAATTGCTACAATTTTGCGGTTTTTAACCATTACGTCGAAAAAGATAAAAGTAAAGCTGCGCAGTATTACAAGAAAGCTTGTGATTCAGGCAAAAATAGCTCTTATCTTGACCTTCCTAATATGACGGAATTGAAGGATACTTGGCAAAAATCCTGCGATATGTATGAGCTACTAAAATAGCGCGCCGAGCTGCGGCCAGTACAATATGCATCGGCTGCGGATTAAAATCCCGCCGCGTTTAAATTTAAATCGCGGCGGTAGGTTGCTAAGCTCAACGATAAAGTTTCAAACACTCCCTGCCTCGCGCATCGGCACGCGATCCAAATTGTTGCTAAGCTCAACGATAAAGTTTCAAACAGATTGAGCGGTTTTGCGGCAGAATTTAGCGTAAATTTACACGGATCCTGCATAGATTTTAGCGCAAGCAAAGCGCTAAAATAAAGAGGCAGATTTGTCATAAGCAAATGCGTGCTAAAAGCATAGATTGGCACGCAGCAAAATTTTAAGTTAGAATTTATGAAATCTTATGCGCTTCGCCTCTGCACGGATCGGACGAAAGTAGAATTGCAAGATTGGAATTTACGCAGTCGCGCGTATAAAGCTCCGCGCCAATTTTTTGATATGGAATTTAGAATTTTAAAATTCCTAGAGCTTCGAATTTGGCGCTGAGCCTTAAAATCTCGTAGCGATAGAATTTTAAAATTTGCCGCCGCATCGCTTTAAAAATATTGCTTGAAAATTTTAATTATGCAGCGTAAAATTTTTCATTTCTGCCGCGACGCCGCGTTTTTCTATAAAAATTTTGCTCTTTTGCTCTGGTGCTGTGTTTTCGTCGTAGAATTTCGTGCCTTTTTACGGCGCAGAATTTTTAGCGCGAAGTTCCTCATTATTTTTGCTTGTTAAAATTTAAGCGATAAATCCCACGATGTTAAATTTGCACGGCATAAGGCTCTTGTCGCTCCACGCCACTTTGAAGCGAAATGAGATAAATTCTACGTGGCGCAAAAGGCGCCCGATTAGGCTTTGCGGCGTCCTTGCATACTGCGCAAAAGTGCGATCTCCTCCGCCCAGAGGCTATCGTCGATTGTTTCCAAAATCAGCGGGATCTCGTCGATGTTCGGATCGTTCATGATGTTTTCAAACGCCGCGAGCCCCAAAAATCCGCGTCCGAGGCTCTCGTGTCGATCTTTGCGCACGCCAAGCTCGTTTTTCGTGTCGTTTAGGTGCATGCCGCTTAAAAATTTATA
>NZ_CALHHX010000166.1 GCF_938030685.1 uncultured Campylobacter sp. | reverse complement strand
GTTTTGCGTAAAAATCGCATTTTGCGCCGCGATCGCGTTGAGTACGCTGACGCAAAAGCTCGAAGGCGAAACGCTTTCCCTCATCGAGCCGAGCAGGTTAAAACAGCGGTTGATCTCGCCGAGACGCGAGCAAAAAACGAGCGGCAGCTCCGAGTGCTGCGTCGCGGCATTATCGTCTGTTTTGAAATTTTGCCTTGCCGAATTTAAGGAATTTTCATTTGAAAAATCCTGCGGCGACAGGTTTTGCGCGGCGGCCTGGCTTTTATTCGCATCTAAATCTTGCGACGTAGAATTTAAGGAGCTTTTCTCGGCTAAGCTCTGCGGCGTATTTTGCGAAATTTCGCCTAAAAGCGAGATGCAAAGTTTCGCCCCAAGCCCCAAGCGGCGGCGCTGCAACGGCGGGATGTGCGCAAGAGCCGGCTTTTTCTTTAAAGCTTCGAGTGCTAAAATTTCCTCTTTTAAGCGGGCAGCGATTTCTAAATTTTCTACAGAGCTATTTTGTAAAGCTTCGTCCTCGCGCGCGGCGAAATTTTTATAAAGCTCCGCCGCCTCTTCGGAGTTGCAATCAAAAGCGCGCGAGGAGTTAAATTTAGACGCATCCGCTTCTTGTTTTAATCCTAGCTCCGAGTGGGGCTTAATAGAATTTTCATCAAAACCTTCTGTAGCAAGGTCACAACCCGCGTTTTCGTTATTTTTGCACGCTGCAAAATTTGCGGAATTGATAGAATTCTGCTCGCAGTCCAAAATATCTGTAAAATCTTGCGTAGAATTTGCCGTAAAATCATACGTAAAATTTTGACCTGTATCGCAAGAGAGATCGGAATTTTCGCCTAAGCTTACTTCGGAAATTCCGTCCGAGCAAGCGGCGAGATTTTTATAGAACTCCGCCGGCTCGCCCGAAATTATCGCGCTTGCGTAAGATATACCGAAGCTTAGTTTATTTTGCAATATAGCCTCTTAGTGTGACACCGCTCATTATCGTGCCTACGCCGCATTCAAACTCTTTGTCGCTCACGAAAACGTTTTTGTAATAGTAGCTCGTGATATTGACGACCTTGTTGCCGCCCTCTTTTTTGGCACGATCTTGAAAGCTAAGTAGTGCCGATAAAAACGCACGGTTGCATGCGGCTTGATCGCTCTTGCCAACGCCGTTTGCTTTTTTGTTCGAGCTTAGCTGCTGCGTGATCTTTCTGCCTGCGGATTTGTTGCCGAAGTAGAATTTTATGTTTGGATCAAGCTTGGCTTTGGCATCTGGCTCTGCGAGTGCCGCAGCGATCGGGAAGCGCACGATATCGTTTTTGGCATAAGCCGAATTAGCGACAAAAAGCGTCGCAACTACGAAAAATAGAAATTTTTTCATTTTCTCTCCTTTAGTCGATAAATTTTTTAAAAATCAAAGATGTGTTCACGCCGCCGAAAGCGAAGTTGTTATTCATAACGTAGTCCGTCTTTATTTCTTGCGGCTTCGTGAGGTACCTAAGCGGTGCGCACTGCGGATCGATATCACGTAAATTTAGATTCGGATAGAATAGCCCCTCATTCATCATCATCACCGAGATGAAACTCTCTAGCGCCCCGCACGCGCCCAAAGTATGGCCCAAATATCCCTTATAAGAGCTCACTGGCGTCTGCGAGCCTAAAATTTCATGCGTCGCCATAGATTCTGCGATGTCACCCTGTCTGGTCGCCGTAGCATGGGCGTTTACATGCCCGATGAGATCCGGCGAAATTGCGGCATCTTTGAGCGCCAGCTGCATCGCCGCGCGCATAGTCTCGCTCTGTGGGCGGGTGATATGCGTGCCGTCACAGGTCGTGCCGAAGCCCACTATCTCGGCGTGAATTTTAGCGCCGCGCGCAAGTGCGCTTCCTAGGCTTTCTAGCACGAACATAGCGCCGCCTTCGCCTAAAACCAGCCCATCACGCGCTATATCAAAAGGTGCGGGGCTTAGGGTAGGGGTGTCGTTTTTGCAGCTTGTGGCGTAGAGCTTATCAAATACGAATGCCTGGCTTGGGTGCAGCTCGTCCGCGCCGCCTGCCAGCATCATATCCGCAAGGCCGAATTTTATCGCTTCGTAGGAGTAGCCGATCGCTTGAGACGCGCTCGTGCACGCAGAGCTCGTGGGGATGAGCCTACCTTTTAGTCCGTAGTAGATCGCGATATTTGCAGCGACGGTGTGAGGCATCATCTTTACGTATGAGTTGGCGTTGAAGGTGCTATCCTTGCCATGCAAAATATCTATGACCTCGCCCGTAGCCTTTGCATCGCCGCTACAGCTACCCGCTGCGACGCCCATACGGCCGTCCTTTATGCGCTCATCTTCTAAAAGCCCCGCATCAGCCAGAGCTTCGCCTGCGGCATCGACGCCGAACATCGCTACCTTGCCCATCGAGCGGGTATCTTTGCGGCTCCAGTGTGCAGGCGGCGCGTAATTCGCTATCGGCGCGCCCAGCCTCGTATTTAGCTCCTCGCCGAAGATATCCCATTCGCTCATATAAACCACGGCGCTTTTTTGCTGCGCCAAATTCTGCTTTATGCTCGCCCAGTCCCGTCCGAATGCACAGACGTTGCCAAAACCCGTAATAACTACTCTATTTAACATAATCCACCGTCTATTTTAATAACCTCTTTTGTGATATATGCGGAATTTTCGCTTAGTAAAAACTCCACCAAATGCGCTACCTCGCTCGGCTCGCCGATGCGCCCTAGCGGAATCGCACTTAAAATTTGCTCGCTTGCAGTTTCGTTTATACCTTCGCTCATCGTCGTTTTGATGAGCCCAGGAGCCACGACGTTTACCGTGATCTTGCGGCTTGCAAGCTCTATCGCTAGCGATTTTGCCGCGGCGATTAGACCTCCTTTGCTAGCGGCGTAGTTGCTTTGACCGCGGTTGCCTGCAATTCCGCTAACCGAGCTCATCACGACGATACGCCCGCCCTTTTTGGCGCGGATCATCGGCATCAGCGCGGGCTTTATGACGTTGTAAAACCCGCCTAAATTCGTATCTATCACGCTTTGCCAATCCTCACGCTCGAACCACACGAAGGAGTTATCCCGCGTAATGCCAGCGTTTAGCACGATGCCCCAGTATGCGCCGTTTGCCTCTATCTCTGCTTCGATATGCTCCTGCGCCGCAGCGGTATCTGCGACGTCAAATTTCAAAATTTGAACTTCCGCTGCGCCTGCGTCCAAGCAGCGCTTCGCTACCTCTTTTAGCTTTGCTTCGTTGCGCCCGTTTAGCGCCAAGCCGTAGCCCTTTTGCGCTAAATTTAACGCGCACGCCTCGCCGATACCGCCGCTTGCTCCGGTAATTAAAATTCTCTTAGCCATTTATACTCTTTATCATTTCGTCGCTCGCGCGCATTACGCTAAGCGTGGCGCTTGCGATATGTTCGCCGCCGCAGCGGATCTCGCAGTCGAAGATATATAGCCCCTCGCCGTCGCTTACGCTCTGCCTTGCCGTCGTGATTACGCGCTCGCCCACCTTCAGGCTTGCGCGCGAAATATCCAGGTTTCGCACGCCCAGCAAAAACCCGAGCCTCACCTCGTCGTCGTTTCGATAACCCGAATACACGCCGATGCACTGCGCCATGATCTCCATATACGCGTAGCTGCCGAGTTCGCCGTTTTCGGTAAACGGCGAGTCCTCTTTAACGCTAAATACACAGCTCGCATATCCGTCGCTAATCTCTAAAATTTCATCTGCGAAGACCATATATCCGCTCTGCGGTAAGATGCTAGAAGCTCTCATATGCGTCCTATTATGGTTACGGCGTTGTCGCCGCCAAAAGCAAAGTTTAGATTCATCGCGGTATCTACGCGCGCCTTTTTTGCTTCGCATGCTAGATTAAATTTAGACAGCGCAGCCGGAATTTCGCTCATTTGCGAAGCTTGATCCGCAGCGTCTTTTAAAATTTTATCGTCCTCGCCTTGCAAAGCTTTAGACGCAGCCAAAATTTTATCCGCGCCGCTTTTTGAAATTTCACCCTGCGCGTTTTTCAAATTTTCATCGCCCAAGCTGCATGAAATTTGATCGTTCGCGCTGCTTAAAATTTCATCGTTTTGCTCGCCATGCCCCGCCTGCGCGCCGCGAAAAATTTCAGCCTCAGAGCCGCCCCAAATTTTATCATTCGTAAAATTCGGCGGGATCACGCCCTGTCTCATCGCCTCGTAGCACACGGCAAGCTCGATCACCCCCGCAGCGCCCAGGGTGTGTCCGATCGCCCATTTTGACGAGCTTGCGGGCGCTAAGGGCAGGGCGGCACTCATAGCCAGGGCCTCCATCGCGTCGTTAGCCGCAGTGCCGGTGCCGTGCAGATTTACGTAGTCCACGCTTTGCAGCCGCGCCGATTTTAGCGCGGTTTTGATCGCCGTGATCTGCATGCGTGCGCTAGGATCGGGCTTTGTGATGTGATAAGCGTCGGAGTTTGCTGCGTGAGCCAAAAGCGCGACGTCGCTTATGCGTTCGCGCGAAAGCACGAATGCACAGGCCCCTTCGCCTAGATTTGTACCTGTCCGCGCCTCTGAAAACGGCTTTAGCGGCTGCTCGCTTAAAATTTCAAGCGCGCTAAAGCCCTGCAGCGTGAGCTCGTCGAGTGCGTCGGCGCCGCCGAATACGACCGCGTCGCAAAGTCCCGCGTAGATGAGGCGCGAAGCTTCGATCAGAGCTTTGTTTCCGCTGGTACATGCACTCGAAACTCCAATCGCGACGGATTTTAGCCAGAAGCATTCGCGGATAAAATTTGCGGGGTTTGCGTGAGAGTTGCGCTCAAAGCAGAAGTTTTTAAATTTATCGTTTGCGGCTTTTGAAATTTTGGCGAAATTTTTGCCGTTTGGGGTAGGAATTTTACTGCACGGTGCGGGGCTTTGGCCGTCTTGTGAGATAAAATTTCCCGCGCCCTTATTGCAAGCGAAAAATTCCGCATAGTTTTCCTGCACGCCTGTGTTGGTGGTCGCAAACACCACGCCTACGCGGTGCGCGCCGAATTTTTGCACGGCTTGCTCGATCTGTCCTTGCACGCCGAGGCAGGCGTAAAGCGCCAGAGCGTTCGTGCGCGTGGCGTAGGCGCGATCTTTGATCCTCGGTAGCGCCGTATCTACGCGCCCGAAGATGAAATTTTTACCGCATACGCTAAGCTTTCGCAGCGCGGATCTTTTTTCGCACAGCGCGCCAAAAAGCTCTGCGGCGCTGTTTGCGCCCGCGCAGATGAGCCCGGGGCTACTTAGATACTGCGTCATATCGGCGCCCCTTTGCGTTTATGGTGAAATTCGCTTTATCCGCATTCTCAAGCAGGGCTAAGAATACGCGCTCGCTTTGCGAATCGGGCGGCAGGAAGCCGTCGTTGCGAAATTTAGCCTCGCCGCCTTTGATCGATAAAATTTTACGTGCGATCGGCGCGCCTAGCATATCGAGCCAGACGAGCTTGTAGCGGCTCTCCTCGCCGTTTGCGGGTGAAATTTTTGAGATCAGGGCTCTGCTTTTTACGCCGAGCTCGTCCGTCAGGATGAACTGTTTTTGGCTAAATTTCGCTATTTGCCCAGGCGCTTTGCGCGCGCATCCGCCTATAAAAAACGCGGCGCAGAGCAGAATGAAAGCCGTTTTAGAAATAGCGTAAAAACGATAAACAGGTCTCAAAAATTCTCCCTAAAAACGAGCGAAATCAAAATTTCGCCCTCCAAAATATAGCTCTTGTGTGACCACGCCCTACCGCGCTCATCAAGCGCCAAAGCCTCACCGCCAGCCCCACGCGCCAGCCCCACGCGATCAAGCGCGTAAAAACCTAGGCTTCGCGCCTTAATCAGCGCCTCTTTGATCGTGTAAATTTTATAAAAAACGAGCG
>NZ_CALHHX010000165.1 GCF_938030685.1 uncultured Campylobacter sp. | reverse complement strand
CCGCCCGTCTGTTTAAAACAGAGCCGAACTCGATGGCAAATTATAAAATTTCGCCACGATTTAAAATTTACTTATTAAAATACGCCGCGAGTGCGCTTAACCAAACAAACAGGGCTATTATCCAAGACATCACTCGCGGCGTACCCGCCCAAAACGCAGCCCTCATATTGCAACATAAGAGCAAGCGAGCATCGAAATTTTTACTGGAAGAATTTACTCGTTATCAAATAGCGCGCCGAGACTTTGCATTACGGCAGCGACGGGCATCCAGACGGGGCTAAACATAGTTAAAACTGCGTCTTGCGTCTCACCGTTTTTACGCACACTTTCCTCGCTCAGCCTGCCGCTATCAATAAATACTACCGCGTTTAAACTTAACGGCTTAGCAAGCGCATATTTTTTTAGGATCCGATCGCGATCTTTTACGCGCGTAGGAACGCCTAAAATTTTGAAGCTAAATTGTAAAATTTCGCGATCTTTAAAGCCCATAAAATTTGGATGCTTGTAAAGCACAAGCTGATCTGCTAGCGGCAGGCTCTCGCGGTCAAGCCATAGCTCAAAAAGTAGCGCGCTTGCGTGAGGTTCATTAAATGCATCCGTAGCGATCGAAATTCTATTTACCTCCACTGCGTGTGGATAGAGCGATTTTAGGTGCTCAAATTCCGCTTTCGCCGCGCGATAATCGCTGCCAAATTCGTAGTCGTAAGCATCACTGATCATTACCGTACGGTTTGCCTCTATTTGGATCGCGCGAATTTGCTTCTTGCCTTCAAGCTCTACGGGCGCGGTTTTATTAGCACAACCCACAATGAGAAATGAAAATGCAACGCTAAAAATCAGCGCTTTTAAAATTCGTTTCATATCTACTCCGATAAAATTTTATGCGATTATAGCTAAATTTAAAGCAGCATTCGACGCACGGTATTGTCCCCGATTGAGACAAATTAAAATTTGAGGACGAGAGCGTATATGAAATACATGACTGAGCGAATTTAATTAGAATTTAAACGCAGCAGAATAAGGCGCAGTATTTTTTGCCTAGCTGAGATGAAATTTGATTTTTAAGCGGAGCGTATATTTGATACGTGAGCATTAAAAATCAAATTTCAACGAAGTATAAGTAGAAAAAGACAAGCCTAAATTTAGACTTCATACCTCTCGCCAGGCTTCATTTCGATTATCTCCCACGGCAAGCCCTGCTTATTTAGCTCGTCCATGAAAGGCTTGGCGTCGA
>NZ_CALHHX010000164.1 GCF_938030685.1 uncultured Campylobacter sp. | reverse complement strand
GCGAAATATGAGATTTCGTTCGGCGTTTTCGGCGCGGTCGGCAGCGCAAACACGCGGCTCGTGCGGCAGGGCGATCGCTACGAGATCGTCATGGACGCCGTTGCGCAGGGCGTCGCGGGCAGCCTAAGTGGGCAAAGGCGCGAGAGCTTCCGCTCGAAGGGGCGCATCGTGGCGGGGCTTTTGATGCCCGATCTCTACATCCACGAGGTCTCGCGCAAAAAGGGCAAAACGACGAAAAACGAGCGCAAAACCTACGCCTTCGACTACGCGCGCAAAACGATAAAATTTCAAAAGTTCAAGGGCACGGGCGGCGAGCTACAGCTCGTAAGCGACGAAATTTTGCCCTATTTTGCGACGAACGACCTGCTGAGTTTGTTTTTCAATTTCTCCAAAATCCCGCACTCGGGCGATAAATTTTTCGTCCGAGCCGCAGGCGCAAAGAGCGCTGACGGAAGGATCGACATCGAAAGGCCGCGCGGAAGCGCCGCTGCAAATATCGCGAGCGAGCTTGGCGTCGCGCCGCCTAGTGATGCGGATGCAAACTCCGGCGCAACGGCAAGCGCAAGCTCTAGCGGAGCAGATACGAAAACCAGCACAACAGACGCAAATTTTAAAGGGCGCGGCGCGGGCGCAGATAAGCAGGCTGCGGCGATTTACGTGGTTTTCATCAACCAGCCGATATTTTCGAGCAGCCGAGGCGAGCTGCACCTGAGCCTAAACGAGCGCGGTTACGCCGATCGCGCCGTTTTGAAAGACGTGTTACTCTTCGGCGACATCCGCGCGCGGCTTGTGGAATGAGACTTCGTAAATTCGAAAAATGCCTGAGTTAAAAATTTTTAACTCTTAAAAGATAATTTGGCGCGTCTAGATCTTTATTAAATTTTAATTTCATATATTTTTTAAGCTCATTATATTCTTTATTAGTGGGTATAAATATAAAAAATTTATTGTAAAGCGCGTCTATAATTAAAGCATCGACAAACCTACATGAAAATAAGCCGCCCTTAAATAGATGAAAAATCATTTGCGGTATAAAAAGAAAGATAATTGCCCCCATGCAGCAAAATAACATTATAAAGACTATCATAGGGTCATCAAATATCGCGCCATAAATATAAGCGAGTACGTATATGGCAAGGCAGGTTTTTCCTATAATTCTTTCCGTTTCCGTATATTTTCGTGTTTCGCTTTCATAAACAAGTGCGAAAGTCTTTTTAAAATATAAAATATCATCAAATTTCATTACAAGCTGCTCGCCTGATTTTATACATTTTATGCTTGAGTTTAAAAATATAAATTTCCTTCCGTAATGCTGTGAAAAACCCTTAAGAGCCCTAGCAACCAAAGGTGCGGTGAGCAGGATATTCGCAACTTTTCTATCATAAGGGATGTTGGACACTAAATTTATAAACATAGCAAAACAAAGCAACGCTACTATAGCTATAATATTTACGATCGGCATATAGTCTTTGATGACTAGCGGCTCTTTGTCATAATCACGAGTTTTAGCGCCCCGCGATGAAATACCACCCGGGTTTAAATTTTGAAATTTTACCTCATCTTTTGAGTTCAAATTCATGTCGTTTAAATTTCTATCTCGGAAATTTGCGCCGCAAAGATGATCGGGTTGCGATTCGGGGTCTATTTGATTAAAATTCGCATTTTTAAAGCTTTTGCTACTCAAATTTGTATCGTTTAAATTTAATGAGCTGCGATCCGTTGCATCGCTTAGATCCGCATCGTCAAAGATATCGGCGCTAGCACCTTTTCGCAGCTTTTGCTTGAAAGTCCGACGTCGTTCGTTTAGAGGCTTTTTAGATTCCTCAAGCCGCACTTTATCCAAAAAATATCCTTAAGCTTAAACGCTCGTATTTTATAATTTCAGGCTTAAATCGCAATAAATCGCGCCTGTTTCGCGCATTTTTGATTTTATTTAAAATGTGTTTTGCATCGCGCCGCATACAGCGCAATTACGGCAGCAAGGGCGCGGCAAAAGAAACGGATCGCATTTTCGGATCGATTCATTTTTTAAATTTTCTTATGAAATCGCTCGCGTCCCGCGCCGTCATCACTGAGCTCATAACAGCGATCCTGTCGGCTCCCGCGCGTAGGACAGAGACAAAATTGCGCGGCGTTATGCCGCCCAGCGCATAAATTTCGCCGCCGTAAAACCCACGCACGGCGCGGATCAAATTTAGCCCCTTCGGCGCGAGCCCCGCCTTGCAATCGGTCGCGAAGATGTGGCTTAGGCAGATCGCGCTCGCGCCCAGCTTCAGCGCCTCGCGCGCCTCCGCCTCGCTGTGGCAGGAAGCGACCAGTTTTTTGAAATTTGCGCGCAAAAACTCCGTGCCGCGCACCGCGCTGAAGCTCCGCAAAACCCCGAGCGGCAGCCATAAATTTCTCTCGCCCGCCCGCAGCGCAAAATCTGCAAAATTATGCATAAAGATCGCGGGCAGGCGCCTTGCACTCTCTGCACTCTGCGCGCCCTCCGCGCTCTGCGAGTTTTCCTCCCCTTTTACGCTCTGTAAATTTTCTACGCCCTCTTTACTTTCCGAGTTTTCTGCGTACTGCGCGCTATTCGAGCTCCCCGCGTTTTTTACACTATGCACATCATTCGCATTTTCTGTACTTTGCGCACCCTGCATACTTTCCGCATTTTCTGTGCCCCATACGCCTTCTGTCGCGGATTTCGTTTCGCATACGACACCGCGAAGCGAAATTTCACCCGGCGCGCTATCATTCGCGCAGTTTGCAGCGCCTGTAAAATTTTCAGACAAAATTTCATCTAAAACGCAAGCGAAATTTTTAGGCCGTGTTTCATCCGTAGCGGTACTGTGCTTGCGGGCCATATCCGCGCAAAACCCACTTTTACAGGCGCGTAAAATTTTACCAAACAGCGCCGCATAGGCCACTTCGTCCAGATCCTTTTCGCGTACGACGATCTCGCCTACGCCTGCCGTGGCAAAATCCACTATGCGCGCGAGCAGCGCCGCCTCGCCGCCGCAGAGCGCGCGATTTGTGATGATCGTAATGCGCGAAGCAAGCTCTAAATCTAGCATTCGCCCGCTCCTTTAAGCCCAAAATCCGTGCGCGAAGCAGCACTCAAACTTAAAATTTCGCCCGTAGCGCTAGGAATTAAAATTTTACTTGCTAAGGCAAGCGCCGAAATCCCCGCTGTTACGCCATATTTCAAAATTTCGCCTGCCAGAACAAGAGCTGAAATTTCCGCCGCAACGCTAAAGCTTAAAGCGTTCACAAAGTTCCTCGATTTCAGCGGCTTTGCGTTGCCGCCGCATAAGAACCTTAAGCTCGTACCGTTTTTAAATTTAAAATTTAAGCCGCCCGCGGGCTCGGAATTTGTGCTGCCTTTAAATTTTAAATCCACGTATGTGTTCCTAGGCCTCAAATTTACACACGCATTTTTGAGCCCAGAATTCCTAACGTTCGCTAACACGATGTCTAAAATTTTATCTCGGCGTGCGGCGCTGTAAAATTCGGCGTAGTATTTTACGCTACGAATTTTGCTGCGTCTAGCGGCACTAAATTTGCCCGCAAGTAACGCACCGCAAATCTCGCCTCTTAAAAAAGCATTACAAATTTTACCCATGCGAGCGCAGAATTTCGCCGCATGAAATTCTAAAAATTTCGCCGCCGAAGCAAGCCTTTGGTGCCGAAGTTTCGCGGCGCAAGCTCGCATATCTGCGCTCTCACACATAGATATACTCGCTCATCAGCGGCTGCAGCCCGCCTGCGCGGATCGCCTCGCAGACCTCGCTTACGCTGCGCGCGTCGCTGATCTCAAACTGCTCGTCGCCCCTCTGCTCGCTGTGCCCGCCGATACCCACGCTCACGCCCGCCGAAATTTTGCTCGCCGCGATCCTGATCGCGTTGTCGCGGAAGCCCGCCCTTTCGCGCGTGGAGATCGTGATCTGCGCACTTGGTAGCAGCAGTCGATACGCGCACATGACCTGCAGCAGCTCGCGCTCGCCGACGTCCTTCGGATTTATTTTGTCGTTGTTGATGATCGGGCGCAGGCGCGGCACCGAAAAGGATATCTCGGCGCGCGGGTACTTGCGCTGAAGCAGCCACGCGTGCACGCCCGTCGCAAAGGCATCGCGGCGGAAGTCTCCGAGCCCCAAAAGCGCCGCAAAGCCCACGCCGCGCATACCGCCTCTGATCGCGCGCTCTTGAGCTGCGAAACGATACGCAAAAACGCGCTTGTTACCCGCAAGATGCAGCTGTGCGTAGCGCGCGGGATCGTAGGTTTCTTGAAAAACGGTGACGAAATCGACGCCGCAAGCGTGCAAATGGGCGTAGTCGGCGGAGTTTAGCGGATAAATTTCGACGCCGATTACCTTAAAATACTGCCGCGCGAGCTCGCAGGCGCGCCCGATGTAGCGCACGGGGCTGTTTTTCTCGCTCTCGCCCGTGAGGATTAAAATTTCTTCTAGCCCCGTCGCCGCTATCGCCTCAAACTCCGCCTTTAGCTGCGCTTCATCAAGCCTTGCGCGCGCGATTTTATTTTTGCAGTTAAAGCCGCAGTAAACGCACAGATTATCGCAGTAGTTTGAGATGTAAATCGGCGTAAAAACGGCAACGTTGCTACCGAAATGCGCCGCCTTCTCGCGCGCCGCAGCTTGTGCGATCTGCTCCAAATGCTCGCCCGCACGCACGCTTAGTAGCGCCGCAAAATCGCGCAGATCCCTATTTTTCGCGCTGATCGCCCTTTGCACGTCAGCCTCGCTCGCCTCCTCGCAAAAGCCCTCGCGCAGAACAAGCGTGCTCTGCATCATCTCGCTTCCGATATCCTCCATGCCCGCTAGATAGCCGGTTCCCATCATCTTTAAAATTTTCCTTTTAAATTTTCATTTAAATTCTATGCGACACATTTGCGCGTGCAAATTTACGCGCCGCAAAGTTTATTTTCGTTTGGTTTAAAAGCGCATTTTAGCAGGATTTCGGTAAAAAATTGCAAAATGAGGGGTGTCTATTCGCATTTTAAATTTTAGTGGTTATTAAAAGATGAAAGAATATACTTTTGCAAAATTTTAAGGAGAAGTAATGAAAAAAATCATCTTAGGTTTAGCCCTGTTGGGCTCTTTGGCTTTTGGCATAACTTTTAGCAAAGAGCAAGTTAAACAATTTGAGCAAAATTGCGAAGCAGGTGATTTTGAGGCTTGCAGTTACGCCGGCGCTCTTTATAAAAATCCGACCTTGTTCGGGGGAAACGCATCCGATAGGGATTATAAAAAAGCACTTTACTACTTTAAAAAGGCTTGCGACGGAAACGATTATGTAGCCTGCTCGGATTTGGGAGCAATGTATCATGGTGGTAAAGGGGTGAAAAAAGATTATAAAAAGGCTGTCGAACTATTCGATAAAGCTTGCGACGGCGGATATGCAGACGGCTGCAACAATTTAGGTTATATGTATGCAAATGGTAAAGGGATTAAAATGGATATGACGCGGGCTATGGGATATGCCAGAAGAGCCTGCGATGCGGGAAGTTGGATGGCGTGCGGGAATTTTGCTTCAGTTCTTGAAGCAGGTGGCGACAGAGCAAGGGCGACACAATACTATCAAAAGGCCTGCGAAATGGGCAAAAAACACCCAGGGTTATTCGGCTACGATAAAGACTCTTTACGAGAATACTGCGATAAATACGACATGCTAAAATAGCCCGCCGATCAATCGGGTTTCTCTCGATCGGGCTGCTTTCAGCCCGATTAAATTTTAAAATTTGATCGCCGAGCCTGCTGCGCGCTACACCGCTGCCAAATTATACTTTTCGCCACTACACTTTAAGATGCCTAGCGAAATGCGGAATTTATATCGTTCGGCATAGGGCTTAACAAAGTGTGCTGAGATTTAACTCACATGGCGCAAAAACCTTGCGCGATATGTATCTATACAAACCCAAGAAATGCAAATTCGGCGCAAAAAACACGGCTAGCACAACCAAGCCGCGTTTAAAATTTTAACCGCTATCTCAAAAATCCCGTTAGCGGCGAGCTTGCGCTGGCCGTTTTGCAAACGGCGCCAAGCCCCGCCAGATAGGCATCGCGCCCCGCCTGCACGCCGAGCGCAAACGCCCGCGCCATCAGCGCCAGATCCCCGCTCGTGGCGATCGCCGTATTTACCATCACTGCAGCGCAGCCCATCTGCATCGCCTCGCAGGCCTCGCTAGGCGCGCCGAGCCCCGCATCTACAATGATCGGCACGTCGATTTCGTCTAGTAAAATTTCTATCATCCCGCGCATCATCAGCCCGCGATTGGAGCCGATCGGTGCAGCCAGAGGCATCACGGCGGCAGCCCCTGCGCTTACCAGATCGCGAGCGACGCACAGATCCGCGTGCATGTAGGCAAGCGGCACGAAATCCTCGCGCGCTAGGGCCTCGCAGGCCTTGATCGTCTCGGCGTTGTCGGGCAGAAGGTATTTGCTGTCGCCTATGATCTCGATCTTTACGAAGTCGCCGCAGCCCAGCTCACGCGCTAGCCGTGCGATCCGCAGCGCCTCCTCGGCGTTTCGTGCGCCGCTAGTATTCGGCAGCAGCGTGACGCCGCGAGGGATGAAATCCAAGATATTGCGGCTCTTGCTTTCGTTCACGCGGCGCAGCGCAAGCGTGACGATCTCGCAGCCCGCGTGCCGCACGCAGGCGTCGATCATCGCGTGATCGAACTTGCCAGAGCCCATTATCAGGCGCGAGCTAAACTCCTTGCCGCCTAAGATCAGTTTATCGTCCATTCTATCCTCTTTAGTTTAAATTTTGTTTTCACATACGGCGCAGATAGCGCAATATCAGCGCTTGCGCGGCGCATTATACACAGCGCGAAATTGCGGCACAGATTGTGCGCCTTGCTTCTATCTCTATTTTAATGCGCCGCACGACGCCGCGTCCAAGCTTTAAAATTTCTCGTCAAATTTTACGCCACGACACAAAATTTTAAAATTTCACGCGCAGACTGCGGCTCGCTTCGCTGCGCGGAATTTTAAATCCTACGTTCAAAAGCAGCTCGCTCGCGCCGAATAAATTTTAAAATTCTACTTACACGCGAGCTGCGCACGACAAATGGTTTAAATTTCGTCGTTTAAATTTAGATCTCACGGCTAAATTTCGCGGCCAAATTTGCACAGCGCGCAGTAAATTTTACGCCGTTTTAAAAACGCGCGCCGTATACCCGCCGAAACGCTCGCCGCTTCTCAAAAATAATCGCGCAAAGCTAAATTTAGCGGCAATGCACAAAGGCACATAAATTTAGAAATGCAGACGCGCGATGGGCGGCCAGGCTTAGCCCTCCTCGCCCAAAATTAGCCTAAGCGCGACGTTTGCTTGATGTGCGGCGCAGATCGCTACGCGCGGCGCAAGCAGTCCCACGCCTTGAGCCGCGGCGCTTTTGCGGTCGCCGCAGACGAAGACGTTTTTGCCGAGCCGCGTCGTGCGGATCTCGTTGGCGTCGCCGCTGCCCGCCATGCCGCTAGCGCAGATCAAAAAGCGATCCGTGCCGCCAAGCGCGTCGAAAATCATCGCTTTCGCCGCCGCGTCGTCGAAGCACTCGCAAATTATACGCTCGTTTTTTAAAATTTCGGCTACGTTTTGCGCGGTAAGTCGCTCGTTTAAGGTTTGCACGCGCACGAACGGGTTTATGCGCGCGATTCTTTCGCGCAGAGCGTCCGTTTTTGGCTTGTAGAGATCGCCGATCTCGTACTGCTGGCGGTTGAGGTTGGTCGGCTCGACAACGTCGAAGTCGATCAAAAAGAGCTCGCCCACGCCCGCGCGCGCAAGCAGGATCGCGACGTTTGAGCCGAGCCCGCCGAGCCCGCAGATCGCCACGCGCGAGCCTTGCAGCGCCTTGTTTACGGCGGGGGCGTTGCGAGCAAACATCAGCGCGCGAAGCTCCTGCGGCGCTAGCTCCGCTCCGCGCGCGAGCAAAAAGAGCTCATCGCCCGCCTTCAGCTCGCAGTTCTGCGTGCTCGCATAGCCGTTTATCACAGCGATCTCGCCGCTAAATTTAACCTCGCGCTTCAGCCCGTCAAGATCGCTCGCGACCGTTTCGTAAGCTTTGCCGTTTAATTTTATCTGCATTTTGATCCTAAATTTTATCTTTTTGCCGTTTAAATTTATCGCGCAAATTTAAACTTGCGCGTGGAGCCTTGCATCTGCGCAAATATAGCGCGCATTGATGCGGTATTGTGGCGCGATTGCGACAGAAATCTGCGTGGCTACTACGCACCGCGCAAACGCTCGCATGAGCTGCAATGCACGCGGGGCGTAGCGAGCGCATCGCGTGCGATTTTGATCTAAAAATTTCATCGTGCTTTAACGCGTCATGTTTTAAGCCTACTGCGCGCATTGCGTTCAGCTAATACGGCGCCATCGTAGAGCCTCTGTACGAAATACACAGCGCAAGCTAAATCCGCCAAATTTAGCGCATTAATCCTCCGCTTATCGGTTAAATTTAAAGTCGCGAAGCGCTAGAGCGATCCGCCGAATTTAAAAGCT
>NZ_CALHHX010000163.1 GCF_938030685.1 uncultured Campylobacter sp. | reverse complement strand
TATATAGTCACCCGCCTAGCAATTTGTACTCGTAGCGTTTTGGTTTTTAAAATTTAGACTTTTAAAATTTTGATTTTTTAAATTTTTACCCACTCCGCTCGGTTTTGCGACGATGCTTGATCTTTCGAGACAAACGGCTTCGGCGGGAATGAGTAGCAAAGAGTTGCACCTGCTCGCGCGAGCTTTGTGCGAACCCAAAAAGAGCGCGAGCGAGCGGTGAAATTTTTAAATTTTAACGTAGCTTTATTTTTCATCATGCGAGCCAAATTTTACGCACTCGAATTTTTGGCACCTTGTTTTTCGCCGCTTAAATTTTTAGCGCCCCGATCTTCGCTGCCAGAATTTTGCGAGGCGGGATTTTTAGAATTATATTTTTTGATATCGGAATTTTCTGTAGCCGAAGCATTTGTGCCCGCATTTTTGCCATTAGAATTTTCGCCAATTAAATTTATTTTTTGAAGAATTTTAAATCCAAATTACGCGCCCTATTCTTTCATCGTGGCTTATTTATATAAAATTTTACCTATTAAAAATTTGGACGAAAATTCCACATGCGAAATCTCGATAAAATTTTGCCATTAAATTACGAAACGAAATTCTACCTCGCAATTCCGCCGCTATTTCTTAGCGATTTTATAGTAGCCGTCCTCAAAAACGACCTTACCCGCACCCGCAAGGCGCTTTAAAAGCTGCGCGCTGGGCTCGTCAAACATCGCCTCCACGTCGCTAGTGCGCTGCGGACGGCGCGAGAGAGTGCGCAAAATTTCATCCTCGCTAAAACTCAGCCGCTCGCTTGCATATTTAGGCGCAGCGATGATATTTACGTTTTGATTTTCGATGAAAGTGGCTAGATAGCGCAGCTGCGCCTCGCTCACACCCTGCACGCGATATGCGGGCGGGCGATCGATCGTGCCAAGATCGACGCGGTGCGGGTTGATGCGAGCTAAAGCCGCATTTAGCGCCGCAAAGTCCTCTTGCGTGTCGTTGATGCCACGCACGACTAGGATTTCGATATCAAGCTCGCCGCGAAACTCGCGCGCAAAATCCGCGATCGCGCTTACGATCTGCTCGGCACCGATACCCGCGTGCGGGCCGTCCACCTTGCGAAAGCTCTTCGCAAGCGCGCTATCTAGCGAAAATTTGCAAATATCAAGCTTCATTAAAGCAGCGCTGTTTTCGCGCACGAGCGAGCCGTTTGACAAAACGAGCAGCTTCTGCGGCAGGTGCAGCGCCTTTAGTGCATCCACGAGCTCGGCAAAGCGCGGATGCAGCGTAGGCTCGCCGTTTGCCGTGATCGTGATGACGTCAATGCCCGCGTGGCTTTGCAGCGCGGTTTTCAGCTCAGCGATGACCGGGCCGATCTCACAGGGCTCGCTCATCGAGCTCACGGGCTTGCCCGCGCCCAGTTCGCAGTAGACGCAGTTGAAGTTGCACTGCTTGCGCTGCGGGCTCAGATCGATACCGAGGCTGCGCCCGAACCTACGCGAGGCGACGGGCCCGAAAATATATCTCATTTTTGCTCCATGATTTGATTTGCGGGATTTGCTTGCGCGCAGAATTTTGCTTTAAATTTTACTTTGCGGAATTTAATTTTCAAAATTTTAATTTGAAATTCCGCATCGTGAAATTTTACTGAAATTTGCTTTTAAAAATTTAGCTAGAAAATCCCGCTTTAAAATTCTACGTAGCAAATTTACGCCGATCTTAAGCCTCGCGCCAATAACGCTTTGAATCGAGCCTTGAAAACTCTACGTAGCAAATTTATGACTTGGAATTTAACTTCCGCGCGCCAAAATTCGGCGCCGCTTTTATGTGAAATTCCACTTCCGCACTCTGCCCCCGCTACGGCGAAATTTTAAACTTAGAGCTTTGAATTTATCCTTAAATTTAGGGGGCTGTGCGAAATTAATTTAAGACGCGAGCTCAATTTAAACTCGCGAATTCTCGGTATTCTACGTCGCCGTGAACACAGCGCGTAGAATTTCAGATCCTCGCTCGGCATAAAATTTCAAATTGCAGCTAAATTTTAAAATTTAGAGCTTTGCGTTCTACGCGCTGTTTTGACGGCGTGAAAGCGACGCAAAATTTAAAATTTATGGACAGCGGAAAAAATCGCGCAGAAGCAAATCGGGCTGACCCAGGCGAGCGAAATTTTAAACTACGACTCTATGAAATTTCACAACGACGTGCTGCAAGCAGGCTCTCGCAAAATAAGGTTTCAGCGCGCGCTTAGCTCGTGCACCAGATCCACCAGATATTTGGCGTTTTGCACGCTTACGTCGGGCAAAATTCCATGGCCTAGATTAAAGATATGCGCGGCACCCTTCATCGCCGCTAAAATCTCGCGCACGCCCGATTCTATCGCGCCGCGATTATATAGCCGCATCGGCTCCAAATTGCCCTGAAGCGCAAATTTGCCCTCGAGCTGCTCGCGCGCAAGCTCAATCGGAGTGCTCCAATCCACGCCCCATACGTCAAAGCTCGCCTTGCCTCGCCGCGCCGCGATACGGCTCAGCCGCGACATCTGCGCGCCCGTGCCCTTGGCAAAGACAATGAGCGGGATATGCGGGAATTTCGCCTTTAAAAATTCCGTGATTTCTAGGATGTATCGCCAGCCAAACTCCTCATATGCGCTCGGCTCCAGCGCGCCCGCCCAGCTGTCGAATATCTGCACCGCATCGACGCCCGAGCCGATCTGGCGCGCCAGATAAAGCTTCGTCGCCTCCGTAACGAGGCGCAAAATTTCATGCAGAAGCTGCGGATTTTCGTAGAGCATCCTTTTGCAAACGGCGTAATTTTTGCTGCCGCCGCCCTCGATCATATAGGTAGCGATCGTCCACGGCGCGCCGCAAAAACCAATGAGCGCTTTGTCCGCGGCAAGGCGAGAGCGAGTAAGCGAGATCGTATCATAAACATATCCGAGCTCCGCTGCGGCCTTTTGCGGATCAAGGCGCGCCAAATCGCCCTGGGAGCGGATCGGATCACTAAATTTCGGCCCCTCGCCCGCTTCGAAGCGCAGATCCATCCCCATCTGCATCGGCACGACCAAAATATCGCTAAATAAGATCGCCGCATCGACGCCCAAAATCTCCACGGGCTGGATCGTTACCTCGCTCGCGGCGCGGTAGTCGCGGCACAGGCTCAAAAAATCGCCCGCCCTCTCGCGCACCGCCATATATTGCGGCAGGTAGCGCCCCGCCTGGCGCATCATCCAAATGGGCGTGTATGGGGTCTCTTTGCCGAAGCATGCGTCGATGAAAACCATTTTTATCCTTTAAATTTACTCAAAATATACAAAGCCAAACAAACCGCAAAGATAGCCCCTGCGAGCAAAAGCATATCCAAAGGGGTAGTAAAATCGGTGTGCAAAATTCGCTTGAAAAAATCCACTACGAGCACCATTATGATGACGCTGCCGAGTTTGTGCTTCAGCTCATCCAGCGAGGCGATCTTTAAAACTTGTAAATTTAGATCCACAAACTCGTCAATAAAAAGCTCATAAATTCCAAATACGAAGATTAGCAGCACGATGGCGACCAGATACAGATCGATCGCCGTTATTATTTCGCTTAAAATGCCAATATAAAGCGCTCGCTCGCTCTGCGGCGCTAGAAAACAATCCACGATTTTATAAAGCGCCGAGCCGATTTCGTAGCTTGCCATCACAAATATCGTCGCACTAGCCGCAACACAAAAAATAACAGGCAGAAGCGTTAGAGACTTGCTACAAAGCAAAAATTTTTCAAATATAGCTTTCATTTCTTCCTTAAATTTTAATTCGAGATTAGCCGCTCCGCAAACGAATGTATAAATTTAAAAGCCGCTCTATGCCGAAGCGTCCGTTTAAATTTACACTCGTTTGCAATCGCGTAAATTTATCTCTTTTAAACGCACTCGTTTGAGTCTATTTAAATTTTGCGCCCGATTAAAGGCGCAAAATTTCAGCTCGCGGTCTTAAATTTTAACTAGGTTGATTTGCAAATTTTATTCTCGCGACCTCGGCGCCGAAATCACGCACGCGACAGCATCCGCGTACAAAGTCTCGGTAGCTCTGCTAAATTTATCTTACTTGTCTTGCTGCATATCGATCCAGCGAAGCGCGATGCGCACAGCGTTCGTAGCCGCTCCGACGCGGATCTGATCGGCGCTGCACCAAAGATGCAGAATTTTATCGTCGAAATTGTCTCTGCGAAGCCTGCCGACGTAGGTTTCGTTCGTATCGCTCGAAAGCAGCGGCATCGGGTATTGCTTTTTGCTCGGATCGTCTACGAGCACGATACTAGGCGCGTTTCTTAAAATTTCGCGCACGCGGCTAATCTCGAAATCCTTTTTAAATTTTATCGTGATCGCCTCGCTGTGGCTGCGCAGCACCGGCACGCGCACGCAAGTAGCCGAAACGGCGAAGTTTTTATGCAAAATTTTCTGCGTTTCGTTCACCATCTTCATCTCTTCTTTGGTGTAGTCGTTGTCCAAAAATACATCGATGTGCGGGATGACGTTAAATGCTAGCTGGTGTGCGAAAACTTTAGGTTTGCACTCATCAAGCTTAAATTCAAAAAATTTCTGCAGCTGAAATACGAGCTCTTCCATGCCCTCTTTGCCTGCGCCGCTGGCGGCTTGGTAGGTGCTTACGTCCACGCGCTCTATTTCAAACGCGTCATCAAGCGGCTTTAAAATTTGAACCATCTGGATGGTCGAGCAGTTTGGATTGGCAATGATGCCCGTCTCTTCCCATAGCTTTATATCCTGAGGATTACACTCGGGCACTACAAGCGGGACATTTTCTTGCATGCGAAAGTGGCTAGTGTTGTCGATCACCACCGCGCCGCTTGTCGCAGCAAATGGCACGTAGTGCGCCGAAATGGAGCCGCCCGCGCTAAAAAACGCGATGTCTATCTCGTTTTCGTCGAAGGTGCTGTCTGTTAGCTCCCTCACGACGTATTCCTTGCCGCGGAATTCCACCTTCTCGCCCGCGCTCTTTGCGCTTGCAAGCGGCAGTATGTCCTTTACGGGGAAGTTCATCTCGTCTAAGACGCGCAAAATCTCCTCGCCTACGGCGCCGGTAGCGCCTACGATGGCGATATTGTAACTACTCATCCTCTCCTCCTTTTAAAATTTCATCGCTAGGGCCCTCGCTCTGCGAATCTTTGCTATCTAAATTTGAATTTAATAAATTTTCATCCTGCACAAGCTCGTCCGCTTCGCCCTCGTCGCCCTCCTCGGCTTTCGGGCAGGTCGCGATGCTCACGACGTCGTCGCCCTCGACATTTACGACGATGACGCCGCTGGTGTTGCGGCCCGCTTTGCGGATGCTTTGCATATCGACGCGGATCATCTTGCCGCTGGTGGTTAGCGCCATAAGATCCATCTCCTCATCTACCATCACGACGCCGATGAGCTCGCCCGTGCGGTTGGTGAGCTTCATGCAGATGACGCCCTTGCCGCCGCGGTTTGTTAGACGATACTCGCTTGCGGTCGTGCGCTTGCCGATACCCTTTTGGCTCACGCTTAAAATTTCTTGCATATCGCTTAAAATAAACGCGGCGCCGATGACCTCGTCGCCTTTTTCTTTAAATTTAATACCCTTTACGCCGCGAGCGATGCGCCCCATTTGGCGAATTTTATTTAGATTAAATTTAAGACACATTCCCTTTTTCGTAGCGATGAAGAGCATATTTTCGTTGGCGCTTTGCGGCTCGCCGTCTTGTGCGCCCTCGTCTTGCGAAATTTCATCTGAAATTTCATTCTCGCTTCCTTCTAAAATATCCTGCTCGGTCTGCTCTAGAATTTCCTCAGCATCGCCGCCGTCCAGATCGTCGCCGCTTAGAGCGCCTCCTTTGTAATTTTGCATCTCCTCGGCGCTATTTGGAGCGATGAGAGCGGTTACTAGAGTATCGTCCTCATCTAGGCTGATAGCGCGGATACCGAGCGATCGGATATTTTTAAACTCGCTTAAATTCGTGCGTTTCACGATACCGTTGCGAGTGAAAAATACGAGCGACTTGCTCGGATCAAAATCGGTCGTAGGGATGATCGCCATTATCTTTTCGTCCGCGCCGAGCTGGATTAAATTTACTACCGCCTTGCCCTTTGCGGTGCGTGAGCCCTCCGGGATTTTATAGACTTTAAGCCAGTAAAGCTGCCCGCGGTCGGTGATAAACATAAGCGTATCGTGGGTGTTGGACGTAAAAAAGCTCTCGATGAAATCATCATCATACGTCGTGACCGCCACGCGCCCCTTGCCGCCACGCTTTTGCTTCTCGTAAGTCTTGCTAGGCACGCGCTTGATGTAGCCGCGGTGAGTGATCGTAACGACCATATTTTCATTCGCGATTAAATCTTCGATGTCGATATCCTCGTAGTCATCGACGATTTCGGTGATGCGCGGGCATTTGAATTTATCCTTGATCTCCAAAAGCTCATCTTTGATGATCCCCTCGATCAGCTCCTCGCTCTTTAGGATCGCGTCAAGCCGCTTTATCTCGGCTAAAATTTCTTTTAGCTCCTCCTCGATCTTTTCGCGCTCAAGTCCCGTTAAGCGACTTAGCCTCATATCCAAAATCGCGCCCGATTGCGCCTCGCTAAGGCCGAATCTGCTCATTAAATTTTCGCGCGCGACGTTGGTGTCGGCGGAGTTTCTAATCACGTCAATCACTTCGTCGATATTATCTAGCGCGATCTTTAAACCCTCCAAGATGTGCGCTCTAGCGCGGGCTTTTTGAAGCTCAAAAATCGTGCGGCGGATGATGACGGTTTTTCTGTGGTTCAAAAACAGCTTCAAAAGCTCTATCAGCGTGAAAATCTTCGGCTCTTTGCCGTCGATTGCGAGCATTATCACGCCGAAGGTCGCCTCCATCGTGGTTTGCTTAAATAGATTATTCAGCACGATCTCGCTCATCGCGTCGCGTTTAAGCTCGATTACTACGCGAATTCCGTCGCGATCGCTCTCGTCGCGTACCTCGGAGATGCCCTCGATCTGCTTTTCTTTTACGAGATCTGCGATCTGCTCGATCAGGCGCGCTTTATTGGTCTGATACGGCAGCTCGTCGATTACGATGACATCTTTATTTGATTTTTTTTCGATATGGGTTTTAGCGCGAATTTTAACGCGCCCTCTGCCCGTTTTATACGCCTCGATGATCCCTTTTTTGCCGTAGATTATGCCGCCGGTCGGAAAATCGGGGCCCTTGATCTCGCCCATAATCTCCTCTAGGCTTGCGTTTTTATTCTCAAGCAGTATCAAAAGACCGCCTACGAGCTCATCTAGGCTGTGCGGCGGGATATTCGTCGCCATTCCCACGGCGATTCCGCTCGAGCCGTTAAGCAGCAAATTCGGCACGCGCGCAGGCAAGACATCGGGCTCATTTAGGCTCTCGTCATAGTTCGGTACAAAATCGACCGTCTCTTTATCCAGGTCTTTTAGCAGCTCCTCGGCTAGCGGCGTCATACGCGCTTCGGTATATCTCATCGCCGCCGCGCCGTCGCCGTCGATCGATCCGAAGTTGCCCTGCCCGTCGACGGAAGGAATTCTCATCGAAAAGCTCTGCGCCATTCGCACGAGCGCATCATAAACGGCGATATCGCCGTGCGGATGGTATTTACCGATGACGTCGCCTACGATACGAGCGGATTTTTTGTAAGGCTGGCGAGAGCCCACGCCAAGATCGTTCATCGCGTATAAAATTCGCCTATGCACCGGCTTTAGGCCGTCTCTGGCGTCCGGCAGCGCACGACCGATGATAACGCTCATCGAGTAATCAAGATAGCTCGTCTTGATCGATTCTTCGACGTCGATATCGATGATCTCCTGATTTTCAAACATATTTGATTGCATAAATATCCTTTTAAATTTTAAAGCGCGATTATAGCGAATTATTCTTTTGCATTAGCTAAAACCAAGCCGCACACGGGCATAAAGCCGCCATCGATCAAGCTCTCGCGTGCTTGCAGCATGCTAAGACCCGAGGTGATGATGTCGTCTACTAGGATCACGGGGAATTGCGGCGGGGTTAAAATTTTAAAATTTCGCTTGTGTTTTAGGCGAAATTCCAAACTCTGCCCCGTGTATTTGACGCGGTTTTGCGCGCGCAGGCAGTGAAATTTCGGCTCAATCAGTTCGCTTTTTAGCGCGCGAGCTAAGATCGCCGTGTGCGAATAGCCGCTGCGAGCGTCATCATCCAGCGGCACGGCGTTAAATTTAAAAATTCCGTCCGTTTTAAACGCTTCGTAGTTTTGCGGATTTGCAGAAATTTCGCGCTGCAGATGAAGCGGGAATTTCGCTAGGCTTAAAGAAGCTATGCGCGCAAGCACCGCAGCGCCGTATTCGTGATGTTTAGAAAGTATAAGCTCTCGAATTTCGGAGTAACCGTAGTAATAAAATACGCTAAAGCCCTCCACCTGCCGCATACCTAGGCGGCATTCGGCTAAATTTGCGGCGCAGGCGGCGCAGATCGTGCGCAGGCTAAACGCGCCGCAATTTACGCAGCGCATCTAAAGCGTCAAGATGATTTGATCGGCGGATTTTTTGACGATGTCGCCAAGCAAGCTTTGCACGAAAGGATTAAGCGATCTAGCCGTACGAAGCGCGGTAAATTGGCTCTGATCCTGCGAAACGCGCTTGGTCGTAGTTTTGTTGCCCTGCACGATAGAAATCGCGATCTCGCCTCTTGCGCTCATATTTTCCTTTGAGTAGCCGTTGATCGCCGCCGAGATACTTCTGATATTTACGGTTACGATATTCGGGCTTGCAGGATCGATCCTTACGCCGCGAGCCTCAAGCTCCGCGCGCAAAGCCTTGTCGAACCACGCCGAGAGATTGTTTTTTAAAAGCACTTCATCGACGAGTTTGCCGTCGTTGTCGTTTATAACGGCGATTACCATCTGATTTTCGCGCTGATCGTTGATCGCGTTGATATTTACCGACTTGCCGCTTACGGTCTGATCGGCCTTAGAAAGATACGGATTTAAGCTGATGACGCTGCTGGTTTGCGAGCAGGCGACAAAAAATAGCGCGAATACGCCGATTAAAAATTTTTTCATTTTGATCCTTTTTCTGAAATTCGGGCGCATTGTAGCACTAAATTTAAAATTTATAGATTTTTTTGTATCATTGCAAGATCAAAGGAGAAATTTTGCAAGCACTCGCTTTAAAATACAGACCCAAAAGCTTCGAGCAGCTCATCGGTCAAGACGCCGTCGCCAAAAGCCTCGCACACGCGCTGGATTCGGGCAGGCTGAGCCACGCATATCTTTTCAGCGGACTTCGCGGCAGCGGCAAAACCTCGACGGCTAGGATTTTTGCCAAAGCGCTTTTATGCGATAAAGGCCCTACCGGCAAGCCGTGCGAGATCTGCGATAACTGCGTAATGGCAAACGAGGGGCGCCACATCGACATCATCGAGATGGACGCCGCCAGCCACCGCAAGATCGACGATATCCGCGAGCTCATCGAGCAGACGAAGTATCATCCCGCAAGCGCGCGCTTTAAAATTTTCATCATCGACGAAGTGCATATGCTCACCAAAGAGGCCTCCAACGCGCTTTTAAAGACGCTTGAGGAGCCGCCTAGCTACGTAAAATTTATCCTTGCGACGACCGATCCGCTCAAGCTTCCAGTCACCGTGCTATCGCGCACGCAGCACTTTCGCTTTAAGCCGATCGCTAAAAGCGCCGTCGTAGCGCACCTAGAGCAAATTTTAAAAACCGAAAACATCGCTTACGAAGAGGGCGCGCTTGAAATTCTAGCGCGCAGCGGCTCGGGCTCGCTACGAGACACGCTCACGCTCCTCGATCAAGCGATTATCTTTAGCCGCGAAGGCATCACGCAGCACGCGATCGCCGATATGCTGGGCTTGCTCGATCCCGCCAAAATAGGCGAAATTTTAGACGTCGTGCTGCGCCAGGACCGCGCGGGCGCGATCGAGATCATCAAAGAGGTCGAAAACTACAATGCCGAGACGATAATCGACGAGATGATCGCAAATTTAAAGGATAAATTCCTGCGCCGAGACGCGAAATTTAGCCTGCTGATGTATGAGCGGTTTTTCCGCATTTTAGCGGGCGCTAAGAGTATGCTCGCCATCAGCCCCGACAACACCTACGCAATTTCTATGATGATTTTTATGATGATGGAGGCGGTCAATCTGCGCGAAATCGACGAGCTGATCGAGGTTGGCAGATCGCTGGATCAAGGCGAGGGCTATCCTTCCGCTTCGGCGCCTAATTTAAACGTGCAAAACTCTGCGCCGAATTTTAGGTCAAATTCCAAACAAAGCGCGAATTTTGCGCCAAATAGCGAGCCGGACGGCGCGGCTTTTGCACCGAGCGACCAGAGTAGCGCGACAAGCGGCGTGCCTAGCTTTACGGCAAGCGCAAAACGTCCCGCAAGCCCTGCGCAAAACTTCGGTGCGGCAAAACAAAGCCCTGACGCAGGCGGCGAGATTAAACCGAGCGCGGCGGCGCAGACTAAAAATTCTAGCCCGTCCGTCAAAACGGGCGCTCAAAATGAAATTTACGAGAATTTTCTAGCTAAAATTTACGACCGCGATTACGATCTGGGCGAGAAATTTAGCAAGTGCGTGGAATTTTTAAAGCTCGAGCGCGGCACGCTGTATCTGCTCTCGCGCGCGCAGGGGCAGGACAGAGAGTACCTACGCAAGGGCTCACGAGCGATAAATAGCGTGCTAAAATCGCTTTTCGGCGAGGGCGCAAAAATCAAAATTGAACAAGGCGCGCCGCAGAAGCAGGAAAATTCTGCGCAAAACAGCGCGGAAAATTCCGCCTCTAGTAACGTAGATAGCACAGCGAATGGCAAAGCAAAAGACGGGGCAGGCAGCACGGCAAAACCGCTTGAAAATTCTAGCGTTACGACAAGCGGCACGCAAAATTCCGAGACGGGCGCGATAAATGCCGAAAGCTCCGCGCGGGATGAAATTTCAAGCAGCGAAAATTCTGAAAAAAATTCCGCGCCGAAAGTAGCAAAACCGAAAGAAAACGGCACTAGCGGCGAGGGCAAAAAACAGCCGCCTAAGGATGATCTGTTAAGATCTACCGATCCGCAAAACTACGCCGTAAAGCCCCGCGATACGAGTAAGAGCGTGCACGCCGCCAAGGCAGGCCTCGCCGAGCTCGCAAACGGCGCGCAGGACGGCAAGGAAATTTTGATCTCCGAGATAAATAGGCTATTCGGCGAGCCCACCAAAATCACAGAATAGCGCTCACTGCGGATTAAATTTATCTCCGCGCCGCGCCATTTTAAAATTTAAGCAAGTAAAAACGATATCGAAATTTACGCGACGAAGCTAGCCTGCGCGATTTTAAAATTTAAGCGCGCAAGGGCGGTGTCTAAATTTACGTGACAGACCAAAGTCGCGCGATAAATTTTAAAATTTCGCGGCGCGCGGACAGGTTTTAAAAGCCGAGCTTTAAATTTGATCGTCAAAGCGCGCTTTAAATTTAACCGCGCTGGCGATCTAAAAATTCATACGCCGCGACAGTCTAAATTTAGCGCGCCGCAGGTATCCGCGCAGTCTGTCCCGTGCGAGCTCAAAATCTAAATTTACGCGCGCTCTCTGCAGCTCTAAAAATAAAATTTTGCGCGTCTGTATTGCAAATATAAAATTCCGCGCTCATCGACGCCTACGCAATACGACTTTAGCCATACCGCGCCCTCGTTTTGATGCGCTCTCTTAAACTTTCATAAAACTTTGCGATACGATTTTGCCCGCAATCTGCGCGGCTGCTCGTACAAAAACGCGGGCGCCGATCGCTCGCGGGCGCCGTAAGTCAAAGCCAAATTTCGCCAGAATAAGACCGCGGCAAGCCGAGCCGCCCTGAAATTTTAAAGAATTTATCTCGCAAACTGGCTGCGGTTCGCGATGCACGCTTATGAATTTTACGCGAGCGCGGCGAGCGAATTAGCTAAAATTTAGCGCTTTTGGTGTAGAATTCGAGCAAATTTCAATCCAAAGGTCATCAAAATGCGCGGATATAAAATTTTCTCCGGCACCGCAAATCCCGAATTTGCCAAAAAAATCTCCAAATATCTCTCGCTGCCGCTTAGCGAGTGCGCGATCAAAACCTTCAGCGACGGCGAAATCAGCGTCCAGATCGGCGAGAGCGTGCGCGGTAAGGACGTCTTCGTCATCCAGCCTACATGCGCGCCGACGAATTCCAACCTAATGGAGCTTTTGATCCTAACCGATGCGCTTAAGCGCTCCAGCGCGAGCTCGATCACGGCGGTAGTGCCCTACTTCGGCTACGCTCGCCAAGACCGCAAAGCAGCCCCGCGCGTGCCGATCAGCGCGAAGCTCGTGGCAAATATGATGCAGACGGCGGGAATCGACCGCGTCGTCACGATGGATCTGCACGCGGGGCAGATACAGGGCTTTTTCGACGTGCCGGTCGATAACCTCTACGGCTCGCTGATATTTTTGGACTACCTGAAAGAGAAAAATTTAAAAAATCCGATCATTGCTAGCCCCGACGTTGGCGGCGTCGCGCGCGCCAGAAGCTTCGCTAAAAAGCTCTCGCTCGATCTGGTGATCGTCGATAAGCGCCGCGAGGAGGCGAACAAAAGCGAAGTGATGAATATCATCGGCGACGTCGCGGGCAAGGACGTGATCCTAATCGACGATATGATCGATACCGCGGGCACCATCGTCAAGGCCGCGGGCGCATTTAAAGAACAGAGCGCAAAGAGCGTCAGTGCGTTTTGTACGCATGCCGTACTAAGCGGCCCGGCATACGAGCGCATCGAAAGCGGCGCGCTGGACGGCCTCGTCGTGACCGACACGATCCCGCTAAAGCAAGAAAGCGACCGCATCAAGGTAATCAGCGTCGCTCCGCTTTTCGGCGAGGTCATCAGACGCGTATATCACGACGAGAGCGTGAACAGCTTATTCAAATAAAATTTTAAAATTTAAAATGCGGCGTGGCTTGTCTTAGACGGGCGCGGGAATGCGAACAATAGGTGTCTTATAATAAGAGATCTCGGCTCAACCGCAAGTGAAGCGCTTACGCCTGCGGGCTCTAAATTTGCAGCGTTGAGCTCGCTGTGATTTGACTATTGCGAACAGAGATATTTAACTGCGACGCGAAATTTAGCTTCTAGGCGGCGAATTCAATTTATGCGCGACATTTACTCCGCGTGGCGGAAAAATTTAACTGCAACCGCGAAGTAAATTTACCGCACTAACCGCTGCAAGCCGCATTTTAACGCTTGAAAAATTAGTATTAAAAATACGCTGCTTTAAATTCGCCGTAAAAATTTAATTGCGGTTCGCTTCTGTGCACATCGGCTACGCTTCGCAAAGTCTCATTAAATTTCTCTGCAAAAACCCACGGCGCACACTAATGACAGATATCCCGAGCTCACTGCATTTAAATTTTGATATTTACAACGCGGCGTAAATTTTTAAAGCTCATTGCGCCTTTAAATTTCTCATTCGCTCTTTAAACCGCCAAGAGCAAATAAAATTTTATTCATCAATGCCTATAAATAGCGATTGCACGGGAGAATCAAATATGCTTGATAGCGATAACGCCTTTTAATATTTCATAAATATTTAATCTTTTCGGAGCTATAATTTCGTCCGTGAATTTCATTCGCAAAATTTTATCAAAAGGACATAATAATGCGCAGTTTGCATTTATCGCTCGTGGCAGTTTCGATTTTGACCGCACAACTATGGGGGGGGGCAAGAGGCCGATTTAGGAGAGATCGTCGTAAGCGCCACCGCCTTTGAGCAAGATATCAAAGAAGCGCCGGCGTCGATCTCGGTAATACCTCAAAAAGAGATCGAAAAGAGAAATCACAAAGACGTAGCCGACATCGTAAAGGATATACCCGGCGTATATTCCGCGCCTAGATTTAGCTCAATGAAGGGCAAAAGCGATATCAGAATGCGTGGTATGGATTCAAAATATACTAAAATTTTAATCGACGGTCGTCCTGTTTCCAGCGAGAGCGCATTTCCGGGTTTCGGCTCACAAGGAAGCATCCAAAGCTTCATCCCGCCCGCAAATGCTATCGCCCGCGTGGAAGTCATCCGCGGACCGATGAGTTCTCTATACGGTACCGACGCTATGGGTGGCGTGATAAACATCATCACCAAGGGCTTTTCTAATGAACCTAGCGCCAATATAAACGGCTACTACGACATCGCGCAGCACAAAGACATAGGCAATGGCTACTCTACTGGATTTTATGCAAGCGGCGCGATAGTGCCAGACGCACTCGGAATTTCGCTTTACGGGCGATATTTTCATAAATTTGAAGACGCCAAAGACTACGGCAATCCAAAAGACGCGGATAAGAATTTCGGTGCGAAGCTTATGTATAAGCCTACCGAGAACGACGATCTCGCGCTTGATTACAAACACACTAAAAACTTGACCTCAAGAACTCTAGGCAAAACGGCGTATCTAGGATATAACACTCACGAAGACGACAAAGACGATCAAATTTCGCTCTCGCATAGCGGAAGATACGATAAATTTCTAACCGATACCTATCTATCGCACGAGGTTACAAAAACCTTTTCCGATCAAGCCGCAAGCGACATCAGGCTAAGATCTACGATATTTAATACTCAAGGCTCGTATCTTTTTGACTCAAATACCTTAACGCTCGGCGCGCAGTATCGCCATGAGAAGCTGGATTCATCACAAAATGAGCCGGGCTTTAGCGATGATGCGCATCTAAAAAGATGGGATGTGTCGGTATTTGGAGAGGATAATTTTTATGTCACGGACGCGCTTGCACTGACTGCGGGCTTAAGATACAACTACGACAAAGACTACGGCGGACACTTTGCGCCGCGCGGCTACATCGTTTATCATCTAAATGAAAATTTATCGTTTAAGGGAGGCGTATCGGCGGGCTATACGACGCCTAATATCGACGATAGATCCGAAGGGCTAAAAATTCCGATAAATCACGGACGCGGTATCAGACTGGGGCGAAGCAGCCTCAAGCCCGAAACTAGCGTAAATTACGAGGTCGGAACGATGTATGACAATAACGATAATCTAAGCCTTTCGGCGACCGTTTTTCACACCGACTTCAAAGACAAGATCGATAGCGTCGTAAGATGCGGCGGCTGGGGATCGGGAGCGGATTTTAATAATCCCGCTACTTGGACTTGTGTTTATCAAGGCAAAACCTATTTTGGAATTTATGAAAACGTAAATGTCGGCAGAGCCTCCATAGACGGACTTGAGCTTAGCGGCGAGTGGAAAATTTTATCAAATTTAGCATTTCACGCAAACTATACCTATGCTAAATCAAAACAAAAATCAGGCGAAAACGAGGGCAAAGCGCTGACCGACACCCCGCGCTATATGATAAAAACGGGACTTGATTACGACCTTAGTAAAGACCTAAACCTCTGGGCTCAGATGAATTATATGAGCAGGGTCAAAAACGGCGTTTACGTAAAAACTAAGGGTTACGCCGTTACCGACGTAGGGATGAATTACAAAATCACTAAAAACGCAAGCATAAATTTTAGCGTTTACAATCTGTTTGATGAGAAATTCATAGACGAACACCCTACCAGATACCTCATAGCTGAGGGTCGTAAATTTCAGCTCGGCTTCAACGTAAATTTTTAATTCGAGCAAAATTTAAAGATGAAATTTGAACGATGAGGAGAGTTTTAAAGAAAAACTTTTGGTTCAACGTCCATTTAATTTTGTCTCTGCTTTGTGCACTACCACTGCTCGTAGTCGCCTTGTCGGGCTGTTTCATCTCGTATCACGATGAAATTTTTGACGCGATTAACGAGCGGCAGTCTTTCGCCGTCCAAAAAGATGCGCCTCGCCTAAAAATTTCTGAAATTTTAAAAATTTTCGGCGAGAAGCAAAGTAGCTTCACGCCGGAGCTAATCGGCATAAAAGACGGCGGCGCAAGCATCGAAGTCGCGGGCAAAGACGGCAAAGGACGAGCAAGAGCGTATCTTTTGAGCCCTTATGACGGACAAATCGTCGGCGAGAACTATGAAGAGAGGATAATGAACGTTGTGCTAAGCCTACATACAAATCTAGGCTTTGAGCTTGCCTTTGGCGAGGGGGCTCGCGAGATCGGCAGGCAAATCGTGGCACTTAGCACGCTAGGGCTCATTTTGCTTTTGCTAAGCGGGATTTTGATCTATTATCCGTTTTTTAGATGCAAGCTTACAAAAGCGCTGAAGATCAACTTCAAAGTTCGCGGCTACGCGCTACTTTATCAGATCCACGGATGCACGGGCATCTATGCGGCTGTAATACTTTTTGCTATAAGCGCGAGCGGGCTATATTTTTCTTATGACTGGTTAGCAAGACTAACGAATAAAATTTTGGGCGAGGAGCAAATTTATAAAGCTGAAAAATTTGAACCTAGCCAAAAGTCTGGGTTTAAGGATACAAGCAAACTACGGGAGATCGACGCGATGTTTAAAATTTTTACCCAAAAATACGGCGAAAATTTTAAATTTTTTAACATAATGCTTAATCCAAAAGACGGAGTATATAGCGCGATATACGGGATTGCAAGCGACGAGAGCGATGAATTTAATAGGATCACGATCGATGCTACGAGCGGCGAAATTTTAAGGGACGTTAAATTTGCCGATATGAAAGCGCAAATGCCGCTTTTTATGACGATACGCACGGCGGTTTTAGATATTCATTCGGGCGAAATTTTCGGGCAGATCGGCAAGCTTATATTTTGCCTATCTTCGCTTTCATTTTTGTTTTTAGCCGCGAGCGGTTTTTGGATGAGCTTAAAAAGGCTTATAAGATAGATTACGCAAAACACGCAGTACTATTTTAACAGGGCAGAAACATAAAGGCTTTGCAAAAGAGGCTGCGCTCATAGCCTATAAACAAGTGCTTTGTACCGCAGAATTTCAATTTTATAGCATTTAAAATTGGGTTATAACGCAGAATTTGACTGCAAGGAAGCAGAATTTGTCTCAGCAAAACTACCATTTGCAATTTAAATTGATTTCTTAATTTCTACGAAACTGCACTTTAATTTACCGCGTAAATTTGCAGCTGTTTTTGTAAATTCCGCGTTTTAGAAACCCGCAAGACGCCGAAAACTATTTATGATGGTTTAGATCATGCGAACCGCCACATACGCCCGCCAGTCGTGCTTTAAAATTTTACTGCAGTTTAGTTTGCAATGCAAAGCCCTTGAGCCACTAAAAACCCTTTATAATCTCCATCAAATGCTTGACAAGAGCCATAATTGCGGCATTTTCATAGCTATCGTCTGTATTTTGCAACGCTATGGTTTTCAT
>NZ_CALHHX010000162.1 GCF_938030685.1 uncultured Campylobacter sp. | reverse complement strand
TCGATGCGCACCGAAGCGTAAAATTTAAGCGCATTGCCGCCGGTCGTCGTCTCTGGTGTGCCGTAGCCCATCGCGCCGATCTTCATACGGATTTGGTTGATAAAGATCACCGTCGTATTCATCTTATGCACGACGCCGGCGAGCTTACGCAGCGCCTGGCTCATAAGTCGCGCCTGAAGCCCCACGTGCTGATCGCCCATGTCGCCCTCTATCTCGTTTTTCGGCGTGAGCGCGGCGACGCTATCTACGACGATAAGATCGATCGCACCGCTCTTTGCTAGGGTTTCTACGATGTCAAGCGCCTGCTCGCCGAAATCCGGCTGGCTGACGTAGAGATTGTCGGTATCAACGCCTAAATTTGAAGCGTATTTGACGTCCAGCGCGTGCTCGGCGTCTACGAATGCGCAAATTCCGCCCGCTTTTTGGCACTCGGCGATGATATGAAGCGTAAGCGTCGTTTTTCCCGAGCTCTCCGGCCCGTAAACCTCGATGATACGCCCCTTCGGCACGCCGCCGATGCCAAGCGCGATGTCAAGCCCCACAGAGCCCGTAGAGATGGCGTCTATCGGCTCGACCTGCTTATCGCCCAGCCGCACGAGCGTGCCCTTACCGAAAGCTTTGTCGATCGATTTTAGCGCCGCATCCAGCGTCTTTTTCTTTCCCTCGTCCATGTTTTTCCTTAAAAATAAATTCACCTGATTTTACCAAATTTGAAATGAATTTTTGATTATTCGCGCAAATTCGGCGTGGCATCGAAATTTGAAATTTTTAAGGAGCGCAAAAAATTCTGTACGATGAGCCTTAAAGCGTTAAATTTAGCCTTTTAAATGGGCTTGATTTTTCACGTTTTTCTTTATAAATTCCGCATTTTTATGAGGGCTGTAGCAAAATTTCACTATAATTTCGCAACATTTCAAAATCAGGCCGCGCGCGAAATTTAAAGCGGAGCAAAAAGGATAAAATTTGAAGATTTTTAAGCATATAAACGTCGCTCACTCGCCCGACGCCGACGATATTTTTATGTATAAGGCGATTGATTTTGGTTGGGTAAGCTCCAAAAATCTAAAATTTAGCGCGACGGCACTTGACATACAAAGCCTCAACGACGAGGCGCTAAAGGGCACTTACGAGGCCACGGCGATTAGCTTCGCGCTATATCCGCTCATTTGCGACGAATACGCGCTTTTGCGAACGGCAGTGAGCTTTGGCGAGGGCTACGGACCAAAGCTCGTCAAGAAAAAGGGCGCGGTTTTAAAACGAAATTTCAAGGTCGCGCTAAGCGGCAAACACACTACAAACGCCCTGCTTTTTCGCATGGCCTACCCGCAAGCGCGCATAGTTTATAAAAATTTTCTCGAGATCGAGGGTGCGGTCTTAAGCGGCGAGGTGGACGCAGGCGTGCTGATACACGAGAGCATTTTGGACTTTTCGGACGAGCTTTGCGTGGAGCGCGAGATCTGGGA
>NZ_CALHHX010000161.1 GCF_938030685.1 uncultured Campylobacter sp. | reverse complement strand
CGCCGCAACAAACGCAAACTAATCGAAACGATCGCGGGAAACAACGAGTAAAATTTCATCGCATATCTTGCCGTGTGCGAGATCAAATTTTAAAATTTCAAGCTACTACCGCAAGCGGTAAAATTTGCTCGCTTGCGCCGTATTAAATTTCAAGAAACGCTAAATTTAAAGACGCGGGCGATGAGATTAAAATTTTACGAAAAGCGTAAATTTATCCCGCTTAGCGATCGCGCGAGCTTAAGCCTTTATCGCGCAATCTCTGTAGCTCTTCGCCGCCGGGTGGCGGGCTATTCGTAGGCTCGCCGCTCTCGCTTGCGCCGCCAAAAAATCCTTCATTCAAACGCAGCTCGTCAATGATACCAAGAAGCTGCAAAACCTCGGCCTTTATCCGCTCGGCGTCTTTTGACGTAGTGCGCGGCGAAAACAGCGCAGCTTCGAAACGGTTTTTCGCGCCGTTTAAAAATAGATAAAATTTACCGTCCATAAACGCCGCGCTAAGAGCGATCTTGGGCGCAAGCTTAAGCTTTAAAGCCCCGAGACGCCCCATAAAGCTAGGCGTCAAAAGATACCGCGCCTCGATCTTATCGCTTGCGAACACGCGAAATTCCTCTCCGAAAATCACGTCGTCCATCAGCTCCTGATCGCCTAAAAATTTGGTGCCTGGCGAGCGGTCCGCGATGATGGTTTGTCCCTTAAATTTCTTATAAAACTCGCACACCAAAACCGAGCCGCTAAAGGCCTGCACATATTCGCCGAGCCTCCAAGCGTTCCAAAGCGCGATCGCCGATAGCAAAAAAGCCGCGGAAAGATCGCTCTTGGACCTTTGAGATAACTCTACAAGCCTCATAGATTCTCGCGTTTCATAGATTTTTATCGCCTCGCTTAGGCTAAATTTCACCCCTTTATACACGCCGTTTATCTGATCCTCGGCTACGAATTCATTATTCGGATAGATGCCCGTTTTGCGGAGCTCTTCTTCGTCTATGCCGCTTTGCGGCTCGTATCTAAAGGCGGGATCAATATCTGAAATGATGGCGCGAATGAAAGCGTCTTTGTAAAAGGCGTTGTACTCCCACTTGGCGATAGAATCATCATAAATCCCCCATACGCAGCTTACCGCAATTATCGGGATCATCGCGGACATCAGCACGGCGGAGGATTATTCGTTTTGGATCAAGCCGTGGATAAACCAGCCGACGGAAAAAACCGCGATACATAGCAATAAAATCAGCGGTTTTAGAAATTTTATCTTGCACTGCTGCTGCTTTTTTGCTAGCTCCTCTATCGCTCTGTCAATATCCAAAATTTAACTCCAAATTTGATTTTGCCGAAATTTTGCCCCTTATTTTACGCTAAATTTTATTAAAATTTCATCCGTTAAGCGGGTTTAAGATTTTTTATGCTATTTTTGCGACCTAT
>NZ_CALHHX010000160.1 GCF_938030685.1 uncultured Campylobacter sp. | reverse complement strand
ACGAGAGCATTTTGGACTTTTCGGACGAGCTTTGCGTGGAGCGCGAGATCTGGGATATCTGGAGCGAGCTAGCGGGCGAAAATCTGCCGCTGCCACTGGGAGGCATGGCGGTTCGCCGCAGTCTGCCGATAACGGACGCCATCGAGTGCGAGCGCGTGCTAACCGAAGGCGTGCGCATCGCCACCGCGCATAAGCCCTTTTTGTCGCAGATGCTGATGGAGCGAAACCTCATCCGCGTGGACGATGCAAAGCTCGAAAAATATCTGAGCCTTTATGCTAACGAAGCCTCGATCGAGCTTTCGGGGGTACAGATAAGGGCGGTGGATAGGCTGTTTGAGCTTGGTTACGAGCGCGGATTTTACCCTGCGCCGCTTAGCGCGCAGGAGAATTTTATCCCGCGCAAATATAACGAGATCCGTTTTGCGGACTGCGGCGGGCAAAACCCGATGTAAAGCGAGCGAGGTTAAAATTTAGCTGAAATTTGGCGCCTGTCTCGGCTGAATTTTACTCGGAATTAAATCGCGTTTTGGCTAAATTCCTCGTCGTTAAGCGGAGTGTGACTTGGCTAAATTTTGCTTCGGCGTAAAAGTCGTCGCGCGAGGTAGAATTTTACCCCGCGTTCTTGCCGTGGCTGTGCTGCGCCGTAGCTTTTGAAATTTAGCCGCGAAGCATAGCGAGTTTAAAATTTAGCGCAAATTTGACGCCGAGTGTGCCTCGGATCGCCGCCAAGCTCGTCAATCGACCGCGCTGTGGCGCCATTTGTCGCCACGGTACCCCGCTTTAAATTTACGGCTATGTGGCGATAAAATTGCACGGCGCGGCGCTACATCGTGCGGCTGTATTTTGTGCCGCAGGGTGCGAGCTGTGCGCGCGACGTAGCGCGGCAGCAGCGCTAAATTTTAAAGCGGCGGGCGGCTAGCGCAAAATTTAGAAATGAAATTTAAAAGGCAAAATTTTGAAAACAAAGCAGATAGATTTTAGCAAATACACCTCCGTGCGCATCGGCGGGAGTTTTGCGGTGCAAATTTTAAAAGACGAGGCCGATTTTGCGGAGTTTGAGAGCATAGCGGGGGGCGCGATCATCGGCGGCGGCAATAATCTGCTCATCTCGCCCGCACCGCCACACCTTGCGATGCTAAGTGAGGAGTTCGACCGCATAAGCCTAAGCGGAGATATCCTTAGCATCGGGGCTGCGACGAAGTCGGGCAAAATTTACAACTTCGCCAAAAAGCAGGATCTCGGCGGCTTTGAGTTTTTGCGAAACATCCCGGGTACGCTCGGCGGGCTAATCAAAATGAACGCGGGACTCGCCGGCGCGAGCATTAGCGATAGCCTGCTTGCCGTGCGCCTGGCTCGCGGCTGGGTGGAGCGCGAGCGGATAAGCTTCGGCTACCGAAGAAGCGGGATCGAGGAGCCGATTTTGGGCGCCGAGTTTAAAATTTCGCACGGATTTAACGTCTCGCTCGCCGCGGATTTCGCCGCCAAACGCGCCAACCAGCCAAAGGGGGCTAGCTTTGGAAGCTGCTTTAAAAACCCGCCGAATGACGCCGCGGGCAGGCTGATCGAAGCGGCAGGGCTTAAAGGCCGCGCGATCGGCGGCGCGAAATTTAGCGAGCAGCACGCCAATTTCATCATAAATTTCGGCGGCGCAAGCTTTGAGGACGTGATTGCGCTCATAAATTTAGCGCAAAGCCGCGTTTTTGAAGAATTCGGTATCGAACTGGAAACCGAGGTCGTGGTGCTATAAAAGGAAATTCGTATATTTTGCCCCGAATAAATTTACTCGGTTGTCCATTTCGTCTTTTTGCACTGGATTTTTTTATGCTTTGAGATTTTAAAATACCGATGAAATCGTCAAATTTAAAAGCGCTCGAATGCAGTGCGCCGGCGATACTAGCCGCTGTTTCATCGCTTAAAATAGTCGCTACAAAAATGGCCCGCAAAAGCAATCAATTTTATCCCGTTTATCTCGCCATGAAAAACAGTTGTTGAATTTTGCGCGCCAAACCGACGCGACCGTCTAAATCGGCGTTCCGTAACCGTCTAAGCGGGTAAGCAAATTTAGCTCAGATAGTAACCCGCTAAAGCCGCGACTGCGACGATGAGAGTAAGCGCGGCCGTTAGTTTATACAGCCGCAAGGCTCCGGCGCAGCGACTTTTCATATCGCGGATTTTAGGCGGTTTGCTAGCTAAATTTAGCTCCGCAAGCGCCGCGTCAAATTTGCCGCAATCAAGCCTTCCTTCCGCAAAATCTCTAAAAATCAGCGCGTCAAAATGCAGCCTAACGTGCAGATAAAACAAAGCCGTAAAAGCCGCTAAAAAGCCCGGAATCACGGCAAAATTCGTAAAAATCGTAAGGCAGACGGCAAGCTGGAGCAAATTTAACAAGAAAAACAGCCTATGCGTCGCCAAAAACCTAGCTGTAACCAGCGCCAAGGCTCTATCATCCGCCCTTTGGCGGCATTCCTGCTCCCCGCCTTGCGCCGCTTTTTCGTTTTGCTCCGCATTCGTCATTTTTCCTCCTCATTTTGGACGTTTGCCTTTGGTTAAATTCCCGTTCGTTTTCGCCGAAAATTTTTACAATGCCGCTTGTTTCTAGCCTGCAGATTTTTTAAATTTGATCCCTCAAACCGGACTTGATCAAATTTAGCATGCGCCTATTTCGCGCTTAAATTTGCCGCACTTGCTTTTGCGAATTTGGCTGGTCTTTACTCTCCTTTCAAATTTCGCTGGTGCGGACGGCTATCTGCTCTATCCTCTCGCGCAGCGAGCTAGAGACGGCGATCTTTTCGCGGTGCGATTTTAGCAAATTTAGAGCGTCATCAAATCCTAGTCCCGCGTAAATCACAAGCCAAGCGAGCAACACCGACGCGCTCCTACCGTAGCCCAGCGCGCAGCACACTAACACCTTTTTGCCGTTCTCAGCGGCTCGTTCGTTTGAGTTAGCGAAAGTTTGCTTAGCCTCGCCGATCTTACTTTCGTTTGCCGCGCCGCGCGTTTGCAAATTTGCCCGCGCGTCCGCTTGCTCGTCAAATTTCAAATTTCGCTCGTTCGCGTAGCCCGCCTTGGCGCTAAAATTTGATCCTAGTTCCATCCTTTGCTGCAAATTTTCGCCGCCGCAAAGAGCCCTTTTTGCGAACCGCTCGAGTTCGTCCGCGCCTCGTTTTAGCTCGTCCGCGCTCGGCGTTATCATATCTAGCATAGGCACGCTCGCATAAATTTGCGCGCCGCCAGGCCGCTCAAACTCAGCCGCACAGTCAAGCACCGCGTCAAATTTGCCCGCCTCCTTAACCGAGCCCAAATATAGCCCGGGCAAAATCTCGTCTGAAAGCCGGCGTCCGCGCAGCCAAAAAAGCGCATTTAGCCGCGCGACGCAAAGATAAGGGAAAAGTAAGGCTTTAGACGCGGCGGCGTGACGACCTTGCCCG
>NZ_CALHHX010000159.1 GCF_938030685.1 uncultured Campylobacter sp. | reverse complement strand
TCGCGACGGGCGATACGCTAAGCATCCTAGGCGCCAACGGCAGCGGCAAAAGCACCCTGCTTCGCATAATGCTCGGATTTTTAAAATTTGAGGGCGAGGTGCTAATCGGCGGTAAAAGCGTGTGCGACTACGGCAAAAAGGGGCTCGCCTCACTCGTCGCCTACGTACCGCAGACGCACGCGCCGTCGTACGACTACAGCGTCTTTGACGTCGCGCTTATGGGCGCGCTATGCAGGACGCCGCTGTTTTCTAGCTTTAGCGCAGCGGATAAAAAGCTAGCCGAGCAGGCGCTGGAAAAGATGGGTATCGCGCATCTAAAAAACGCGCCCTACACAAAGGTTAGCGGCGGCGAGCGGCAGCTGGCGTACATCGCGCGCACGCTGGTTCAGGGCGCGAAAGTGATCTTTATGGACGAGCCGACCAACGGGCTGGATTTTGGCAATCAGATCAAACTGCTCGAGATGATCAAGGCGCTAGGCGATGAGGGCTACACCTTCGTGCAAACGACGCACTATCCGCGCCACGCGAAGTTCGTTTCAAATTTGACGCTGTTTATAAAAGACGGCGAAATTTTAGCTTTCGGGCGCAGCGAGCAGCTCATAAACGCCGAAAATATCGATAAAATTTACGGCATAAACTACGAAAGATATGAGGATAGATTATGATTTTACCTTCAAACTACGACGAGATCGACTTTGACGCGCTTTATAAGGCACAAAAGGCAAGAAGCTCGTTTGGCAAAAAATTTGCCGAGGACTGGGATAAAAAGGCGCCAAGCTTCAACGAGGGTGTGATGAAAAGCGCCTACGCGCGAGAATTTATAGATAAGGTTGATTTTACGGGCGTTTCTACACTGCTTGATTTCGCGTGCGGCGCGGGCGCGTTAAGCGTGCTAGCGGCGCAAAAGGCGGATCAAATTTACGGCTACGATTTTTCGCCCAAAATGCTGGAATTCGCCCGCGAGAACGCTAAAGCCTACGGCGCGAAAAATGCGAAATTTGCGCAAAAAGCCTTCGAGGACGACTGGTCTGACGTGCCCGCGTGCGACGTCGTTTTCGCCTCGCGCTGCCTTGAGGTGGACGATCTAAAAGCCGCGCTTAAAAAGCTTCTTTCAAAGACTAAAAAATCGCTTTACATCACGTTTAAGGTGGGAGGCAGCTTCGTGGACGGGGATATTTTGGACGCGATAGGGCGCGAAGTGGAGCAAAAGCCCGACTTCGTCTATCTCATCAATATTTTATTTCAAATGGGCTATCTGCCGAGCCTCAGCTACATCAAAGCCCCGTGCCACGGCGGCGCACCGAGCAGCGCGGAGGAGTTCGTCCAAAGGATACGCTGGATGCTCGGCAGCGAGCTAAGCGGCACGGAGGAGGCGCGACTAGCGGAGTATTTTAACAGCGGCAAATACGAGCCAAAGCGGGATTTTATGCACTGGGCGTTCGTGCGGGTGGATAAAACAGATGAGCTTTAGCTTGGTTGCCTTATTTTATGAATGAAGCAGGATAAATTTTGAAGCTAAATTTAGCTAGAAAAGAAGCGTTAAATTTAGCCTGCCAAAAATTTTATCGATAAAATTGCAAGAGCCGGTAAGTATTCATTTTTAAAAATTTAATGCAAAATCGGGATCGCTTGTCTGCCAAAAAAGAAGCAAGCCAAAAAGCCCGCTTCATTAAATTTAAAACGCTACGGAGTAAAAAAGCAAAATTTGAGCTAAAATAACCGAGAAAGGCGGTAAAAATGCAAATGCAAAAAGACAAAATCCCCGCGGACATCAGCCAAATTCCACA
>NZ_CALHHX010000158.1 GCF_938030685.1 uncultured Campylobacter sp. | reverse complement strand
CGCGTACCAGCTCCCTGCCCACGACGCCCGTAGCGCCCAGCACCAAGGCGGATTTTCCCATTTTCGCTCCTTGAATTTCTTTAAATTTTAACGCACTTTACGATCAAATTTAACTCCGGCGCTACGTTATTCTAAATTTTACGCTTCGTCGCGCGGCGCGTAATGCATAAATTTTAGCGTTTACCTGCATAGTCAAATCGCGCAGCTTGCAGGCTAAACTCGAAACTGCCTCGATCCACCGCGCCTACGCACGCATCGCTATCATAAAGCGCGAGCAGAAATTCCGCCATCTCCTCGCTACAATGGTACCGCGCAAAAGCTGAGTCATAGTCGTAGCCCGAGTCGTCCGTCGCCATGGGGCCAAAAATTCCGTCCTGCAAAATAAAATTTCGCGGCGGAATGAACGAGCTAAATTAAAATCAAATCTGCGTGCGGAGCAGAAAGCGGCCGAGCTAAGCTCACGCCCCCTCTGCCGCTAACGTTATGATCTGCTTAACCACTTCGCTCGCCGCTTTTAAAGAGCCTACGGGCAGATATTCGTAGATCGAGTGGAAATTATGCCCGCCGGTAAAGAGGTTCGGGCACGGCAGCCCCTTTGCGGAGATGACGGCGCCGTCGTAGCCGCCTCGCATAGGCTTGATCTTAGGCTCGATGTTTAGGCTTTTAAAAGCTTGCTTCGCAAAGCGTATCGCCAGCGCGTCGTCGTTTTTCAAAAAGTTATAGACGTTTTTATAGCGGTCGTTTAGCGAAATTTCGATCCGATCGCCCCAGATCGCGCGAAGCCCGTCCGCCGTCTTTTGTAAAAACTCCATACGCTGCTCGTATCTTTTCTCGTCAAATTCCCTCACGTCGATCTTTAGGACGGTCTTTGCGCTGTTGCCGCTAAGCTCCTTGATCCAAAAATAGCCCTCCTTGCTCTCTGTGTACTCGGGCGCCTCGCCCGCGGGCAGCAGCGAGATAAACTTATGCGCCAAAAGCAAGGAATTTACGAGCTTGCCCTTGGCGTTCATCGGATGAGCGGACTGGCCTTTGAAGGTAACGACGCAATCGCCCGCGTTCCAATTCTCGTAGATAAACTCGCCGATGCCGCAGCAATCAAGGCAGTAGCCAAAATCCGCGCCTATCTCGCTTACATCCAGCTCCTTTGCGCCTAGCAAGCCCTGCTCCTCGTCCGGCACGAAGCAGGCGATTATTTCGCCGTGCTTGATCTGCGGATTTTGGACGAAAAATTCCAGCGCATTCACAATTGCGGCGATCGCCGCCTTATCGTCGGCGCCTAGCAAGCTGGTGCCGTCCGTTACGATGATCTCATCTCCTTTATAATCTTGCAGCTCCTCATTTTCGCTCTCTTTAAGATAGATCTCTAGCTCTTTATTCAGACAGATATCGCCGCCTTCGTATCTTACGATCTGAGCTTTGGTGTCGCCGCTCCGTTCGGCGCTGGTATCAAGATGGGCAAAAAACGCCACGCTCGCAGCGGGCGCGTCTAAATTTGAGGGAATTTTAGCGATCAAAATCGACTTCTCGCTAAGGCTGATATTTTTTATGCCTAGAGCTTCGAGCTCGCCTTTTATGAGGCCTGCGAGCTCAAGCTCCTTGGGGTTTGAGGGCATTATGCCCGCAGCGCCCGCGACCCTATTCGTGGTGGTGTTAATTTTGGTGTAGTTTAAAAACCTCTGCACAATATCCACAAATAAGCCTTTTATAAAATAACAAATGCGATGACGCAGACAGATATAAACATACCTAAAGCCGTTCTTTTGGCGATCTGAATAGGATTTACCATCGCAAGTCCCGCGCAAACGATGCAAGCGCCCGCAATCGGCGATGCGCTTCTGCCTAGCGCGCCGCTTATCGCAACCGCCATACCGAGCTTATCTTGCTCAAAGCCTAGCGCGTCGGCGTGCACTGTCACGGCGGTGTTAAACGCCATCGACGCCGCGTCTCCCGAGCCTGTTACGACGCCCATAAAAAACGGCACAAAGGTTCCGCCGAATTTTACGTAGCCCTGCTCGTTTTTAAGCCACTCTATTACGAAATCGATCGCTCCGCACGCGCTAAGTCCCGCGACGAAGACGCCTGCTGCGATGATGATACCTATGATATCGGCATACGCGCTACCCATTCCTTTGAAAAATTCCTTCGTAATCTTTTGAGGATCGGTTAGAGTAACGGCGATGGTGAGGATAGCGCCCAGTAGCATCGCTTCGGCGACGCCCATCTTCGTCCATTTCAGGAAAGGGACCTGATTTAGGCTCGTGCCGCCGATTACCAAGATCACTAGAGGCACTAACGGCATAAGCGCATATAAGACGTTTATCTTTTGAGGCTGCGCGTCTAAATTTGAACCGTCGGCTGAATTTGACGCAACGGAATTTGCGCCGCCCTCTTTTTGTGCGAGATAATTAACCCCCCTGGTGTAGTCTTTGCAAACTATCGCCGTTATACTCATTACGATCAAAACCACGATCAAAGCGGTAATCGCGCTAGAAAACTGCACCCCGATGACGTCTTGAACCGTATAGGATGGGTTGTGCGCCTTTACCATATCGGCGACAAATACGTTGTGCGCCGAGCCCGGGCTTAAAACGCTACCGAAAGTTCCCGCAAATACCGCAGCTCCCGCCATCTCCGGTTTAACGCCCGCAGCCATCATCACGGGGATCAGCGTAGCGCCGACCGCAGCCGAGCAGCCCGCAGCGGAGGGGATAGCGATATTGATAAAATATGTAAGCGCCACGACGATAGGGATCAATAAAAATCCGATATTGCCAAGAGGCCTGGTTAGTAAATTTACGAGCGCGCGGTCGCAGCCGGTAAATTTCATCACGAAGGCAAAACCCATACTGGCGCAGATCGCCTTAATAAGACCTGCTTTAGTCATATACGAGGTAAAGGCGCCCAGCCCGTCCAGCGGCTTTAGACAAAGCACGCACAGCACCAAACCCACGCCGATAAGCACGGTTTTGGTATCCTTCTTCATGATTAGCAAAGCGACGACCGCGACGATACCTGCAAGCGCCAAAAATAGCCTAAAAGTCTGCACGATAACTCCTTTTAAATTTTAAATTTACTTCCCACGGCGATGCGCGAGATCTCTTTTTTATACTCGAATTTTAGCACGTCCGCATACCCCATCACCTCACACTCGTTTCCGTTTATCAAAAACGCGCTGCCCTCTGGCATAGCATAGACGCTGTCATTTTGATTGACGATCAAAAACTCCTCCAGCCGCTCCTCCCTGCTCTCGCCGTTGTGGTTTGAAATTTTACCGCTTATAAAGTGCGGATTGATCTGATACGGAAAGATCCCCAGAGCTACCGGCGAGGGCGGAAAGACGATCGGCATGTCGTTGGTAGTCATCATCGTCTTGCCCGCGACGTTTGCGCCGGCAGACCAGCCGAAATACGGCGTGCCGCCATCCACGGCATCTTTGATCGCGCCTAAGAGATCAAATTTATAAAGCTCATTTAGCAGCACGAAGGTATTGCCGCCGCCGATGCAGATCGATTTGGCATTTTTAACGGCGGCCTTCACATCACCGAATCGATGGATCGATCTGATATTGTTGCTCTCCAAGCACTCCGCTACCTTCTGCTCGTATTGATCGTTCGTGCGCCTAACGCCCGCAAACGGAATGAATAAAATTTCATCCTCCCATAACCTGCCTAAAAATTCTTTGATCCACCCCTTGCAGTGGTTCAGATAACCGCTGTCTTTGTAACTGGAAGCGCTTAGAAGTAGTGCTCTTTTCATACCGCCTTCCTTAAGCTTTGCCGTTTAGCTTATACGCGCAGCGCAGATACACGTCCACTCCCGCAAGCAGCGAGTCCTCGTCGAAGTCAAATTTGGCGTTGTGATGTCCCGCCGCAAGCGTCGTGCCGATCATCAAATATCCGCTCTTGCCGCCCGCGTCCTGCACCGAGCGCATAAAATGTGCGAAGTCCTCGCATGCACCGAAATTTAGCTCCCTTACGATCTTATCGTTATCGATGAAAGGTGATGCCTTCGCCGCATCCTCGTAAAGCTGCGTGGTGGCCTCGTCGCTATCGCCACCCGCGGTGCCGCCCGTAACCTGCACGTCGTAGCTGACGCCATAAATTTTAGAAACACCCTCCACTATGTCCATACATTTGGCCTTCATAAACTCATTCAGCTCCGTGCTCTCGCCGCGCGTCTCGCACGCAAGATAGCCGTTAGGCGCGATGACGTTGCGTCCTTCGCCTGCGCGCAGCACGCCGACGTTGATACGCGTGACGCCGTCTGCGTGTCTAGTGATACCGTGCATATCAAGCGCCATCTCGGCTGCGGCGAGCAGAGCATTGGCTCCATTTTGCGGCGCGCCCGCTGCGTGAGCGGACTTGCCTTTTAAATTTACGTCAAATTTAGTAGTCGCAAGCAGTTTTTTGGTACCGCAGATGATGCCTCTCATGGTGCTCGCCTGAAAGCCAATATGACCGCCCAGCAGATAATCCACGCCCTTGGTGACGCCCGCAGCTTCCATGCCTACGGCGCCTCTGGTGCCCTCCTCGGCGGTTTGGAAGATAAATCTAAATTTACCGCTAAAATCGTCTAGGCTATGCGCGATCAGCTTTGCCAGAGCAAGCCCCATCGTGATATGCCCATCGTGCCCGCACGCGTGCGTGATGCCGCTAATATCAGAGCGAAAGCCCTCCTTAAAAGGGCGGTGGTCCGCATCCGTGCTCTCGGTCACGTCCACGCCGTCTATGTCAAATCTAAAAGCGACCGTCTTGCCCGCGCGCCCCGTGTCTATTTCGGCTACGAGACCCGTTAGTCCGTCCTCCATCACATCAAGAAATTTTATCTGATCCACGTTTAGCAGCTCTTTGGCGCGCCGCTTCGCCTTCTCGCAGGCCTCTTTACTGCCTACGCCCTGTCTGGCTTCAGCCTTTACCACCTCGCGGCCGAGCTTTATCTCATAGCCCAGGCGCTGCATACGATCTGCGATAACGGCGGTCGTAAAAAAAGTAAACCAACCCGTCTCTGGATGCGAGTGAAAAAACCTGCGATCCCCAATCATCTCGCCTTTGAGTGCCTCTACTTTTTGTGCGATAGCATCCATCTTCTCTCCTTTATTTTTTGGCTAAGTTTAACATCGCCGCGGCTAAAACCTTCGTAGCGGCGAAGGCGTCGTTCCAGTTTATGCTTTCGTTTACGTTGTGGCTGATGCCGTCCTTGCACGGCACGAAAAGCATCCCCACGCGATCCGCAAGCCCCGTCATATTCATCGCGTCGTGTCCCGCGCCGCTAGGAAGCCTCAGGCTTGGAATTTTAAGCTCGCCGGCACAGCTCTCAAGCAGATCTATCATCTCCTCGCTTAGCTTTACGGGGCGATCTTTGATGAGATTTTTTAGTTCAAATCTACACCCTCTGCGAGCGCAAATTTCATCTATCGCGGCGCAAATTTGATCGTCCGCCGCCCTAAGCGCTTCCTCATCGATATCGCGTATATCAAGACCTAGTGTGCAGGTGCCCGGGATCACGTTTAGCACGCCGGGAAGTGCGTTTGCATAGCCCGTCGTCGCAACCGTGGTTTTGCCCGCCTTTGCGATCCTCTCCGCACTTAAAACGATCTCGCTCGCGCAAGCTAGGGCGTCGCAGCGCATATCCATCGGCGTAGCACCGCTGTGATCGGCTCTGCCCTCGATCCGCAGCTCGTATCGCACGGGCGCGGCGATACCCGTGACGATGCCCACGGGGATACCCCGCCTCTGCAATACTGGCCCCTGCTCGATATGAAGCTCGATATAGCTATGAAAGCTGGATTTCGGCAGGATGCAGTTTTTTAAATTTGCGGGATTTAGCCCAAACTCCTGCATGGCGTCAAATAGCGAAATTCCGTCCCGATCCTTTAGCTCGTCTAGCCGCTGCCGCGATAGCTTGCCGCTTATTATCTTGCTGCCTACGGTCGCCATTTTGAAGCGGCTTGATTCCTCGCAAACAAAGACGATGAGCTCCAGCGGTCGCGCAAGCTTTTCTCCGCTATCTCGTACCGTGCGGATCGCCTCCAAAGCCGCCATGACGCCTAGCGTGCCGTCGTAAAAGCCGCCTTGCGGCACGCTATCGATATGCGAGCCAGCACTTACGGACGGCAGATTGGGATTTTTAACGCCTCCAAATTTAGCGAAAATATTGCCCGTATCGTCGATTTTGATCTTGAAATTTTCTTTTTGAAGTAGCGATATGAGGAGATTGCGCGCCTCTTTATCCTCGCGCGAAAATGCAAGCCGCGTAAGCCCGCCGCCCGCCAAAGCTCCAAAGCGGCTTATTTGCTCAAATTCGCTTTTAAGGCGCTGTATGTTTATGTCCATAAATCCCCTTTTTTTAAAAATTTATGAGTACGGCATTTTAATATCAAATTTATATAACAAAGCTGAAATTTGCCTATCGCGGCGGCAGATAGGGCGCTAAAATGGCGCGAGCAAAACTGCTTTAAGATAACGCTATAAATTTTGCCTTTTGGGTTTTAAAATCGCAGCGAGTTGCTTAACTTCAGATTAAACGGATATAATTATCGCAAAATTTAACGAGGAGCGCAGATGAAGCAGGGCTCGCTAGAGGGGCTTTATGAAAAGCTAAATGAGCTTAAAAGCGTGATAGATAAGGAGGAGTGTCTATTTGATGCGATAAGAGACGCCGTAGAGGCGCAGGATTTGGCGTTTGCCGCGCAAATTTGCGAC
>NZ_CALHHX010000157.1 GCF_938030685.1 uncultured Campylobacter sp. | reverse complement strand
CATACCTTAGATCATAAGCTTCGCTTATAGCAAAAGGAAATAGCTCTAAATGACCGTCAGGTATTAGCTTATCTAGGTAGTTAGTGATTAACTCGCTTCCGCTCTTTAAGCTGGCTAAGCTTGCAGCTCTGGTTTCTGCGAAGGATTTGGTATCGTCTTTGACCCTTCTTTTGCCGTTAAATCTAAGATCCAATGCTCTTCCGTTTGCATCTACCATAGCATATGTTTCATAATCTATGGTAGCGCCTTGCTGAACCCTGGTTTGTAGATGCGAAGGATCAGGAAGTAGTAATCGTCCGCTTCCTTGCTTATCTATCAGATGGATCGTGCTGGTATCTCCTACATCGGTATTGCCACTAACGTAAGCGGTGATCTTGCCTCTCATATTGCTTAGATCGGTATTAGCCGTAGGATCGGTAAGCTTAATCATCGAATCGCCGTCTTTAACGGTAGGAGGCATAAAGATATTGATATCGTCAAACCCTCCGATATTCTTAGCGGTTATAGAGTTAGGGGCTGCCGGATTGGTAGTATTTTTACCTACATTTAGAGTGCTTCCAGCTCCGCCGGTGATATCTCCGATATTATTGCCGCCGGTTAAATTTACGGTAGAGTTGTTGCCGCCGTCGATATCTAAGCCGTTAAAATCTGTAGGATTAGAAGGATCTTCGTTAACTACGTTTATTACAGGATTTAGAATATTTCCGTATTTATTGATCTCTCCGCCGTCGAATTTTCCATCATTGGAAATTTTTCTTGAAGTAAGCTTGTTTCCTTGAATCAAGATAGATTGATCGTCGCTGCTCTTAATTAAGCCTTTTAGCATTATATCGTAGGTGGTAGAGCTTTTAAGAGTAAACTCACTAGTTGTTTGCTTAGCCTTTTCGGTAAAGCTCGTAAAGGTATTACCGGTATTGCGGATAAGATAATACTCCTTACCCTCCTCTATATTTAAAGAGCCGTAGCTATCGTTACTTGGATCGTAATCTATTCCGTTTAGTTGGAATTTAGCGTTATTGATATCGGTGTTGCCAGCAGTGGTTAAATTTAAAGCTGCGGCATCTGCGCTACCGTTAGCGTTTGAAATTCCATTAAAGTTTAATACGTTTAGATTTGCTATATCGCCTGCGGTTTTTTGAGTAGAGGCGTTATATACGTTTAGGCTATTATTGGTGCCGCCTGTATTAGATAGACCGTATATCGTTCCTACTACGCTTCCGCTATGGAAATTTACGCTGTTACCGCTACCGCTGCTTGCATCTGCAGCGTAGACGTTACCGTCGACTCTAGCTGTGCCTTTTAAATTTACAATGTTATTGGTTGCAGAGCCGCTAGCTTTTGCACCTTTTACGTCGCCGGTAACCTTACCGTCATTTAGAGTTATGGTGTTGGCATCTGCATTACCACTAGCCGCTTCACCGCCGTAAGCGTTTCCGTTAACTATAGTATCGTTTGTAGTTACGGTATTATCATGAACGTTTCCGTTTAAGGCATAGCCTGCGCTTACGTTTCCGTTTACCACCGCGCCTTTTGAGCTATCTTCAAAGCTTAGCTCGTTGTGGTGAACCTCTTGGGTTCCGCTATCACCATAGCCTGCATATACATCGCCAAATCCCGTTCCGCCTTTTATTGTAGTGTAGTTATCATGGATAGTATTAGGCGTTTCGATATCTTTGACGTCGGCTCTACCGGAGCTTATATTCTTACCGTTTAGATCTCCTGCGCTTTGAGATACGTTTACGGTGTTATTTTTATTACCGAATAGTTTATGAGCTCCTGCTTGGGCATCATTGTTAGCTTGGTTCTTGGTTAGCTCCGTGCTATCGAAGCCGTTATCTATCCAAGCATCTGTAATGGTGCCCTTTCTATATACGAGCTCTTTGCCTGCGTTTTGTTTACGGAAGGTTTCACCGTCATATTGGTAGTGATCTTTATCGGTAATGGTATAGACCTGATCTTTTTGGGTGCTTCTGTCTTGGAAATTTATAGTACCGTTATCCTTGCTTATTAACTTATAGTCTTTGTTATCATCAAGGTTATTGGTATTTACATTAACATTCGTCTGGCTAAGATCGGTAATAGTACTTCCGGTAAGCTTAAGTGCGGGATCGCTTCCGTTGTAGTTGTTAGGGAGGTTGAAGTCGATCTTCTTAAAGCCTGCGATGTTTTCAGCTTCTATACTTCCAGGAGTCATAGAGCCGTCATCTTTACCTATCTTTAAAGTATCATCATCATCGCCGGTAATGGTTCCTATATTATTACCCTCTACTAGAGTAACGGTTGCTTTTATAGGTTTAGCGGGATCGGTATTTACCGTATTTATTTTAAGTCCGTTAAAGTTCTTATTCTCACCTGCTTTACCTACGTTGATTATAGTACCTGCGGTAAGATCTGGATCATATTTTAAAACCTCTTCGCTATCGAAGTTTTTATCTGATGAGATATTGCGTTTGGTATCCTTTACCCCTTGGATAAATATGGAGTGGTTATCCGTGCTCTTTAACATACCCTTTAAAGAGATCTCATAGGTAGAAGCATCGGTGATATTAAATACGTTTGTCTGCTGCTTGGCTTTCTCTTTGAAATTTGAGTAATCGCCTCCGTTTTTAATTAGATAATACTCCTTACCCTCCTCTATATTTAAAGAGCCGTAGCTATCGTTACTTGGATCGTAATCTATTCCGTTTAGTTGGAATTTAGCGTTATTGATATCGGTGTTGCCAGCAGTGGTTAAATTTAAAGCTGCGGCATCTGCGCTACCGTTAGCGTTTGAAATTCCATTAAAGTTTAATACGTTTAGATTTGCTATATCGCCTGCGGTTTTTTGAGTAGAGGCGTTATATACGTTTAGGCTATTATTGGTGCCGCCTGTATTAGATAGACCGTATATCGTTCCTACTACGCTTCCGCTATGGAAATTTACGCTGTTACCGCTACCGCTGCTTGCATCTGCAGCGTAGACGTTACCGTCGACTCTAGCTGTGCCTTTTAAATTTACAATGTTATTGGTTGCAGAGCCGCTAGCTTTTGCACCTTTTACGTCGCCGGTAACCTTACCGTCATTTAGAGTTATGGTGTTGGCATCTGCATTACCACTAGCCGCTTCACCGCCGTAAGCGTTTCCGTTAACTATAGTATCGTTTGTAGTTACGGTATTATCATGAACGTTTCCGTTTAAGGCATAGCCTGCGCTTACGTTTCCGTTTACCACCGCGCCTTTTGAGCTATCTTCAAAGCTTAGCTCGTTGTGGTGAACCTCTTGGGTTCCGCTATCACCATAGCCTGCATATACATCGCCAAATCCCGTTCCGCCTTTTATTGTAGTGTAGTTATCATGGATAGTATTAGGCGTTTCGATATCTTTGACGTCGGCTCTACCGGAGCTTATATTCTTACCGTTTAGATCTCCTGCGCTTTGAGATACGTTTACGGTGTTATTTTTATTACCGAATAGTTTATGAGCTCCTGCTTGGGCATCATTGTTAGCTTGGTTCTTGGTTAGCTCACCGCTATCGAAGTCATTGTCGCTCCAATTTTCCGGAACAACGCCTTTTTTATAAACAAGCTCTTGATTGCCGTTTTCTCTTCTAAAAGTCTCGCCATCATATTGATAGTGATCTTTGTCTGTGATAGTATAGGTCTGGTCTTTTTGGACACTTCTATCGTTGAAATTTATAGTGCCGCCGTTAGTCTTTTTAACGAGTGTGTATGTGGTGCCGTCTTTGGCATTATTTACATTGACGTCAGTACCGGTTAAATCCGTAAGCCCGTTGTCGGTAAGTTTGATCGCAGGATTACCTCCATTATAGTTGTTAGGCAGATTGAAATTCATCTTTAGCTTACCGGGGCCTGATTTCTCGATATTTTTTGCAGTTATATTGCCTGGCACTAGCGGATTGGCACCGTCTTTACCAACATTTATCTCGTCGTTGCCATCAGCTTTTATCGTGCCTATATTATTGCCACTTACTAAATTTATCTTAGCGTTAGGAACGTTGTTCGTATCGATATCTAGCCCGCCGAAATTCTGCGGTGCATTTGGATCTTCACCTACGTCGATAGTAGGATCGCCCGCAGGACCGGAGTATTTAGTGATCTCTCCGTTATCGAATGCTCCAGTGATAGTGCGGTCGGTTTTCTTTTTACCTTGGATTACGATGGATTTTCCGTCATCATCTTTCATCAGACCTTTTAAATTCATAGAGTAGGTAGTGGCGTTTTTGATCGTAAATACGTTATCGGTGCGCTTGGTAGTTTGTGTTTCGTTAAAGCCGGTAAATCCGTTTTCATTATGGATCAAATAGCGCTTCTCGCCGTCGCCTATTGCATAGGTATCTACATTATAATCGGTGCCGCCAAGTTGAAATTTAGCGTTATTGATATCGGTTTGAGCCCCATCTGTGATTTGAAGGGCGGCTTTGTTTGCATCGGAATTCGCATTTGATATATGCAAGAAATTTAAAACATCAAATCTAGCGATATTGCCCGCTTTATTAGGAGCAATGGCGTTTGAATCATTTATCAAGGTATTGCCGCTACCGCTACCGCTACCGAATAATCCGTAAATCGTGCCGGTAACGGTGCTATTCGTTAAATTTACCGTATTGTCATTGCTGCCAGCAGCGGTAGCTTGCGCACCATAAACTACTCCGTTTATCGTGGAGCCTTGCAAAATTACGCTGTTATTGGATGCAGAGCCCCCCATAGCGTTACCGCCTTTTACCTCTTTATTTCCATTGACTGTAGAATTTACCAAGGATAAGGCGTTTTGTACGGCATTGCCGCTTGAGGTAGTTCCGCCAGAAACGTGGTTGTTGATAGTCGTTTCGGTCGCGAAGAATTCATTGCCGCTGACGCCTTGTTCGCCGCGTCCGCCCAGAGCAGGACCGTTTAGTGTTCCGCCGGTTACTTGCACGTGGTTATTATTTGCCGTTCCGCTGCCGCTGCCGATTTTATTGGTTCCGCCGATTACCTGAAAGACGCTTTTGCCGGTCAAATCCGCTATTACCCAGTTATTTTCGGCATTACCTTTTTCGCTTCTACCGCCGATGATATCGTGGCTTAGCGTAGCGCCGTTTGCGATCTCTGCTCTGGCGCCCGTAACGTCGCCGTTAACGCTGTTTCCGCCGATGACATCGTGGCTCACTTCGCCACCGTTTAGAGTTACTTTGGTGTTTGAAATTTTGCCGTTAACGCTGTTTCCGCCTATAGCATCTTGTGCTACTTTGCCTCCGCTCATTTCAACGTAACTACTTTTTATCTCTCCGTTTACGTTGCGGAAGCCGTAAGCGCTACCGCCTATCTCGCCGCCGCTTATTTTGACGTAATCATTCGTGCTAGTAGCGACGTGATTGGTACCAGAACCTCCGCCGAAGCCTCCGTGAACGTCACCTATAACCTTTCCGCCGCTGATTTCAGAGTAATTGTCGTTAGAAACGGCTGCCATATATGAGCCCGTAGTAGATTGAACCTCTCCGTTTTGTAGCTTTACGTAGTTTTTGCTAGCCGCAGCGTTGCTTCCAATGGTAATACCCTCTCTAGTAGCATTGGCGCCTGTTATATTTTGAAGTTTAGCACTGGCGCTGTTTATGACGACATAGTTTTCCTCTAATGTACTAGCGAAATTTGGAGATACCGATACCGCGCCGTCTATTTCTTGACCGCTGCTTAAGACGATAGCGCCCGTAATATTTACGCCATTACCTTTCGCGGAACCACCTTCGTGTATGGTAGCACCCTCTATCCTGTATTTATCTATTTGTGCTGCGCTTTTTATATTTACCGTATTATTTTCTGCAGAGTGACCATATCTAGCACGACCTCCCGATACTATAGCTTGGAAATTTCCCATGGTACTATTATCGCCGATTATATGGCTATTACCTTCGATATTTACGGTGTTGCCGACGGCATCTCCCGATTGAGGTCTCTTTCCTGCCCAAGTGCCGTTGCCGCCGAGAACGACTCTATTAACGGTTGCATTTATTATGTTTACGGTATTGCCTGTTGCGCCTATGCCTTCACCGCCTATTACGGTGGTAACGGTAGCGCGGTTTTGAACGGTGATCTGATTTCTATCGGCCGATGTCGTAGGTGTAATGTTAGGATGACCCATACCGCCACCGTATATACTGCGGCCAGACATATCAATACCTGAAGCATCTCCAGTGATAGTTACTATATGATTTTTGGAGCCACCTCCGTTACCAGCGCCTTCATAACCACCCGAGTAATACCCGCCGCCTGGAGTATGCAAATTACCATCGCTACCGCCGCCGGTTACCGTCGCTTTTGCATTGTCGGCTAAAACTTGCATCGGCATCAGTGCTAGCGTAGCAGCGATGCTCAGACCTGAGATAATCGGTATCTTAATATCTTTCATAGTTGTAATCCTTCGTAAAAAATAAAAACTATCCATTATACTATAAAAATACCTATTTACAATAAATTTAATAAAATTTCTAACGAAAGGTAGCTTAACGCGAAAAAATGGGTATCGCGATGTAACGTTTTCGATAATAAAGTAAAATTTCAGCTTATTTTTGTTATCGAAGCTTAAATGAAAAATTACGATTACAAAATGATGGAATTTTAAAATTCCGACCTTAAAATTTAGCCAGCGGGATTCCCAAGAAACGACGCTGCGAGAAAAGCGCTAGAATAAAAAGGTGATAGTTTCTGGTAGCAGAAATATGGTAGGGCATAAATTTTATAAATTTGGATTTTATGGAATTTAAAGTGAAGCAATATACGAGAGGAATTAAAATTTGAAGTAATTCTAGGTTAAAAGCACATACTTCTGCGGTATGTTGTTAGCAAAGAGATTAAAATTTTAAAGCAGTTCCAGACGAGGCGATAAAAACGATAAAAACGATAAAGTAGCGGCGTGGAGGGTTAAATTTTAAAAATTCTAAGTGAAAATAAAAGCAATGGAGGGGGCAAAATTCTAAGAATTTCAAGCGAAAAATCTGGGCTTTTAGCGGTGTTTTGAAATAGCAGAGGGCTTTCAGAGATGCTTGAAATAACAGAGAGCTTCCGGCAGCTTTTAATGCCTGCAGGAAGCCCTTTTTATAGTTTATGTATCTTTTGTGCTCGAAAGCTCGAAATTTCGCTTATCAGAAAGTTCAAAATCCCAAAAACTTCTGCTGGCTTACTCGCAATGTTCCGCTAATGCTTTGTCCTGGGCTCGCCGCGGTTAAATTTTAATGCTTTCGCGTTTCTCGCCGCTAAGCTTGGTAGACCAAGCTTAGCGGATTACAAGACCTTGCGGAATTCCGCGTCTGATAACCCAGACTAGGGTTTTCTTGCCCTTGTAATCTTTGATGTATCGATCGAAATCGTCTGAGCTTTTGACGTCATTTTGACCGACTTGGATGATCACGTCGCCTACCTCAAAGCCGTAATCATCGGCTTTTGAGCCATCTTTGACGCTTAAGACGAGGGCACCCGAGACATCGTCGTCGAGGTTATATTTGCGGCGCAAGCTGTCATTTAACGTCCTTAGCTTTAGCCCCTCTATTGCGCTTTTTGAGTCCTCGCCAGCTGAGCCTAAGGTGGTGGAGTCGGATTTCATCGCGTCTAGCTTGATAGTCGTGCTCTTGCTTTTGCCGTCGCGTTCAAATTCTACATCCACTGAGCTTCCTGGAGCCATTGAGCCGATTAAATTTTTTAGCTCGTTGGCGTTTTTGATAGATTTGCCGTTTATTTTGGTAATCAAATCGCCGCGCTTGATACCTGCTTTATCGGCTGGCATATCCTTTTCTACGCTTGAGATTAGCGCGCCCTCTTTGCTTTCATAGAGCTCTTTTTGATCTTTAGACATATCCGAAATCGTAACGCCTATAAAGCCACGCTCGATCTTGCCATTTGTGATGAGCTTTTCAGCGATCTCTTTTACCATATTTGAAGGGATCGCAAAGCCTACGCCGTTATTTCCGCCGCCGCGACTTAAAATAGCGGAATTTATTCCCAAAAGCGCACCGCGGCTATCTACTAACGCACCGCCTGAGTTGCCCGGGTTAATCGAAGCGTCGGTTTGGATGAAATTTTCATATTGATTTAACCCGATATTGTTTTTATTTAGCGCCGAGATTATGCCTTGAGTGATGGTGCCGCCCACGCCGAAAGGATTTCCGATAGCAAATACAATGTCGCCCTCCATAGCCTTGGACGAGTCGGCAAATTTAACCGCAGAGAGGTTTTTTTCGTCGATTTTAATGATTGCAAGGTCGGTTTTAGGGTCGGTGCCGATTACCTTGGCTTTATACTCTTTATCGCCTTCTAGTAGTGTAACTACGATTTCGTCGGCGTTTTCTATTACGTGATTATTTGTGACAATATAGCCGTCTTCGGAGATGATGACACCAGAGCCTAGCGAGCTTCCCTCGCGCTCTTGTTGTTGCGGAATGTCAAAGTCGAAAAATTGCTTAAAAAACGGATCGTCAAACATCTGTGACATCGGGCTGTTGCCTGCTTTGATCTTGGTTTTAGTCGCGATATTTACGACGGATTTTTTCACGTCCGCAACGGAGCTGTGATACGAAAGCACGACATCTTGATTAAAGCCCGGATTTACGCGCTCATAATTGCTTGGAGCTTCTTTAATGTCGATACTGGCGCCAAAAAGCGCACCTGCTAAAGCTATCGATATGATGATCGATTTTTTCATTTTTGCTTCCTTTGTGATAATGAAATTTTGGCGGAATTATAAATTTTGTCCGCTAATATATTCTTAACGCAAAATTAAAATTTATAAATAGAATTTAGCAAACTTGATTGACACTCACTAAAGTTTTATGATATAATCTACATAAATTTTAAGATTTTAAGGATTAAAATGGCAAGTACAAGCAGTTTATACGAAACCTTAGGCGTGGATAAATCAGCAAGCGCCGAGGAGATTAAAAAAGCTTACCGCAGGCTGGCTCGCAAGTATCACCCGGATATCAATAAAGAACCAGGAGCTGAGGATAAATTTAAAGAGATCAACGCCGCGTATGAAATTTTAAGCGACGAGAAAAAGCGAGCGCAGTATGACCGCCACGGCGACGAGATGTTCGGCGGACAGAATTTCCACGATTTCGCGCAGGGCTCGGCAAACATGGGCGATCTAAACGACATCCTAAACAGCATTTTCGGCGGCTCTTTCGGCGCAAAAAGCGCAGGCTCACGTGGCGGATTTAGTTTCAGCTCTTTTGGTGGCGGCGAAGGTTTTAGTGGCTTTAGCGGCAGTAGTTTCGGTGGCGGATTTGGCGGCACACAGAGCCTAGATACGCACAGCTCGATTGAAATTCCATTTGAAACCGCGATACAAGGCGGCGAGATGAGCGTGCGCGTGGGCGGCGAGACAGTTAAATTTAAAGTACCCGCAGGCATTAACGCAGGAGAGAAACTTCGCATCAGAGGCAAGGGGCAAAAATCAGGCGCTCAAAGCGGCGATCTAATTTTGGAAATAAAAATCGCGCCAAGTGCCGAGTATAGCCGCGAAGGCGACGATCTTTTCAAAAAGATTGACATTCCTTTGAAAACGGCGATGTTTGGCGGAAAAGTAGAAATTTCGACGCCGAGCAAAAGCGCAACGATAAAGATCGCTAAAAATACCAAAAACGGGCAGAAATACCGCCTAAAAGGCTACGGCGTGCAAAACCGCAAGAGTAAAATTTTAGGCGATCTATACGCGGTGGTAAATGTCGTTTTGCCCGACGTCGATTCGCTGGACGAGGACGTCAAAGCCGCGCTGCAAAAGCTATAAGGAGGCATCAAAATGCATGATTACGATGAGCCGGTTTATCTCATATCGATAGTCTCGAAGGTCTTGGATATTCATCCTCAAACAATACGTCAATACGAGCGCGAAGGGCTTGTGAGCCCGGGTCGCACCGAGGGCAATATGCGACTATATTCGGCGCATGATATGGACCGCATACGCATGATTTTAAACCTTACAAAGGAGCTTGGCGTCAATCTTGCGGGCGTGGACGTGATCTTTCACTTGCAAGAAAGGATCGCTGAGTATGAGCGCGAGATCGAGGAGCTACGGGCTAGAATTTTAGAGCTTGGCGGAGAGACAGACTAAGGTCTGCGAAATAAAAATTTTAAAGCTCAACAAAATCAGATCCTGGTGCTACAAGCTAAAATTTTAATGCTATCAAAAAGCAAGATCGCCTCGCAAGCGTAGATTCAAGCGATAAATTTTGATTTTCAGAGAGGATTTGTGGGCGCGTCAAATTCCGCGTTAAATTTAAAGTTGCACTAAGCAAACTCGGGCGAATTTTCTTGCAATTAAATTTAAAAACCGCCTTGATATAATTTGGTTTTAAAATTTAAAATTCCAAGTCGTGCTAGGCTTTAAAATTTTGTCGCGAACCTCTAAATTTAGCGATAAAGTGCGACATAATTTCTCTATTTTTAAGCGGGATTTTAGTAGAATCACATTATAAAATTTACCCGTAAATTTATATGAAAAGATAAAATTTCATCGATTATCGCCTCCGGTAAATGGTCGCGGATAATGTAAAATTTGACAATAAATTTAGCGCTAAATTTTACGTATAATCTTACAAAAAAGGGAGTTAATGGAGCTTGTTATAGAGCTATTTCTTGCGATCACGGCGCTTGCGATAGTGCTAAATATCGTCTTTAAAATTTTTGAAATTCCCACCATCATCGGCTATATCGTCGCGGGCGTGTGCTTTTCGCAGATCTATAGCTTAAGCAGTGTCGAAAACGCCCATATGTCCGAGCTGGCAGAATTTGGCATCGTCTTTTTGATGTTTACCATCGGGCTTGAGTTTAGCTTCCATCACCTGATGAGCATGAAAAAGGACGTATTTTTTAACGGCATACTCCAAGTACTCGGCACCGGTATTATTCTAGCGCTCATCATCGATCAAGCTTTCGGCGGAAACATAAAAACCGTGATGATTATCGGGCTTGCGCTCGCGCTTAGCTCTACGGCGATCGTGCTAAAAACACTCAACGAAACAGGCGAAATCAATCAAAACTACGGGCGCAAAGTGCTTGGCATCCTGCTATTTCAAGACCTCGCCGTCATTCCTATTTTGTTGATGATTGACATATTCGGCTCGACCGACAATACCCCCGTGAACTATCTAATCTTAAAAACCGCCGTAAGCGCCGCCATAGTGGTAGTGATCCTTTTCGTGCTCGGTAAATTTGCTTTTAACCGCTTCCTCTACTACGTAGTAAGGACAAATTCTAAAGAGATTTTCATCGCGACCATCCTTTTTACCGTCGTGGGGGCTAGCTTTTTGGCGCATGTTTTTGGCTTTTCGTACACGCTGGGCGCATTCATCGCGGGCATGCTCATCGCAGAAACCGAGTATAAACACGAGATAGAAGCCGATCTGACGCCGTTTCGAGACATACTGCTCGGACTTTTTTTCATCACGATTGGTATGCAGATAAATTTTGAAGTCATCGTCTCGCACTATGGGCTAATCCTGCTCGCTATTATCGTTATAATGGCGCTTAAAACGGTTGTGATTTACGCGATCTTATTTCTCTCGACCGGTAAAAGGATAGCACTAAAAGCGGCGCTGTCGCTATGCCAGATAGGCGAATTTGCGCTGGCTATATTTTCACTACTGATGAGCCGCAATATGCTAAGTAAGGAAAACGGGCAAATTTTAATCACGGTCGTAGCTACGACTATGATTTTAACGCCGTTTATCCTTAAGAATTTAAACAAAATCGCCAACCGTTTCGAGTCTAAAGTTGAAAAGCTCGAGGATGAGGAGCATAAAACCCAAATCCCGCCAATGAAAAATCATATCATTGTAGCAGGCTACGGCAGGATAGGGCAGGAAGTGGTGCTACGCCTTAAAGATCAGGGGCTACTATACGTAGTCGCCGAGAGCGATTTAGAGCTCGTAGATCTGGGCAAATCGCGCGGAGAGAACATATACTTTGTAAATATAATGCAAAAAACTGCGATCGACGAGCTGCATGCGCGCGATGCGTCGGTCATCATCCTAACGATCGCAAATCAGCAAAAGCTCGACATCGTCGCTAAGATGCTAAACGGCTCCAATTTAAAAGCAAATATCATAGTGATGCATACGGGTGCCGATCCACAAAGCGAGCTGCAGAGCGAATACGGCGAAAATTTTATCTTCGTAAAAAAGGAGAGAGTAGTAGCCAATGCGCTTTTACAAGAGGCGCTGAAATGCAAGCTAACGCAGTAGCCTTGAGCGTTTAAGATCAAATTTAAACGCATTTGCTATGTCTAAAATATCCACGCTTCTTTATTCTTACTTCTACACTCAGCTAATTTAAAGTGTTTTAATAAACGCAGATAAATAGATATATTTAAATGGCGGGCTTGTGAATTTAAAGGTGCAAAGTGCTGCTTTGGATTGATTTAAATTCTAAATTTAAGCTGTCATTCCACAGCAAAAGGATACTCCGACAAGGAGCTGATGAAAGAGATTTGCGCGATAAAGTTATTTAAAAATTCGTTTAAATTTTACTAATTTCACTCTTTTATCTCTTTATAAACGCTTAAGTTGCGTGCTAGGCAAACGATGGTCGTTATAAACAATATCGGAGCTATCGGCAAATACAGATACCCAAGAATTAGAGCCATATTATCGTAACTTCGTCCTTGAGAAAAGAGCAATTCCGAGAGTGGGAGATACAAAACTAGCGTCACAATCGCAAAATTTTCTATCGCGAAAATCGTATTGCTTTTTTTGGGATTTTCTACGAAAAGTTTACTGTATTTGCGTTTTGAAAAGAAAAATATAATCGTGCAAACGGCGCTAACTATAAACGCCCAGTGTAATTCGTACGAATTTGGTAAAAATAAAATCAAAAAAACCGTTGTCGCAAAACTCGCGAAAGTAAATCTGATCAAACGGTGAAGTTGATATTTTTGCTTTAAATTTTTTGCAATTTGTGCTAGAGCTTTGCCGTACTCTAGCGCTTCCTCTTTGCTTTGGATAGATTCTGTTTCAAGGCTCGCGTCATTAAATTTTTGCTCAAATTTAGCGGCTTCATCTTGGGTAGCTTGCGCCTCGCCGTTTGTTTTGTTAAAATTTTGCTCGCCGGAAATTTTATCAGCGACCGCTCCGCCGATTTTTGTCTGCGATTTTAGTGCCGGTAGATACACGGTCTCATCGGCGTCAAATTCCGGATTTGCGTTATATGTTATTATCGCCACCAAAATAGCAATAAAAATAGCGGGTATAATCTGACGTGTCCCAGTCTATGTGATATTTTATCTGTAAATAAAATCCGACCAAAGCATAAAGGACGTAAAATATCGCAGCCACATGTATCCATATAAGCATAAAGGCTTTATCTGCATCGCTAAATAGAAGCAGGGCGTATTTTTTATACTTCAGCCTGTTTAGGCAGACGAGTATATTTATCGCAGATAGCGCGAGCATGCATAAAAACGACATTATGGGCGCATTATGTACAAACGTAAGAAACACGATGATATAAATGAGAAAGGTCAAAAGTGTCCCGAAAAACAGATATCTACAAAAGCGAAATCTATCGTAGCTTTTTAAAATTTCTTGCGGAATTTGGCTGATGTCCGCGGGGATTTTGTCTTTTTGCGTTTTCATTTTTACCGCCTTTCTCGGTTATTTTAGCTCAAATTTTGCTTTTTTACTCCGCAGCATTTTAAATTTAATGAAGCAAGCTTTTTTTGGCTTGCTTCTTTTTTTTGGCAGACAAGCGATCCTGATTTCTCATTAAATTTTAAAAGCGAATACTTACCGGCTCTCGCAATTTAATCGATAAAATTTTTAGCAGGCTAAATTTACGCTTCATTTCTAGCTAAATTTAGCTTCAAAATTTATCCTGCTTCATTCATAAAATAAGGCAACCGAGCTAAAGCTTATCCGTTTTATCCACCCGTACGAATACCCAGTGCATAAAATCGCGTTCTGGCTCGTATTTTCCGCTGTTAAAATACTCCGCTAGCCGCGCTTCCTCCGTGCCGCTTAGCTCGCCGCCGAGCATCCAGCACGTCTTTTGCACAAACTCCTCCGCACTTTTTGCTCCGCCGCCGTGACACCAGGCTTTGATATAGCTGAGGCTCGGCAAATAGCTCATTTGAAATAAAATATTGATGAGATAGACGAAGTCGGGCCTCTTTTGCACGTCGCGCCCCAGCGCCTGCAAAATCCGCTCGTCTACGAAGCTGCCGACCTTAAACGTGATGTAAAGCGCCTTTTTAGTTTTTGAGAGCAGTTTTAGCAATACAGGCTTTAGATCGTCCACCTCAAGGCAACGCGAGGCGAAACCACGTCGCACGCGGGCACGTCCGACCAGTCGTCCTCAAAGGCTTTTTGCGCAAATTTTGCGTTTTTTGCGCCGTAAATTTGAGCATTCTCGCGGGCGAATTCCAGCATTTTGGACGAAAAATCGTAGCCGTAAATTTGATCCACCTTTTCCGCCGCCAGCACGCTTAGCGCGCCTGCGCCGCACGCGAAATCAAGCAGCGTGGAAGCACCCGAAAAATCTACGCGTGATAGAAAGTCCCGCGCATAGGCGCTTTTCATCACGCCCTCGTTGAAGCTCGGCGCCTTTTTGTCCCAATGCTCGGCCAGTTTTTTGCCGAATGAGCTTTTTGCCTTTTGCGTCTTATAAAGCGCGTCAAAGTCGATCTCATCGTAGTTTGAAACTAAAATCATAACTATCCTTTCTAAAATTTTGCGAGCGGACCGCACCATTTTTTCGTTAAATTTTAGCGTAAATTTATACGCCGCGCTCAAATCCGCCTTAAATTTCAAACCGTCTGGCGAGAAGTGCTAAGGCAAGTCCACCTCTGCGTATTTTATCTGCTCTAAATTCTTTAAATTTTCACCGAACGATCGAAGCTAAATTTTAAAAGTCCGCTCATAAATCAAAATTTTTAGTCTGTCGCCCGCACTTGTTCGCTCCGCATTTAAATCGCCGCTGTGGATTTATTGCAAAGCTCCCAATCTAGCCGCTATCACCTTTTGCATCGCTTGATTTTTCTTGTTTTTGGCTAAAATTTGCAGCCTCCTTTTGCCGATGCGCTTGTCGGCGGCCTTTAGGATATTTGCGAGCCCCCATTCGTCTGCATCAAAGTGTTTTTTAAACAGCTCCTCTTTTGGCGTATCGATATATTCGCGGATAAGCTCGCCGATGTCGCTTATGTCGTTACCATACGGATAAATTTTCGTTAGAGCGCCCTGTGCTAGGCTTTTTACGCTGCCGCTTTTTAGCACGAAATCCTTCGGGTAATCAAAAATAATCTCGCCCGCAAGCGTGATAAAATATCGCGGCAAATCCGTGCTGCCGCGCCTGCTTTGCATCCGATAAACCGTGCAGTGGAGCTTAAAATCAATGTTTTCATCCACGAGCTCGTAAAGCTGTTTTGCAAGTTTACTCCAACGTTTCATTTTGCCCCCTTATCTATTTGTTGCCTCTTGCTGTTTTGCATGCAGCTTCCACCTTTGCAGTGATCTTGCTCAAAAACTCCGCACCTTTTCTATATTTTTTGCAAATCTGTTTTGTAAAATTCTGCCGCGCTAAACGGTCTCCCAAAATCTCGGCTCCGTCTTGATCGCACTGCGGTTTTTCTCGCGTAAAATTTGCAAAAATTCTTTAAAGTTCGGCGTAAAAATCGAAGCGGCGGGCACAAATTTATACTCGCTCGCGCCGTCTTGCTCGGGTTTGTCCGCGCTGCTGCGTTCAAGTTCGCTCGCGCCGCCTGCAAAGCGGATCCGCCAAATCCTAGCATGATTTATCCGTATTTTTGTGACTTCAAGCTCTAAAATTTGCTCAAATTTATACCTCGCCGCGAGCTTCTGCCTGCTAAAAACGTAGATGAAATCCTGATCGAACCAAAGGCTCTCACGCGAAATGAAAAACCGCTCCAGCCAAAACAGAAACGGTCGCACGGAAAGCCTTTTTACCTCGCTTATCCCATCTATCGCGGCTAGCTCGCGCGAGCTAAGCTTGCGAGGGTTGCGCCAAAAAAGCGCCCAAATAATCCCGCCCAGAAGCAAAACGCTAAAAATTACGATTAAAATTTGAATTAAAATTTCAGCCATTTAAAATTCTAAGTCCTTTTAAAAATGCAAATTTCGCCTCCGTATCGCTCCAAAACGAACTTCTGCTAAAATCCGCCTCCGCGCCGTTTGCAAGCTCCTCGTAAAGCTTATAAAACCGCCCTTTGTAGGTGCAATCGCTTAGGCAGATGTTGAAAAACGCCTCCGCCGCGTCCTTGCCGCCGAAATAATATACAAAGTAGATCGGGCGCAGATCGAAGGCGCTTAGATTTTTGTTAAATTTAGCCCCACATTGCGTCATAAACTCCACCGCCTTTTGTTTGTCCTCAAAAAGCTCAAAAATAGGCAGCGCGTAGTCTTTGATAGCCGCGCTAATCTCGCGAACGCTAGGCTCGAAGCTAGCGCCCGCGAGCTGCCAGTCGCGAAACTGTTTGCGCGGCGTGAGATAGCCCAGCTGCGATACGAAAACAAGATCGGTTGAGTAGGACAGCTCCTCTTGCATTAGCTTTTTTAGGCGCTTGCAGTAGATCGCGATCTGCGGCAGGATGCTCACGCTGCCGGAGTAATTGCGCATGCTGGAGCGAAAATAAATTTCAAATAAAATCTCCTTGTCGCTTGCAAGCTTCGTTAGTTTTTGCCCCTTTTGCGTGGGCTTGAAGTACGCAAAATTTGCCGCGATCTCATTGCAGCCGTTTAAAAATATCTCGCGCGGAGTCATGATTTTCCTTTAAATTTGGACGTTTTGCTCGCTAGCAATTCGGTTTGCTGCTTACATTGCCGCAGCCGTGATCCGCAAGCTTGGCGTCTTATCTGCGCACCGTTTTGTCGCCGAGAAGTTCTTCTATGCGCGCAATTTTACCCTAGTTCGGCTAAATTTAACGGCGCTACGTGCTCGTAAAATTTATAATCTATCCTCATATCTTTCGTAGTTTATGCCGTAGATTTTATCGATATTTTCGGCGTTTATGAGCTGCTCGCTGCGCCCGAAAGCTAAAATTTCGCCGTCTTTTATAAACAGCGTCAAGCTTGAAACGAATTTTGCATGCCGCGGGTAGTGCGTCGTCTGCACGAAGGTGTAGCCCTCATCTCCCAGCGCTTTTATCATCTCGAGCAGTTTGATCTGATTGCCAAAATCCAGCCCATTTGTCGGCTCGTCCATAAAGATCACTTTCGCGCCCTGAACCAGCGTGCGCGCGATATACGCGAGCCGCCGCTCGCCGCCGCTAACCCTCGTATATGGCGCATTTTTTAGATGCGCGATGCCCATCTTTTCCAGCGCCTGCTCTGCTAGCTTTTTATCCGCCGCGCTAAAGCTAGAAAACAGCGGCGTCCTGCACAGCGCGCCCATCAGAGCGATGTCAAAGACGCTGTAGTCATACGACGGCGCGTGCGTCTGCGGCACGTAGGCGACGAGAGAGGCGAGCCCCTTTTTGCCGTAGTCGCGCACGCTTTTGCCGCAGATTAGCACCTCGCCCTCAAATTTTAAAAATCCGAGCATTATGCGAAGCAGAGTGCTTTTGCCGCTGCCGTTGGCGCCTAGGATGCTTAGCGTATCGCCCGTCGCGACGTCAAAGCTGATGCCCTTTAGTACGGGCTTGCCCTGGTAAGCAAAGCGTAAATTCGCACTTCTATCAAATTTTCTCGCATCAAAAGCTCCTCTTGGCGCGGCGAAGCACGATGATAAACATCGGGATGCCAAATAGCGAGGTTACGATGCCGATGGGGATCTCAAAGGTAAAGATGAGCCGCGAGAAGCTGTCGCAAAAGAGCAGAAAAATCGCGCCGATCATCGCCGAGCTAGCTAGCACCGCGCGGTTGTCGGCGCCGAAGATAAAGCGCGCGATGTGCGGCACGATAAGCCCGATCCAGCCGATGATGCCCGCGATCGTCACGCTAAGCGCGCTAACGAAGGTGGCAACTAGGATGATGAAAATTTTAACCTGCGTCGTGTTTACGCCCAGGCTCTTTGCCTCCTCTTCGCCAAGGCTTAGCGCGTTTAGGTACTTGCCGCTAAGCGCTAGCAGCAAAATGCCCGCGCACATCGGCAGGATCGAAATTTGAATAAAGCTCTTAGACGCAAAGCCGAGGCTTCCCATCAAAAAATAGGTGATCGCAGGAAGCGCGTCGTTCGGGTCTGCGGCATATTTTAGCACCGAGAGTAACGAGGTAAAGAGCGAGCCGCTGATGACGCCGCCCAGCACCAGCACGATGACGCTACCGCTGCGCGAATACAGCGCCGAGATGCCGAGCGCCACGGCCACGGCAAGAAAGCCGAAGCTAAAAGTGCTAAGCTGGATGAGATATTCGTTAAATTTGAAAAACATCCCCACCGCTGCGCCAAAGCCCGCGCCGCTTAGAACGCCCAGGATCGAGGGGCTAACGAGCGGGTTAACAAACATCGCCTGATACGCCGCGCCGCTGATCGCGAGGCTCGCGCCGATGAGTACGCAGGCAAGTATGCGCGGCAGGCGGATCTCGAGCAGGAGCGTGTGCATGACCTCGAAATCTTTTAAACTTTCACCCCGCAGCAGCGCCGTGACGTAGCGCGCGTAGTCCTCTGCGCCAAAGCCGTATTTGCCCAGCAGCAGCGAGCCCGCGACGCAAAGCGCCAGCAGCAGGGCTAAAAACGCAAACGCCCTTTTACTCATTTTTCTTTACTCACTCGGCGCCCCGTCCTAAAATTTTATAAATTTGCTCGTCTGTGAGCTCAATATCCAAAAATAGCTTGTAAAACTCGCGCGTCTCGCGGACCATGTCAAATTTAAACGCTTCGGGATAGGTTAAGTTTATGAGCCATTTTAGCCCCAAAAACCTCATAAACGAAGGCGGACGGTCAAACCACGAAAATGGCTCGCGCGGGATATAATAAGCCTTTTTGTTTTTCACCGCGCTTAGCAGCTGCCACTTCGGATCGCCGTAAATTTTATCAAACAGCTCTTTTTCGTAGACGAGGATGACGTCCGGGTCGTATTTAACGAGCTGTTCGAAGCTGATCTTTACGCGCCCGAAGGATTTGGCGTTTGGATCCTCGGAGCATTTATGCACGTTCTGCGCACCGGCTCGCTCGATTAACGCCCCGTGCCACGAGCCCTCGCACTCGGTGGCTAGCCCGTCGCTTCCCTGCGCGTAGTAAATTCGTGCCCTTTTTAGGCCGTTTTGTTTGATGTACTCCTCGATCTGCGCGGTTAAATTTAACGACTCGCGCGCGTAGTTTACGAGACGTGCGGCGCGCTCCTGCTTACCCGTCACTTCGCCTAAAATTTCAAACCCGTCCAGATAATCCTCGAGCTTCGTCGCGCTTAGATAGAGCATCGGTTTTTTGATAGAGCCGAAAACTTCGCTCATCTTTTTGGTGTTGCGTGAGCTTGCGTTTACGAGGATGAGCTCGGGGTTTAGGCGTAGCAGCATCTCGACGTTTGGAATTTTACCCTGACCGAAAAAGCCGCCCACGACGGGCTGCTCTTGCACCTCTTTTTTGACGTAAGGCCGCTCGTAGTCGTTCCATTCGAAATTCGTGCCGCTGATTTTAGCGGGATCAAGCGCGTAAAGCATATATAAAAGCGGCGGCGAGCTCGCGTAAATTTTAGACGGAGTGCCTTGCAGCTGGCCTATGTTTTCGCTGTTTTGGGCGATGTAGTCTTTGATCTGCGCCTCGCTCAGAGCAAAAAGCATACTCGCGGCGCAGAGAAATAGAAATATTTTTTTCACCGTTTTTCCTTTTAAAATTTTTGATTTAGCAAGTATAGCAAAAGAAATTTTAAAATAGATTTATCTTCGCTAGACGCCTATTTAGCCGCTAAATTTTAAAATTTAGCGGCGGTGATTTTAGAATGTCTGGCTAAATTTAGGATTTTAAAATTTAGGGTTTAAATTTAAAACAGGCGGGCGGTATGAGATGAGGCTCAAAACCGCTCGCCCGCGGAGTTCAATGAAAAGGCTAAATGCCGCCGCCGTTTAAACCTGAATTAAAATTTATATCTAATGTTTGAGAAAAATACGCGACCCTCCTCAGGATAGCCTTCGTCGTATTCGTAGTTTTTATCAAACAGATTCGATACTCCCGCCTCTAGACTTAAGTTTTCGATCGGCTCGTACGTGAGCTTTAAATTTGTAACGCCAAAGCCCGCCAGTCTGGTCTCTTCCGAAGACAGAACGTATTTGCCGGATGAGATATATTGCGACACATAAGCAGATAGCTTAGGCGTGATTTTATAGTCTGCGTATAAAAAGGCTTTGTGCTTCGGTAAATCATACACTCTAGCGTCGCTACTATTGCTCTTAACTATAAGATAGGAGTAATTACCACCTATCTCAAGGTCTTTCGTCGCAAAATATCCCGTGCTAAACTCAAAGCCTTTGTGCGTTGATCTATCGATATTTACGATCATATCTCTAGTTTGACCGTTTCGCGTCTCTTTTCTAAGCCCGAATGCGTCTTTGATCTTTGAATAAAATACCGCCGTTTCGAGCCTTAGCGTATCGCCGAACATCCTTTGATAATCTATTTCGTAGTGGTTTGCTACCTCTGGACGAAGCGCTGGGTTTGCGAAGGTTCGGCCAAATCTTTCGCTATATCTGTCTTTCATGCTCGGAAAATAGGTCTTTTTTGCGTAGCTTAAGCTAAGCTCGTCGTTGCCGTCGAAGCTTTGTTTAAATATCGCCTGATAATTGAAGGCCGTTTCTTTTTTCAGATCGGGGAAGCTGTAAAAATGCGGTCTATTGGCTAGAATAGCGCCGTATTTTTCAGCCTTTTTCGAATCTCTAATGTCATAATCGATGCCTAAAATGAGTTTGTTATAATCAGTAAATTTATACGTATTTTCCAAAGCGAAGCTATACATAGCGTCCTGGGTCGTTTGGATCGGCTCGCCGTCGTTATGCTCTTTATGCTCGTCAAATTTATAATTGAGCGCAAATTTGAGTGTATCTTGCTCTACGACGTCGCCTCCGATCTCCGCGCCCGCGCCGTAGGAGTGGTCTCGATAGTGGCTGTTAAATGCGCGTCTCGTTCTTTGTGTGCTATAGGTTTTGTCGTCGAATGATCGCAGATCGTTTTTGAATTGATCGTAATACGCTTTCGTATTTACGTATAAGCTACCCGCAATTTGCGTATGAGAGAGGAAGTAGAGGCTTTGTTTATCCCACATAGGCCAATCCCAATATCTACTCCAATCCAAATAGCGACCCGCATAACGAGGGGCCTGTTTTCTGCCTTTTTGATTGATATAGCTGATGGCGTATTCGTCGGTTTCGTTCGGCGTAAGACCCACTTTAAGTCCGATTTTTTTGTCTCTTTGGATAGAGTTATCGCGTCTGCCGCCGTCTTCATCTTTGTTTATAGGCATGCGAAATTTAGACGAAAGCTGCTGGCCTCTGTCTTCAAAAAAGCTTCCGCTTACTTGCGCGTAGAATAAATTTTGCTTAGTACCGACGCTAAAATCTACGTTGTTGCCGATAGTTTTGCCGCTTTTGCCGCTTTCAACTCCATAACCGATCTCGCCCTCAAGCTCTTTGCTAGGCTTTTTGGTGATCAGATTTATCGCGCCGCCCATAGTGTTCGGTCCGTAAAGCACGGAGCTGGCGCCTTTGGAGATTACGATGCGCGACAGATCAAACGTCGTAAATCGGTCCGTAATCGATATAGCCGTCGTAAGGGATATAAACGGGGATACCGTCGATAAAGACGGGCACTCTTCTGGCGTTAAAGCCGCGAACGTAGAAGGTCTGCTCGGCTCTTCCGCCGCCGCCTTTGCTTATTTGTAGTCCCGGCGTGCTCTCGGCGACCTCCGAAAGACGCTTGATCTCGTTTTTCTTCAGCTTCTCTTCGTCGATCACCGCGACGCTCGTGTCGCTTTCTTGGACCTTATCGCCGATTTTCGACGTGACTTCAATCTCGCCTAGATCAAAAATTTCGCCGTGAAGCGCAACGGCGGCTATGATGGCAAACAGACAGCTCTTTTTCATCGAAACTCCCTTGAATAAAATTATTTTGATATATCGCAAGAAATCTGATTTTTATGCATTTTTAATGCATCGATATATGAAAAGAATTTTATTCAATATATGTTAAAAGAAGCTTAAATTTGGAGGGCTATATAAACGAAATTTTAACAAAACCTGTAAAGCGCGACGAGAAGATATTTTAAGGACGGATCGCGCGAGCACGTAGAAAACTTAAGCTTGGAAAGGGGTGCGTCTAATGCACGAGCGGCTAGCCTTGCGACGAGGAGCATGCGGAGGGGCGCCATATCGGTCTTATCGAGCGGTAAAATAGAAATTTGCGCCGCTTACGGGGTTTTGCCGTAGAGATTTGCCGATTTTTGATCGCACGGCTTGCGTTTTTCGGCACTCGGCACTCGGCGTGAGGGGTGAGGATCGCCGCTTTGCAGTTCGCGCAAGGATCGGAATTTTGCGCGAGAGCGGGCTTGCGCAATGAGTTGGCCTTGCATTAGGGATAGAATTTTGAGTAAGATACAGGCTTTAGGTCGGTCGCAATCTCAGAGTGGGGATCGCGCGGCTTTGCGGGCGATGAAATTTTAAAATTTCATATGCAGCACGCATGGATTGGGATTTTGGCGCGGGCGGACGCCGTGCGAATAGGTTTCGGCGCGAGTGTTTTTCGTCGGTGTAGGCGGGCGTCTGCGCGGACCGGCGTCGTATAGGCGGGATTTGTGCGGGCTTGAAATTTTATGTCGTTTGGATGAGATAAAATTTTGTAATCTAGATGCTGCGCGAAATTCCATCGTCCAAAATTTATCCGCCAAAGTCGCGCCGCTTTAAAATTTTCCCACCGCCGCATCGCTCGCGCCGCCGCTCTATGTTTTTCGCGTCGCATTGCCCGCTAGCGCACCGTCGCGCAAAAATCTTCCGCCGCCCTGCGGCCACTTAAAATTTATCGCCGCCTACGTCTCTACCCGCGCGCCGCCGAACGCTGTTTCCGCAAACATTGCATCGCTCGCCTAGCCACGTTGTCCGCGCTGCCGCTTTGAAATTTTGCGGCGCTGGAGCGGGTTAAATTTTATACTGCTTCACAGGCTTCGCTTCATCTGTCATCGGCATCGTAACTGATCTACGTTTGCCGTTGCTTTAAATTTGCAGCGGCGAAGAAGGTTAAATTTCACAACCTCGGCACTGTGTAAATTTTATCGATTGGATCCGCACTATGTCGCTTTAAAATTTTATGCCGCTAAGGCGTTTTAAATTTTATACCGCCGAAACACACCAAAATTTTACGATCTAGACGCTGCACCAAATTTCACGCCCAGGATTTATCGGTCAAGTCGTGCCGCTTTAAAATTTCCCGTCGCGGCACTATCTGCTACAAAAATTTCCGCCGCCGCGCCCGTCTCGTCACACACTAACGCACCGCTATTTTAAGCCTCTTGCGCCGCGCCGTCCATTAGCGAGCTATTGCATAAAATTCTTCGCTGCCGCACCGCTGCTTAAAATTTCCGCGTGCCCTCTATCGGCGCGTCGCTTTAAATTTTACTATGTCGCGCCCTACGCATCAAAATTTTATATCGCGACGAGCGGCCGAGCTTGCCGATGAGGCTTACGCGCGACCGAGTATCGTCATGCACCGAGAGTACCGATAGAATTGCGTAGAGCCGCCACGCGATCATCGCAGGGTGCCGAACTTGCATAGAGGGTAGCATGAGCCGTGTGCGACCGATTATCGCGTCACATAAAATTTATGCCGCAAAATTTCATCGAAGATTGGAATTTAACATCGAGCTAGCTTTATCGCGCCGAATTTCATAGTTGAGGCAAGCGCCGAATTTAGCTAGCGCGGCAAATCAAGCGCGCCGTATAATGAAAGTGGTATAAAATTTGCTCGCGCGATAAAACCCGTACCTCGGGGCCTAGGCGTATAAAATTCTACCCAGGCGGATCATGTTCGAGCCGCATTTGAT
>NZ_CALHHX010000156.1 GCF_938030685.1 uncultured Campylobacter sp. | reverse complement strand
ATATTATATTAATTTAATTAAATGAAAATCTATATTAAAATTTATCAAAAACTCGACGTCCTGATAAAATTTAAGCCACTAAGTTTAAAATTTATAAAATTATTATTTTATATCTGAAATTCATGCAGAAAAAACCTTGATTTTAATCTAGACTAAGCCGTTTTTTTATGCTATTATTCAAAATCTTAAGTAGAAATTAATTCTAAACAAAAGGTTAATCTCATGGATAGACGAGACTTTATAAAAAGCTCTGCAGCAGCGGCTGCCTGTAGCGTTGCAGGTATCAGCTTGCCTAGCAGTCTTAGTGCTGCGGACGAAGCTGAAAAAGGCTGGCGCTGGGACAAGGCGGCCTGTCGCTTCTGCGGCACCGGCTGTGGCATCATGGTAGCCACCAAAGACGGCAAGATCGTAGCGGTCAAAGGTGATCCGCTAGCCCCAGTAAATCGCGGTCTAAACTGCATCAAAGGCTATTTCAACGCCAAGATCATGTACGGCGCCGATCGCATTACCAAGCCTCTTTTGCGCGTAAATTCCAAAGGCGAATTCGACAAAAAGGGAAAATTTATCGAGATAAGCTGGCAAAGAGCGTTCGACGAAATGGAGAAGCATTTCAGGCGCGCCTATAACGAAGGCGGTCCCGAGGGCTTTGCCGTACTTGGTAGCGGTCAATACACGATCCCGGAAGGTTACGCCGCAGCAAAGCTAGTAAAGGCAGGCTTTCGCTCCAATAATCTCGATCCTAATGCTCGCCAGTGCATGGCTAGTGCTGTCGTAGGTTTTATGCAAACCTTCGGTATCGACGAACCTGCGGGCGTTTTCGACGATATCGAGCTAACCGACACCATCATCGCCTGGGGTGCAAATATGGCTGAGATGCACCCGATCCTTTGGTCTCGCGTCTCCGACCACAAGCTTCGCAACCCGGACCGCGTAAAAGTTATAAATCTCTCGACCTACTCTAGCCGCACTTCAAACATCGCCGATATCGAAATTATATTCCGTCCAAATACCGATCTTGCGATATGGAACTACATAGCACGAGAGATCGTTTATAACCATCCAGAGATGATAGACGAAAAATTTATTAAAGAGCACTGCGTATTCGCTACCGGTCCAGTAGATATCGGCTACGGCTTGCGAGAAGATATAAATCATAAAAAATACCGCAAGACCGAGCTCGATACTGCAGCCAAGCAAAAATCCAAAATTTTAAGCAAATCCGAGGGCGTTACCTTAGCATATCTGGGTATGAAAGAGGGCGACGTACTCGAAAACAAACACTCTGACAAATCAGATGCTCACTGGCTCATAAGCTTCGAAGAATTTAAAAAAGCGCTGGAGCCTTACACGCTAGATTTCGTAGCGCCTTTAGCTAAGGGTGACGAAAGTGAGGATTTAGAGGCGTTTAAGACCAAGCTAAAGCAGCTGGCAGATTATTACATCGAAAAGGACCGCAAAGTAGTAAGCTTTTGGACGATGGGCTTTAATCAGCACTCGAGAGGAACTTGGGTTAATGAGCAAAGCTACATGGTGCATTTCCTTCTCGGCAAGCAAGCTAAGCCGGGCTGCGGAGCGTTTTCGCTTACCGGTCAGCCTAGCGCTTGCGGCACGGCTAGAGAGGTGGGTACATTTTCTCACCGACTACCTGCCGATCTGGTTGTGGCAAATCCCGCTCACAGAAAGGTTTCCGAAAAAATTTGGAAGCTTCCCGAGGGCACGATAAACCCAAAACCAGGTGCGCACTACGTGCAGGCTCTACGCAATCTCGAAGATGGCAAGATAAAATGGATATGGGTACAGGTCAACAACCCGTGGCAGCAGATCGCCAACGCAAACCACTGGATCGCCGCGGCGCGCGAGATGGACAACTTCATCGTAGTAAGCGAGCCGTATCCGGGACTAAGCGCGAAGGTAGCCGATCTAATCCTACCAACCGCAATGATCTACGAAAAATGGGGCGCATACGGCAATGCCGAGCGTAGAACTCAGTGGTGGAGACAGCAGGTCCTTCCTGTGGGCGACGCAATGAGCGATACGTGGCAGATGTTAGAGTTTTCCAAGCGCTTCAAACTCAAGGATTTCTGGGACGAGACAAAGGTAAATGATAAACTTACGCTTCCAAACGTATTGGATAAAATTTCGGAATTCGGCTATACGCCAGATACTACACTATTTGAAGTGCTCTTTGCAAACAAAGACGCTCAGGCTTTCGCGGCAAAAGATCCGATTATGGCAAGCTTCGATAACTCCGAAGTAAACGGCGACTCTCGTGGCGTAATCGGCAGCGACGGCAAAGAATTTAAAGGCTACGGCTTTTTTATCCAAAAATATCTTTGGGAGGAGTACCGAAAATTCGGCACCGGTCACGGACACGACCTAGCCGATTTCGATACCTATCACCGAGTGCGCGGTCTTAGGTGGCCGGTCGTAGACGGCAAAGAAACGCTTTGGCGCTTTAACGCCCAATACGATCCTTATGCTAAAAAAGCGGCTCCGGATAGCGACTTTGCATTCTACGGCAACGCCAAAGCGGCGCTTCCTAGCGGTGATCTGAAATCCGCTACTTCAGGCGAAGAAAAAACAAGCCTTGCCAATAAAGCTAAAATTTTCTTCCGTCCATATATGGATCCTGTAGAAGTGCCAAGCGAGGAATATCCTTTCTGGTTATGTACGGGTCGCGTGCTGGAGCACTGGCATACGGGCACTATGACTATGCGCGTGCCGGAGCTTTATCGCGCGGTGCCTGAAGCAAGATGCTATATGAACGAAGCCGACGGCGCTAAAATCGGCGTACAACAAAACGAAATCGTCTGGATAGAGTCGCGCCGCGGCAAAGTCAAAGCGCGCGTGGACTTTCACGGACGTAACATTCCGCCGAAGGGACTTATTTTCGTGCCGTTTTTTGACGAGAAGGTTTATATCAACCGCGTCACGCTCGATCATACTTGTCCGCTTTCAAAAGAAACCGACTACAAAAAATGCGCGGTTAAAATTTACAAGGCGTAAATTATGGATAGGCGTGAGGTCTTAGGCATTCTTTCTTTAGCTGCGGGCGTAGGCGTTATGGGGCTCGGAGTCGCAAACTCTAGCGAGCACGCCAAACTCCGCCCGCCCGCAGCTATAGGCGAGAAAGAATTTCTTAGCAAATGCCTAAGGTGCGGGCTTTGTGTCGAGGCATGTCCATTTGATACGCTTAAGCTTGCAAGCTTTTGCGATCACGCTATTGCAAACGGCACGCCGTTTTTTATCCCGCGCGAAATTCCGTGCTATATGTGCGACGACATACCCTGCGTCGCAGCCTGTCCTAGCAACGCGCTAGATAAAAATTTAGTGAGCGAAAACTCTAAGCTAAATGTGCGTCTATCCAAAATGGGCGTTGCGGTCATAGATACCGAGCATTGCATCGCTTATGCAGGTATCCAATGCGACGCGTGCGTGCGAAGCTGCCCCGTGATGGATAAGGCACTTAGGATCGATTACCGTCACAACAACCGCACCGAAAAGCACGCCCTACTCGTGCCCGTCGTAGATAGCGACTACTGCACGGGTTGCGGTAAGTGCGAGCATGCCTGCGTCACGAAAAAGGCGGCTATCAGCGTCGTGGAGCGCGAGCGCGTCATAGGAATTTCCAGCGATAACTACGTCAAAGGCTGGATCAAGGGCGACGACGCAAAGCTAAAGGACGCAGACACCAAAATCAAGCTCGATCCGCAAAAGAGTAAGGATTACTTAAACGAGGACGATCTAATGGAGGGGGGCTAGGCAATGAAATACACTATTTTAAGGCGTTTGAGCCAAATTTCTATTCTAGTCCTTTTTATTTTAGGAAATAATTTCGCCTTCAAAGCCGCGAGCGAAAACGGAATTTTATCAGGAATTCTAAAGGGCAATCTAAGCTCGTCGAAACTTTTCGGCACGATTAATCTAAGCGATCCGTTTGCGACGGCGCAGATGCTGTTAGCTAGCTTTTCTTTAGGCGCTACGGCGGTTATCGGAGCGCTTATCGTAGGAGCATTTTATGCGCTTATAGCGCCGCGAGTATATTGCTCATGGGTCTGTCCGATAAATTTGCTGACCGATCTTGCCGCCTGGCTTCGTAAAAGACTCGGCATAACGACTAAGATCGTTAGCGTAAACCGCAAGGCTCGCTACGTCTTAGCAGCGCTAGCGCTCATTTGCAGCGGAGCTTTCGGCTTTGCGGCGTTTGAGAGCGTAAGCTTTATCTCGCTTTTCGCGCGCGCCGTCATATCGCTGAGTGCCAGTGCATTTGCAATCGCGCTACTGATCGTAGTTTTTGAAATTTTCGCAGGCGATCGCACGATCTGTTCGCGGCTATGCCCGCTCGGCGGATTTTGGGCGGCGCTTAGCTATTTTAGCATCATTCGCATTCGCCACGAGGTTGATAAATGCACGATGTGCGGCAAATGCAAAATGGTCTGCCCCGAAGTTCAGGTGCTTAAGATGGTCGGGCGCGAAAACGGGCGCGTTAGCAGCGAGTGTATCAGCTGCGGACGCTGTATCGACGTATGCGACGACGATGCTTTAAATTTTAGTATATTAGGAGTGAAAAAATGAAAAAAATAGTTTTAGGCTTGGCTCTTGCATGCTGTGCGGCGCTATTTGCCGCGGACAAGACGGCATCTATAGATGCCGACAGCTTGGGCTTTATAAAAAGCGTGGACGAATCGGCGCAAAATAAAAATTCCCTGCCCGATTTCAAATATAGCGAGGATGCTCCAGGCGCCGCTTCGAAAATCGAGCGCAGCTTTGAAAACGCTCCGCCGCTTATACCACACAGCCTAGACGGGCTAGTGCCGATCACAAAGGATAACAATATGTGCGTAACCTGCCATATGCCCGATGTCGCTAAGGATGTAGGCTCTACGCCGATTCCAAAAAGCCACCTGGTGGACTTCCGCACGGGTGCGGATCTAAACGGCACGCTAGCCGAGCAGCGCTTCAACTGCACGCAATGCCACGTGCCGCAAGCCCAAACCGATCCGCTCGTTAAAAATAATTTTAAGGCTGATTTTAGCAGGTTTAGCGACGCAAATTCCACTTCTAATCTCATAGATACGCTAAATCAAGGCGCCGAGGTTGAGTAAGGAGCTGCGATGAAATTTTTTCCGCTGCTACTTTGCGCCTACTTCATCTATGCCAGCAACGGCGTTGCAATACCTAGTGGCGCTGTGGGCATAGATGCGCCTGCAAAGATCAAACACGCTAGCTTCATACTAGAGCTTGACGCAAATGTCGCGGTGCTAAAAAATCTAAACGGCGAAATTTACGCAGGGCTTGACAACGGAAAGCTCTATAAAATCACCATTAACTCCGCGGAGAATTCCGCGCGAAATTCTGCCGCTGGACAAAATTTCGCAGATCAAAATTCCGCGGCAAGCACAAGCATCAATTCCAATGCGGCGCAGAATTTCAATGCAAAAGCGAGCGTAAATTCTGCGGGAAATTCCGAGGCAAATACCACCGCTATAAATTCCGTAGAGAATTCCGCAGCGGCAAATTCCATAAAGCAGAATTCTGCCGAAAATTCTACGGCATTAAATTCCGCTCAAAATTCTATCTCGAATTCCGTGCCGGACGCAATCTCCAAGACGCTAATTTTCGCCCTGCCCTCATCCAAAAATTACCTAGACGAGCCGATGGGCGCTACCATATTCGACGTCGATAAACTAGGCGAAAAATACGCATTTTTGTATAATGGCGACGCGTTTAAAAAGATGCTTGGCGTGTTTGCAGGCGGCAAGATCACGCACTACAAATTGCCAATTACAGGGATTAAAAACGTCTATTTCTACGACGAAAATACCGTGATTTTGCTAGGTCTTGGTAGCGAAATTTTATACTTCGACCTACCTAGCGGCAAGGTAAGCTTCGAGCAAAAGCTCACCATCGCATCTTTGGGCGGCAGCGCCTACGACCGCGCTAGCGGGACGCTACTAATCTCGTGCGAAGGCGGCATCGTGTTTTATTTCGACGCGAAAGCGAAAAAACTTATGAGCCAAAAGTCCCTGCACAAGGACGGGATCTACTCCGTGGCGCTACTTGGCGATCGTATGATGAGCGGCTCGAACGACAAAGAAAGATCGTGCTACTACGAAAACGGCGATTTCGCTAAATTTTATAACGCCCATTTTGCAGTTTTTGCCGTAGCGCTAAGCCCCGAGCTAGGCGCTTTTACCGTTGGTAACGGCGTGCGCGTAATCGATAAAGCAGGCGAGATCGTCCGCAGCATCGAGCTGGACAACGACATCATCAACTATCTGCTTTTCGCAGGAGAGTATCTCGTGGGCTCGGGGTACAATAGATATATCTACTTTTGGGAGGTAAAATGAATATCTCAAGCGTCGTAATCTATCTAGGCGCAGATACCGACGTAGCGGCGTTTCGAAAGGAGCTGCAAAGCATCGGCGGCTGCGAGTTCGTAGCGTGCGAGGGCGGCAAGGCGGTCGCCACGATTAGCGTGGAGAGCTTCGATGACGAGATCGCCGCATTTCGCGCGATAGAGGCTATAAAGGGCGTAAGCGAGGCGATGATGATCTATTCTTACTCCGATCTGGACGCAGACATCACCGCGGCAAACTCCGACAACGGCGAGCAGATAATGCGCGAGCTGGACGAAAAAGACCCGAGCCAGATCAAATACGGCGGCAAAGTGCGGGTCTAAACCGCCGCCGCAAATTTTAAAATTTTACCGTCAAATGCAAATTTTAAAATTTCAAATTTAACTACCAAATTTAACTACATAATTTTAACCGCGTAAGCAAGCTTGGAATTTTTACAGTAAGTCGTTTGCTGCAAGCGCTGCGGATTATGGGCTCGTTAAGCTTGCATTGGATAATATAGCGCAATCTGCCCGAAGGAGTAAGCTTGCGCCTGAAATACCTTTGTATTATAGTTTTTCTGATCTGGCTTTGCATATTTATCGCCTTGCTGCCCACATATAGAATTTCAGCTATCTTAGAAGCGCTTGATTTTAGCGATAAAAATCTAACGCAAAAAGAGATCGTAGAGTTAAATTTAAAAGATTACCTAAAAAAGCTTCACTACTTAGATAATTATCCGCAAATAGATTTCGGCAAGATGGCGGATATTCACTTAGACAAAAACGGCTATGAGAGAGTAAGATTTTCATGGTGCAACGGCGATAAATACCCCGATGATAGATGCGAATTTTGGAAGCTGGATAAAAGGCTAAATTTTGATTATCTAATGGATTTGGGCTCTAAAATTTGCAAAAACGGCGAACCTATACAAAACGCCGAAGAGATTGTAGGAAACGACGAGGTTTTAAAGCTACGGCTCTTTTATCCTTGGGAGCAAAAGCATTTGATTGACGAAGATGGAAATTTTATAGAGAATTTTATATATATGAGGTTTGGAGATGGCGCCAACCACTCATTCGACCTATTTACTGATTTTGTATTTATAAGTAAAAATGACATACAATTACCAATTATGTACGAAACAAAAACTAAAAAATTTGACATAATTACTCCAGAAAACAGATGTTATAGGTGGCTTTTAAACTCTATATTTAGGGATATATTTTATCAACAAAAAAAGAGCATATACCCGTTTTGCTATAACTATAAAAAGATAATTGATGAAAATACGGATTGCAATAGAGAATATATATTTTCTTTCATTTCAATATACGACAAGGGGAGCAATCTCGATTATGAAACGATATTTTATAATAAAAATTTATACTATGATAAACATGAGACGGACATACTTTTCAAACAATACCAAAATTTAAAGAATCAAAAGAATAAGATAAATTTTAACTCGCAAGGAGAAGGCGACGAAAGTGGGTATTGAGTTGCTGGGCATTGCTTGCTAGAGCTGAAGTTAAAATTCTTTCTTTTATTAACGACTACTTTAAATTTAAACTCTAATCCATAAAATTTCGCCGCGCCGCGCGGTGTAGCTTAAAAATACTGCGCCGCCGCATGACGCGACCCAAAATAACCTCGCCGATACTCGCGATCTTTGCTCTAAAATTCGTCAAAGAGTGCAAGCAGCAGCTGAAATTAAAATTTGCCTTTAAATTTAAAGCCTTTAAGCCCGCGCAAAAGCGCGAGCGGATAAAAAGGCGCGAGGGCGCAAGAGCCGCAAGGGTATGCTTGGCATTGTGCTTTACGGGAGACATTTTCATAAATTTAAAAGCGCCCAGCGGCGCAAGCCCTACTCGAATTCTATCTTTTTTAGATAGTCGTATAAATTTAGCACAGCGATAAATAGCGTTAAAATCGCGGGCCCCAAGATCACGCCCCAGAACCCGAACGTGCTGATGCCCGAAAGCATCGAGAAGAAGATCAGCATCTCGTTGATATTTGCGGGGTTTTCGACCAGGCGCGAGTTGATAAATTTGATCACGAGCGGCTTTACGAAGCTGTCCGCGAGCGTTGAGATCAGTATCACGCAATACGCCATTATCACGATCGCGCCCGAAGTGCTGCCCCCCGCTAGTACGTATAGCGCGGTAGGCACGTAGATAAGCGCACCGCCGACTGCGGGGATGAGTGAGCAGAAGGCGAAAAGCACCCCCATCAGCAGCGCGTCAAAGCCGAAGATCCCTGCGATGATCGAAAACAAAAAGCCCTGCAATACGGCGTTGAAGATAGTCGAGTAAAACACGACGCTCATCGTATTTGCCGTCTCGGAAAAGATATAATCGATCTGTGCGGGCTCGACGGGTAGAATTTTTTTAAAAAAGCGCTTGAAGCTCTCGCCGTAGAGGTATGCAAAAAAGCAAAACACGATGATAAGCACCATATCTACGATAAATTTCGCGCTGGATTTACCGACGACCGAGAGATAGGAGATGATCTGTTTCGCTAAGCCCGCGACATCAAGGTTTGCCAAAAACGAGCGAAACTGCGTATCAAATTTTTCAAAAGGCCCAGGCAGCTTGATGTTTAGGCTCTGAACGTAGCTAAGCGCATCGTTTAGGCGCGCCATATCGAAGCTCGCGGCGTTTTTGGCGATCTCGATCACTGCGTAGATGAAGGGCACGAAAAAAAGCGCGCAGAGCAAAAATAGGCTAAGCACCGAGGCTAGAGTGCGCCTGCCGCGACACAGCTTCGTTACTTTAGCGTGCAGACCCGAGGTCGCCACCGCCATCAGTACGCCGATTGCGATCACCATTAAAAATGGCGAGAACAGATAGATCACGCAGCAAAACATCAGCAAGGTTGCGCCGATAAAAAATATCTTGTTCGTTTTCGCGCGCCCGCTAGCCTTGGCAAGACCTGCTTTCATACCCGCAGCGGCTCCCGAAGTGGCAGCGGCTCCCGAAGCGGCAGCGGCGCCTAATGCGGAAGCATTAGCCGAGAAGGTCTCGTTGGCTTCGGCAGCGTCGTTAAGCGCGGCTGCACCAGCAGATGAGGCTTTGTCGGTTGCGGTCCGGTTTTTGCTTTGATTTTCGGCAGCGGCTTCGATTTTGTTTTTGACGGTCGCTTTGGCTTCGGCGGCGGCTTGGATTTTGCCCTCAGCGTTATTTACAGTCTGATTTTCAGTGAAATTTTGAGCCTCGCCTTTAGCGTTATTCTCAGCGTTATTTTGAGCTATCTTTTCAGCCAGGTTTTCATTGCGGCTTGCGGCGTTATCTTTTGGCGTCGGCAAATTTTATCCTTTTGAAATTTGATGACGTATTTTATAAATTTTTTTATCAGATTTCGATTAAATTTTGAAATTTCATAGAATTTACGAGCAGCGTTCTCGCACATACAGCGCGCGACGACGCAACGGGTGTGTTTATTAAAATTTCGAAGTAAAATTTAAAAGACTAAAGGCGGCGGGCTGACACAAAGTGTACGCCCAAGCACCCGCCTAGCAAATAACCCATAGGCGGCACGCGACGTAAACACACCGCAAGAAACCTGCAAAGCCCGTTTAAATTTTAAAGGGAAAGCGACCGATAGAAATAATATTTTAAGCGCCCGCCGAGCCCGATTAAATTTCAAACTCGCAGATCACTCCTCAAACAGATTTCTCTCCGCGGTCTTTAGCACGCGACCGAGCGCCTCGCGCGCCTTATCGGTTGCGATGCGACCTTTGGCGGTCTTTTCGATGTAGCCGTTAGCGAGCAGATAGGGCTCGATGACGTCCTCGATCGTGCCCTCATCCTCGCTAAGCGCCGCCGCGATCGTGCTAAGCCCCAAGGCACGGCGCTTAGCGTCAAATAAAATTTCCAAATATTTTATATCCATCTCGTCAAAGCCCTGCTCGTCCACGCCCAGCGCCTCGAGCCCCTCACGCGCGCGATCGTGCGAGATAGCGCCCTCGTCGCGCACCTCGGCAAAATCGCGTATGCGGCGCAGCAGCCTTAGCGCAATACGCGGAGTACCGCGAGAGCGACGCGCGATCTCGGCGCTGGCGTCGGCCGCGCTCTCCTTCCCGAGTTTAACAGAGGCGATCTGCACTATCCGCGCAAGCTCAGCGTTCGTGTAAAACTGCAAGCGAAACTGCATTCCGAAGCGATCCCGCAGCGGCGCGGAGATCATGCCTGCGCGCGTCGTGGCGCCGATGAGCGTAAAGTGCGGAATGTCGATCTTGATGGTCTGCGCGGCGGGCCCGGAGCCGATGATGATGTCGAGGCGGAAGTCCTCCATCGCCGAATACAGCACCTCCTCGATCGCGGGGCTTAGGCGGTGGATCTCGTCGATGAAAAGTACGTCGCCGCTTTGCAGGTTCGTTAAAATCGCCGCCAGATCGCCCGCCTTTTCGATCATCGGCGCGGCGGTGACCTTGATAGCGGCGCCCATCTGAGCGGCGATGATATGCGCGAGCGTGGTTTTACCGAGCCCGGGCGGCCCGTAGAAAAGCACGTGATCAAGCACGCCAGCGCGCTTTTTCGCCGCGGCGATCGCGATAGCGAGGTTTGATTTGATCTTCTCCTGCCCCACGTAATCCTCGAAGCTTGACGGGCGCAGCGAGCTCTCCACGCTCTCATCGAGCTGCATCTTTTCGATCTCTACAATTCTGTCCATAATCTCTCTTTAATCGTTTTTAAAATTTTAGCAAGTGTAGCGAAAAATGGCTAAATTTTGACAATTTTAGCAAGGCGCCGTCTTTGCGAGCGAGATAAAATTTACGGTACGGAATTTTACGGTACGCGCTTAGGGTTGGGCTAAAAGCAGGCACCCGTCGCGAAAGACTGCGAAATTTTAGCGCGACGTTTTAAGACTACGCTCATGCCGCTACGCTCGCTATGCCTTAGTGCGGAATTTTATTGTGGCGGCTCCCAAACAGCGCGCCGAATGGTAACTGCGCTAAATTTTAATGCGTGGAATTTGATAGCGCAGAATTTAAGACTTTGGCGTTCGCGAGCGACGATTGCGGAGCAAGCGGTGCGAAATTTGAGCGCATAGAATTTAGAAGCGAAATTTAGCCGTTTGAAAAATACGCGAGGCTTTACAACGTGAAATTTGGCGATGGAATTTTACGATAGTAAATTCGGCGCCTGGAATTTTACAGCGAAATTTTGCAACGTAATTTTGTCTCGTAGAGCTTTGATACGGATTTTGTTTTTGCGGCAGCAAGGCTTTAAATCCCGCGCTTCAAGCTCCGCGGCACGCAGCAGGCTAAAATTCCGTCTCGCGTAGTCGGTTAAAATTTCGCAATAAATTTTGCGCAGAATTCTACGTAAAATCCTATGCAAAATCTACCTTGCGCACTTGCGCGGCTAGGTAAAATTTCGCGCGGAGTTTTGTCTTTCGCGACTGCTTGGAATTCGGCGCGGATTGTAAAATTTACCGCTAAGCTTAACGCGGGCTCGGGCGATTAAATTTAGCCGTGAATCTCACGACGCTTTATCGATCGCTCTCTTTGATCAAGACACTTTTATTGTCGTCGTCACTCTTACAAAGCACTCTATAATCTGATATTTCAATTGCGTATAAAAATACTACGCCGTCGCTTTGAAATTTTTTCGAGTAGCCCTTGGCATATAGCTCGGCGAGTTTTGGACTATTGAGAACATAAAATTCATAGCTATCGGCAAAGTGCTCCATATAGCTGTAGGTGATGCTCGCCCAAGGTACTCGGTTATCGCCGCTTCTATTTAGCACGATAGTTCTAGCGTTTATCGCCGCGAGCTTTGACTTTAGCTCTGCAAACGTCTTTTTGTCCCAGCCGATGAGCTTTAACCCCTCGCCTATGCTCGGCGCATTATCTTTGAAAATAGAATTTGAATAAAATTTCGTCTTATTGCCGTCCATATAGATCCAAATATACTCATCGCCGTAGGCACTTTCGATCATGACGCGCGAATTTTTAGGGAAGTTGCGACCTGCAAAAGCTAACAGGTCTAGGAATTTCTCGCGATTTTGCTCGTAATTTTGCATTAACGGGGCTTTATCCAGCTCCATATCATCTTTATCAAAGAAAGAATTAAACGCAAAAAATACCGCCAAAATCGGCAGTACCTTTACGCAAAAGAGCAAGCCCAGAGCCACGGCTATGACGATTTTTAAAGCTTTAGCCAAATTTTCTCCTTAAATTTTATAAGCCGTTTAGGCGTGACGGCCAATTTGCGGCGAGAGCAAAATTTAAACGCCCGCCGTGCAGCGTAAATTTTAAAATTTCAAATTTACGTCCAATTTTCTATTTTAAGCCCGCTTATATTTTTGGAATCTTTTTCGTTATTCGTAACGAACGTGCAGCCGCACGATAGGACATTCGCAGCGATCAACATATCCATGTCGCCTATTTTACGATTAGCCGCCGTTAGCTCGCGGCGTACCCGCGTAAAGTGTCCGCACAGAGTATCCGCACAAAACGCCTACAATTTCTCGCGCCGAATAAATTTTAAGCGGCGCGAGCTGTTTACGTAGTTTGCGACGCGCGAAAACGAAACATTGTTTTAAGACAAGCGGAACTTTATCGCTAGAATTTCGGCGCCTAAATTTTAAAATTTAATCCAAATCTCGCTACTGCCTATATTCAAACTCCTCGCTCGGGAAGCTCTCGTCCTTCACTTCGCGCGCGTATTCGCGCACCGCGCCTTTTACCAGCGCAGCGCCGTCTAAAT
>NZ_CALHHX010000155.1 GCF_938030685.1 uncultured Campylobacter sp. | reverse complement strand
CAAGAGAGATCGCTTTGCGATTTTTGTTCAACGACATTTGTAAAATTTTGCTCGCTGGCATTTATAGAATTTTGCCTGCCATCGCTCGTAAATTTTAGCCCGCCGCCCGCCAAATTTCGCTTATCGCAATTTTTATCTTGTAAGAAATCCTTTATATTTTCATCATACCGCGTTTTGCTTATGCCAAACCTAGCAATTTCGTCATTACGCATTTGGTTCCTCCTTATACGCGCTTGATTTAGATATAACTATCGCGCGAGTTTGCACGCAGAGATTAGCCTTGCGCATTTTTTAAAATTTGCAAAATTTCGCTTATCTTTTGTGGATCTTTAATGCCTCGCGCATCCTCCACCCGGCTGTTTAGATCGATAGCGTAGGGACGCAGCGCGAGCGCTTCAAGGATATTTTGCGCACCTATGCCGCCTGCAAGAATAAAAGAGATCGCGCCGCCTTTGGAAGCAGTGCTACACTTATCCGCACTATCATCCTTTGCGGCACCCAACTTGCCCGCCTCACTGCCGTCATTTGAAATATTTGGCGCGCCCGCCTCATAGTCGCTTGTGCCTCGATCATTGGCGCCTTCGCTTGTGGGCCTTACACCATTCAGCCGAGCGGCAGCACACGCACTAAATTTGCACTCATCGTCATTCTTTGCGGCGCGACGATCGGCGCTCGTTTCTTGTTTCGTATTGCTCGATCGAACAATATCATGTGCGCGCTCGCTCGCTTCATTGCTATTAGAGGCACAGCACACGTTGCTTACCATCTGGAGCTTCAAATTTCCGTTTTCGCTATGCTCCGCGCAGGAATTGTTACAATCGCCGTTTGTATCGCGCTTTAAATTCCCCTCGCTATATCCGCTACAGATCGCGCTATGTTTAAGATGGCTCCTTGCGCCGTTTGAGCCTTGAGCCATGCCTGCTGCATAGCATTTTTCGTCACTTGATGCGTTATTTTTCGTATCGCAGTGCCCGCTAGCCGAGTCGTATTTTGTGTCGTCTATGCTTTGAGTTGCGCTGCCCGCGCAGTATTTTTTACTGCTCGCCGCGCAGTATTTTTCTTCACAGCCAAGCCTTGCGCGTCTCAACAGATCCCAGTCGAAGCTCACGCCGTTACCGCCCAGGTTCGCTCCTTTGGCGTCAAATAAGATCCGATCGCAGCTCAAACCCTCAAGAGGCGGCATTTCGGTGCCAATGCTTAGCACCTGCCATACCTCGATGCCTGCTGCGTTGAGGCGTGCTTTGAAATCCGCGCTTATGCGTCCGTAAATTTGAGCGCAGTCTAGCTCGCAAAGGCTACAAATTTTTAAAATTTGCTCCTCGTCTAAAGCTTCCGTATCTAAAATTTCAGAATTTAGATCTTTTAC
>NZ_CALHHX010000154.1 GCF_938030685.1 uncultured Campylobacter sp. | reverse complement strand
AAATTTAACGCTAGCTAGCATTGCGCTGCCTTTAGCTCGCGCGGTAGGCGCTCTATCTATGGCAACGCAACTTCGGCATTAAATTTAAACGCGCTGTCTTTGCGCCGCCTCTCTAGCTTGCGTACGGCGGGCGCCGCCTGCGATGACGCCTTCATGCAAACCGCTTTTTGCTGCGTTGCGCCGCAAAAGAACTTTTAAAATTTAACGCCCTAGCCTTTTGCGATCTCGTAAAAACCGTCTTTGAAAACAACCTTGCCTGCATCCGCAAGGCGCTTTAAAAGCTGTGCGCTTTTTTCGTCAAACATCGCCTCCACGTCGCTAGTGCGCTGAGGACGACGTGCCAAAGTATGCAATATCTCATCCTCGCTAAAGCTCAGCCGCTCGCTTGCGTATTTGGGCGCGGCGATGATATTTACGTTTTGATTTTCGATGAAAGTGGCTAGATAGCGCAGCTGCGCCTCGCTCACACCCTGCACGCGATATGCGGGCGGGCGATCGATCGTACCGAGATCGATCCGGTGCGGATTGATGCGAGCTAAAGCCGCATTCAGCGCTGCGAAATCCTCTTGCGTGTCGTTGATGCCGCGCACGACTAGGATTTCTATATCAAGCTCGCCGCGAAACTCGCGCGCGAAATCCGCGATCGCGCTTACGATATCCTCGGCGCTAATGCCCGCGTGCGGGCCGTCCACCTTGCGAAAGCTTTTCGCAAGCACGCTATCTAGCGAAAATTTGCAAATATCAAGCTTCGCTAGCGCCGCGCTATTTTCGCGCACGAGCGAGCCGTTTGACAAAACGAGCAGCTTCTGCGGCAGGTTCAGCGCCTTTAGTGCATCCACGAGCTCTGCAAAGCGCGGATACAGCGTGGGCTCGCCGTTCGCAGTAATCGTGATGACATCAATGCCCGCGTGGCTTTGCAGCGCGGTTTTCAGCTCGGCGATAACCGGGCCGATCTCACAGGGCTCGCTCATCGCGCTCACCGGCCTAGCTGCGCCCAGCTCGCAATAAACGCAGTTGAAGTTGCACTGCTTGCGCTGCGGGCTCAGATCGATGCCGAGGCTGCGCCCGAACCTACGCGAGGCGACGGGCCCGAAAATATATCTCATTTTTGCTCCATGATTTGATTTGCGGGGTTTGCTTGCGCGCAAAAATTTCGCTTTAAATTTTGCTTCCGCGTGCCGAAATTTAGCGCCGTTTTTATGCGAAATTTCACTTCCGCGCGCCGCCCCACTACGACGAAATTTTAAACTTAGAGCTTTGAATTTATCCTTAAATTTAGGGGGCTGTGTAAAATCCATATAAAAAATTCACATTATGTGCGGACGAGTAAGCTTTGAAATTCCAAAATCCCTAGAATTTCGCTAAAATTGCGGGTAAATTTTAAAAAAGGCGAAATTTTGACTATTTACGATTTGGAGCGCCTGCGACTGGACGCGAAAAAGCACGTGGAGCAGCTAAAGTTTATCGTCGTCATAAGCACGGTGGCCCTGTTTGCGGTATTCGGCGCCATCGCGTATTTCGCGCGCAGGCAGGGCGTGCAGAGCTTTAGCGCGACGCTGCTTATGCTGCTGGCGGTCGCCTCGCTCGCCGTGAGTCTGCGCGAGGTGCACTTAAACGGCTGGCAAAAGGATCTCATCGGCACGGAAAATATTTTGAAATTTGGCGCGGTCGCGATCTCGTTTTTGATCTTCAAATACTCCGCTGCCCTGCCGCAGGCGTTGATAGGCTTGGCCGCGCTCGCGCTCGCGGTGTGGCTAGCGACGCGGCTTTACGCGCTCGGCGTAAGAAGCATGCAAGAGATCTTTACGGGGCGGTACCGCCAAAGCTATAAGCAGCACTATCTGGCGCCTTTCGTGCGCAAGCTCGGCTACGAATACGTCTCCTACGGCAGCGTGCCGTTTTGGCGCGTGGTGCAAAGCGATCTGTTCGAGTTCATCGAAAATCTGCGCGGCAACGACCGCGTGGGCGGCGCGTGGCAGGGGGTGAGCTTTGAGTTTAGCGACGTGAGCTTTTTTCATCAAAATTTGCAGCACGAGCTCGTGGGGGCGTTTTTCGTAGCGGAATTTAACAAGCGCATCATCGCGCCCGTTTTCATCTATCCGCGCGAGATACAAAACAAACAGCACATTGATCTAAAGCCCGTTGCGATGGATAACGTGGAGTTTGCCGCGCGCTACAAGGTGCTTAGCGACGAGCCGCAAAACGCGATGTACGTGCTAACCCCTGCATTTATGGAGCGATTTTTGGCGGTGGGCGATGCGCTCAGAGCGCAGATCTGGGCGAGCATCAGAGAGCAGCGGATCCATATTTTTGTACACACTAGGCGCGATAATTTCGAGCCTAGCGTCTATGAAAGCGTGCTGCGTCGCGACCCCGCAAGCGAGATAAAGAGCGAAATTTTAAGCTTTTTGAGTATCGTTAAAATTTTAAAATTGAACGTGAGGATTTGGATTTA
>NZ_CALHHX010000153.1 GCF_938030685.1 uncultured Campylobacter sp. | reverse complement strand
CCTATCGTTCCGAGCGGAATTTTGCTTACCGAGGGTTGCCGCGGCGACGGCGGAATTTTGCGCGATGTGGACGGCTACCGCTTTATGCCGGATTATGAGCCTGAGAAAAAAGAACTTGCTAGCCGCGACGTCGTAAGTCGCCGCATAATGGAGCATATCCGCGCAGGCAAGGGGGTAAAGAGCCCTTATGGTGAGCACGTTTGGCTTGATATATCAATCCTTGGACGCGAGCATATCGAGAAAAATTTACGCGACGTACAAGAAATTTGCGAAATTTTCAACGGCATCGATCCTGCCGACACCGAGGTAATAACCGACGAGCAGGGCAGGAAGCGCGGTAAAGGTTGGGCTCCGATCCTTCCTATGCAGCATTACTCGATGGGCGGCATCAAAACAAAGGCTACGGGTGAGAGCCCAACGCTAGCTGGACTTTTCAGCGCCGGCGAGGCTGCGTGCTGGGATATGCACGGCTTTAACCGCTTGGGCGGAAATTCCGTCGCCGAAACCGTCGTCGCAGGAATGATCGTGGGCGAGTATTTTGCGGAGTATTGCCAAGGACACGATGTCGATATCAATACGCACGATATCGAAAAATTCGTAGATAAAGAGCAAAACTACATGAAAAGCCTGCTTGAAAAAGAGGGTAAATTTAACGTATTCGAGATCAAAAACAAGATGAAAGACGTGATGTGGGAGCACTGCGCAATCTTCCGCACCGGCGAGGGATTAGCCAAAGCCGTAAAAGAGCTCGAGGAGCTTTACAAGCAGTCTTTGGACGTCAAAGTAAGCAATAAAGAGCTTTTCGGAAATCCGGAGCTTGAGGAGGCTTACCGCGTACCGAAGATGTTAAAGCTCGCGCTTTGTATCGCCAAGGGTGCGCTTGATCGCACCGAAAGCCGCGGCGCACACTTCCGCGAGGACTATCCGAAACGCGACGATCTAAACTGGCTAAAACGAACGCTTGCAAACTGGAAAGAGGGCGATACTATGCCTACTCTAAGCTACGAGCCGCTTGATATTATGAAGATGGAGATACCGCCTGCATTCCGCGGATACGGCGCCAAAGGCAATATCATCGAGCATCCGGACAGCGCCGTGCGCCAAAAAGAGGTCGATGAAATTCGCGAGAAAATGCAAGCCGAGGGCAAAGGCAGATATGAAATTCAAGAGGCATTGATGCATTATGAATTGCAGCCAAAATACAAAGCACCTAACGAAAGAGCAGGTATAGGATATGAGTAGAAAAATAACAATAAAGGCATTTAAGTATAATCCGCTAAGCAAAATTTCAAAGCCGCACTTCGCTACTTACGAGATCGAAGAGACCGACGGAATGACGCTGTTTATTGCGCTTAACGTGATTCGTGAGAGATTTGATCCCGAGCTAAGCTTTGACTTCGTTTGCCGCGCGGGTATCTGCGGTAGCTGCGGTATGCTCGTAAACGGCAAGCCGCAGCTTGCGTGCCGCACGCTTACTAAGGACTATCCGGACGGCGTGATCGAGCTTATGCCGCTTCCGGTTTTCAAGCTGCTAAAAGACCTTAGCGTCGATACCGGCAACTGGATGAACGCGATGAGCAAACGCGTAGAGAGCTGGATCCACACCGATCACGAAACCGATATCTCCAAGCTTGAGGAGAAGGTCGAGCCGGAGGTCGCGCAGGAGGTTTTCGAGCTGGATCGCTGCATCGAGTGCGGTATCTGCGTAGCTGCATGCGGCGTAGCGATAATGCGAAAAGACTACATCGGCGCCGTCGGCATCAACCGAGTGGCACGCTTTCAGATCGATGCGCTGGATAAGCGAACCGATGAGGATTTTTACGAGCTAATCGGCGATGATGACGGAGTATTCGGCTGTATGACGCTGCTAGGCTGCGAAGACCACTGCCCTAAGCACCTTCCGCTTCAAAGCAAAATCGCATATGTTCGCCGCAAGCTTGCCGCTCAGGGCAAGTGCGGCTGCGGCAAATAAAATTTAAGCGGGACCTTCCCGCTTAAATTTATCTCTTTATCTCACTAAATTTTACTCAACAAATAAATTTCAAAAATGCTTGAGTCTGGCAAGCAAGGTAGCCTTAAATTTAATACTATCCCAAGGTATAAAGAAGTAAAATATGATCGCTTAAGATCGCTAGCGAGGGATAAGGATGAACGAAGCAAAGCCCAAAGAGTTAAAGAAAATTCTAAATGAACGGCGTCAAAATGTGGAGCAAGGCTCGCAAGAAAATTCTGACGCTCAAAATTTTGATGTTTCAAAATCCGATAACTCAAATTTAAACATAGAAGGAAATCTAAAATTTCAAAATTCAAATTCCGATGATGCCGCTTCTAATAAAAATTCTAAAACTGGGGCTAGAGACTACGATAAGGATCCGATAGTTATAAAAAATTACAGCATTATGCACTTGCTATTTTATATCATCATAGCAATCATTATTCCGTCTATTTTCATAAAAATTTTGTATAACAAAGGTTTGATAGATTTATATTATGACGGTAGAACATATTTGCTATATAATCAAAATTCAACTTTTATTTTAAGTGTTTTATTTTTGTGCCTGTTTGCCTTGTATTGCTATTTTGCAAAAGAAAACGATATTATTATCAACAATTCGCACATAACATATTTTAAAAACATATCAAGCGGGTTGGAAATTTTTAAAATAAACAATGATAGCTTTATCAAGAAAAACTATAAATTGAAAATAAATGTTTTATGTTTTATTTTGTGTCTGATTTCTCTATTGTCAGGTTTTGGCTATCAAAAAATTATTTTTGTCATTTCTATACTTGTCGTTAGATTTTTGCCAATATTCCTATTTTCGATACTTCAAAATAAAAAATTTGAATTTTATAACCCAGGATATTTATGCATTAAAACAAGAACCGGAAAACAGATAGTTCCTTTGGTTTCAAAAGAAGATACAAAAGATGTAAGAGAATATTTTTTAAATAAGCTTAATATCGATATTATCGATAAAGTAAATTATTTTATGTAGTCAAATCCCTCCAATAAAAAAAAGAGATATAAACGAGCAAAGAAAGCATTGATAAAAGGGCGCACCTATTACAGGTAGTCTTCAATCGCTACAAGAATATTTTTCTGATTTACCAAAAATGTCAGAATTTTTTATCGTATTGGTTCGTTAGGTTTTTTCTTTGTATTTTTGCTTTGCATGTATGTGGCGAATATATTTATAAAATTCGTAGTGTATTTTTGCATAAATAAAGGCATAAAAGGATTTAAAATTTTTCCATTTATAAAAGTCGATGAGCCGTGGCATGGCGGATATCTATATTATTCGGTTGCTATATCGGCACACTACTATTTGATTTATTTATATAGCAGTGAAATTTATAACGAAGTTAAAGAGTACTTTTTGCAGAAAAATATAGATATAGACTATATTAAAAAAGACTATACGGTTTTTATCTAGGAGGATATGCGAAGGGGCGGTAAATTTAAAACTAAAATTTCAATATTTTATGGTGCCGTCATTAAATTTCGTAGCGATACCGAGTGCAAATACGGCGTAATTTTAGCGCTAAATTTTATGCGTAGAAGCCGCTTGTTGAAATTCTAACCGTCTGTCGCTGGAATAAAATTTCGTCGGTAGAATTTTACCCGAGCGACATTTCTACGCGGAATTCTATCGGTAAAATTCCGTATGCAAAATTTTGCGCCTAAACTCTCTTAAACCTCGCCCTGCAAATTCCGCTCGAGCGAAATTGCCTTGTGAAATTCCGTCCGTTTATATTCGGCTAAGCTCACACTCGGTAGTATTTGTCATTTTATTTGCGGAGGTTGCTTTGAAAGAGATAAAATCCAAGCTCATCATATCGTGCTTGGTTGTTACGGCAGGCCTATTTTTCTTGATCGCAGGCGGTGCATTTATGGACAGATCCAAAACTCAGCCCGCGCAAAATTCCACGGCGAGTCGCGCCGCAACCTCCGGCAACTCCTCCAAGCGGTCGCTAACAGACGAGGATCGCGCTGCACGAGCGAGGTACTGGCACGAAAGGCTGGGCGCCGAGTTAGATTTGGACGAGTGCGTAGTGCAGGGCGATGAGCGAATGGAGTATTTCTGCAAGCTTTTGCGCTCCAAGGACACTGCTCGTATTTTAGCATTTATGCGAGAGCAGCGCATCACTGCGGGCGATCCGCTGCAGTTTGGTATAACGGCGATAATGTATTCTAGCTTTTACAACGATGCAAACACCACCGAGGAGCTGATCTATCACGGAGCGGATATCAACCGCACGGACGATTTTTCTCATTCGGCGCTAAGCTATGCTATCGAAAATAACTCTACCGCCGCCGCGGAAGTTCTACTTAAGCATGGAGCTAGCTTTTCTAGCGTTAAATATGTTCGTCCGTGGCTTGCGACTCCGGGATGCTGCGATGCCTATTTGGTCGCCGATACTAGCGATGCACAGGTAAGGACATATTACGGAACACCTAAAAGCGAGGGTACTAGCGCGGTATCTGATCCGCTCTATTATGCCGTGGCGGGTGGATTTTTGCAGATGACGGAGCTTATGCTTAGTAGCGGCGTAAGACCTGAGATTACCGCTTGGACGGACGATCATTGTATTGCTTTTACGCTCAAACACCGCAAAGATAAGCGGCAGCCGAACTGCTCCATCTATCAGATGCTGCCGCAACGATATGACGCAAGTATGCTAAATTTGCTGCTTAAATACGATTTGGCAGGGCTTCCGGGCGATGAGCGTATTCGAAAAAAATACGATGACTGCCGTAAGGATTTGGATACGTTGAGGAAGTATAAGAAAATATACCTAGAGCATATGGATGATTATTGTTACGATGAGATTATTTTGGATTGGAGCTGGTTGGATAGCTTTAATTATGATATAGTTAGGTTTATTATGACGGAGCGCTCAAAGGATTGGGAAAAGGGTGCAATCGGGTTTAACAGAAGTTCGCTGCCCGATCTTAATAGATGCGGCTCAGTAACGCCCAATACGGCGCTACTTGGTATCTACGATACGCTTATAAAGCGCTATTCCGCGCTCTGCGGCGATGAGCTTAATGGTGCGAGTGGCTTTGATCTGGATAAATTTTTTAGATATTTGCACTTAAAAGGCTTGGAATTTGATCTTAAAATAGAGTATGAGGGCAAGGTGATAAGAGTGGAGGAGTACGATAAAATTTTAAGGCGCGATGCGTCTAAGCAGCTAGAGCAAGCGGGATCCAAGACTGCAGATACCGCGTCCGCCAATGAGTAAATTCTATAAAATTTACAGACGCGATTATCGGCTTCGCAGTTGCTATGTATCTTGCAAAATTCTACAAATTACGCTGATTTAAAATTTGCGTCGTTTTGCTTTGTAAAACGCATGGAATTTTGTCGCCATGACGCAAGCGGTTTGCAAAATTCCGGCACGTATGTAAATTTTAAAAATTCCAAGAGTTGCGGCGCGTTAAATTATATAAATTTAGGCGTTAAAATTATACCGATATAGACACCCGCGAAATTCGCCGCTTAAAATTTCGCGCTACAAATTCTTAAATTCCATCTCCAGTTGCTTGCGCCAGTCTTGTAGCGAGCGCTCTGCGCCCGTGGCGTATTTTTCGATAAGCGCGTCCGTTTTATTTAGAAACTCAAATAGCTTGCCCTCCCATACGGCGGGATTTAGGTTGCTTTGATGCATCGTTTTGATATAGACTAGCTCCTTGCTAAGAGCCTCAAGCTCATCTATATAGCTCTCTCGCACCCCCTCATCACGCAGCTCTAGCCGCTTTAAATCTCGCAGTTTGCCCTCTAAAATATCGCAAAATTTCATATATCTTTGCGAGCTAAGCTCTGGGTCGGCGGCGTCTGCGCGCGCGGAAGCCTTTTGGACCTGAAAATACACGAGCGCGCCCACCGCAAGGGCAACTGCGAACATCAAAGCGAAATTAGCCATTTTTTCTCCTTAAGCCGTCCAAGCCCACGACCGCGAGCCCGAACCAAATTAGCGAAAAGCTCAAAATTTTGTAAGTCTCAAGCTCCTCGCCGTAGATAAATACCGCGATTAGCATGCTCATGCTAGGGCTGATGTATTGCATAAAGCCGATCGTAGATAGCGGCAGATACTGCGTGCTTACGGCGAAGGTAAGTAGCGGTAAAATCGTAATCAGTCCGCTTGCAAACAGCAGCGCGCCGCTTACGTTAAAGCCGAAGGCGCCGCTTCCTTTCAGCGCGCAGTAGATCAGAAACGCAAGCGC
>NZ_CALHHX010000152.1 GCF_938030685.1 uncultured Campylobacter sp. | reverse complement strand
AATTTCGTAACTTGCGGGCTTTGCAACCCATAAAATTTTGCAGTTTGTTAAATTTTAAAAATTGCGGAATTTTATAGCGCTAGAAATTTATGCCACATTTAAGCCTTATCACCAAAAGGTCGCGATGAGATTAAAATTTAAGATGAGGTCTAAATTTAAAAAGAAAGAGGGGCAAAGGCTCGGGTAAGCTTTAAAATTTAACCCGCGCTTCGCCCATATAAGCTTAATCTAAAATCTTACTTCCAAATCGACGTAGAAATTTCGTCCAGCACCCACCACCACAGTCTCGCGCGTGCGGTTTGCGTTGATGTAGTGTCGATCGAAAATATTATTTACGCCAAAGCTTACGTCCGCGCCGTCAAGGGCCGGAATAATGCCGTTTTTGATCTTGTAACTTCCTCTAAAATTAGCGATCGTAAAGGACTTATCTACATAAAAATACTCCCTCCCGCGTGCAAAATATGAAGCGGGTTTGGAGTGAGGTTTGAAATAGTGGCTCACCTGAAATCCTAGACTCAAATCTTGCAGCGGCGAATAATCTATGTTCGCGCTTAACTTTTTGGCGTGGTTATTGATGTTTTCGTGCGTCTTTTTATTGTAAATTCTAAGTCGCTCGAAGCTCGCGCCGAAATCAAAGTCCTGCGTTTGGTAGTTTGAGCTTAGCTCAAAACCATGCCTTTTGGCTTGATCGATATTTTGATACTGCCCGTATTGTTGCGAAAAGCCGCCCGGCGGCACGCCCAGATGCGGTAGCGGCTTAACGTCAATCATATCTTTGATATTGCCGTTAAAATAGATAAATTTCATATCGAAGTGATCGTCCGTAAAAATTTCATCCTGTTTAAAACTAAATCCGACCTCGTACTCTTTGACGGTTTCAGGCTTTAGATCGGGATTTGGGATGTAATAATACATTCGGTTTATCGGTCCTGATTGCGATGTTTCGTGCGGCGTAGGCGCGCGGAAACTCTCGCTATATCCCGCTAAAAGAGTAAATTTATCAAAGAGAGTGTAGGCAATTGCCGCGCGCGGAGAAAATCTGGAATCTTTAAATTTAGCCGATCTGCCTTTGATGTCGCGATCGAATCTATCGTATCTACCGCCTAAGGTAAGCTCTAAATCATCGTGCAAGCGGATCAGATCCTGTGCGAAAAGCCCGTAGCTATTGTATTCATTCGGAAATGAGGCGAAATCTCTTAGCGCTCCATTTTGGATAAAGATCGCATCCTCCTGCCTATTTTCGTAATCGCCGCCGAAAGCGAAGCTATGATTTAAAAAGCCCGTATCGAATTCCGAAATATTTTTGATCTCTAATCCCTTACGATCGTCTTTGTTCGTGTAGCTGCCGGTATCTGCGCCGTCGATATAGCCGCGTTTATACTCGGCTCTGCTTTTGTAGGCCTTAAAAGACATATCCACTAGCGGGCTTTGCGGCGTGAAGCTCCAATCAAAAACGTAATCTCTCTGGCTTAAATTTCCGCTTACGAAGAGATCTGCATCATTTTGCCATAGTGTCTGCCACATCGTGTGTAAATTTTCGTCGTAATCAAAGGCGCTGAAGCTTATGCGGTGATCGTCCAAATTCGCGCCGATCTTAAAAAATCAGGTATCGATATGCTCGTTATTGAAGCTCTTGTCGTAGTCCGGGGCGTAGTGCGTGCCGCCGTCTGCGAACTTAACGTTGCCGTAGCTTGCGCGCTTGCCGTAGAGTAAAACGTCGATCGGAATTTCCTCGCCCTTGCCGTAAATCGCGCCGCGCGTGCTATGCATATTGTTTGATTCGAGTCTCTGTCCTAGCATCAAGCCTACGTTTTTGCCCTCGCTTAGATAATCGCTCGCGCTTTTGGTTTGCATATTTACGATACCGCCGATCGCGCCCGAGCCGTGCAGCACGGACGAGGCGCCCTTTATGACCTCGACGCGCTTTAAGATATCGCTATCGGTGCGAAAAGATGAGATCATATTGGAGTAAATTCCCACGCTCCTGCGCACGCCGTCTTGTTTGATGATGACGCGCTCGTCGCTTTGATATCCGAATCCGCGGATCTGAAACTGCCTGCCGATCTGCCGCCCCATATCCATACTGCCGTCAACGCCCGGTATCTGCATGATCGAATCGACCACGTTGGTTTTGGCTTTCATATCCTTGGGGGTTAAAATTCCGGCCGAGCCTGCGTATTTTAGGTTATCGACCACGCTCACCGTCGCTTGCACGACGATTTGACCCAGATCCTGCGACTTCGTGGCGTTATTTTCGGCCGCATTCGCTCCGCCTATTGCGCCTATCGCAAGCGGCACCAATAAAATTTGCTTTTTCATGCCTCGACCTTTAAAATAAAATTGAAATACATTATTATATAGCTACATACTTAAATAAGGTTGAAATTTAATTTCAAAAATATTTGAAATTTGTTTTTATTGGCGGCAAGTATGCGCTCCGCTTGATCTGCTTCTGCGTTTTGGCTTCGGTTTTGTCCGTATCCTTCCGCGCTGTTTCTGCACTATTTCCGCACTTTACCTGCGTCGTATAGGCGGATAAATTCGGCGTTTTTATCTCAACAAAGAGTCTAAATTTAAACGCCGCGATTCGTTCGCGTCTAAATTTAGCAATCGCTTGAGCGATTTAAATTCCTTGCTTTTCGTAAATTTAGATCGGAATTTATTTGCTTTTTATTTTACAAAGGATAAAATCGCGCCT
>NZ_CALHHX010000151.1 GCF_938030685.1 uncultured Campylobacter sp. | reverse complement strand
CGTATTTGGCGTATCGCTGCCCATAGCCCCACGTCATCGCGCCGTCGTCGTTTTGTTTAAAGCCCATCATGACGCCCGCGCTAAACGGCTGCTTGAGGTCGTAAATTTTACTCGGCTCCAGATACCAGCGAACTTCGCCTTTGGTGTCTAGGATGAAGTTGTTCGGACTATAGTTCCACTCGATCGCGCCGCCTGCAGGGTTGTTCCACACGACCTTGGTGCCTTTGCCCGTTTTATTTACGAAGTTATTTACGTAGTAGAGACGGTTGGCAAATTTTGCGCTCGGAGCCTTTACGACCTCGATTTTATCAAACAGCGCGCCCTTTTGAGACGGCATGCCCGAACTCTCCAAATAGATCGCTGGAGCGTAAATTTTATAGCTTTCTTTTACGTGCTCGGTCTGACCCTTATAAATTTTATCATACTCGACCAGGGCGGTGTTTTGATAGTCGGGATATAGTCCAAAAACAGGGATTCCGCCGTGCGTGCGAAGGTGCTTGTCGGCGACTTTATAGCTGATAACTTGACCACCCGGTTTTGGCACGATAGTGACTTTGGCGTTTGCTAGCGTGTAGCCGCCGTTTTTGATCACTGCCGTTAGAGGCGCGATGTCGTATGGGTTTACGACTACTTCGCCGATCTTGCCCGGGACGGCGTAGTCTATGTGCGCGCCGCTAGGTCCGCCGATAGCCAGCGCGGCCGTGCTTAGACCGCCTAAAAGCGCCACAGCTAGCGCAAATGAGGAAAAGGTTCGCTTCATCTTATTCTCCTTTGAATTGGTTTGATATCGTAATTTTAATCAACCTCGCTAACGTAGAAATCACGCGTTTATTAAAACTTGCTTAATTGTAAAAAATAATTTCAAATTTTGGCTTTTGTGCCAAAATTTAGTCGAAATTTTATAAATTTAATCTAAAATTTATCTTAGCGTGAGTTCTGCGGCGGCGAGAGGATATAAAATTAACCCAAACGAAATCATTTTAAGGAGCACTCCATGAACCTACTTTCTAAATTTAGCAAAGGCTTTCTAGCCGTTGCGATATTCGGCGCCCTTAGCGCGGCCGCATTTACCGAGGGCGAGGACTACGTAAAGCTGCAAAAGCCGCTATCCGTGGAGCAAAACACGCTAGTTAAGGTCTTTAGCTACGCATGCCCGTTTTGCTACAAATACGACAAAACCGTCACGCCGAAGGTCGTAGAAAAGGTCGCGGGGCTAAAATACGTACCGTTTCATCTAAAAACCAAGGGCGAATACGGCGAGGCGGCGAGTAAAATTTTTGCCGTTTTAGCCGTGATGGACGAGGAAAAGGGCGTGAGCCTGCTAGATGAAAACTCGCTGTTTAAAAAGGCTAAATTTGCCTACTACAAAGCCTATCACGATCAAAAGCAGCGCTGGAGCGATGGTAAGGACGAGGCTGCGTTTTTAAAAACGGGGCTTGATGCGGCGGGCATTAGCGAGGCGGACTATCAAGAAAAGCTAGAGGACCCAAAGGTCGCCGAACTGCTTAAAAAATGGGACGAGAGCTACGACGTAGCCAAGATCCAAGGCGTGCCGGCGTTCGTCGTAAACGGCAAATACCTCATCATGACGAAGTCCATCACCTCCCTAGACGGCATGGCGCAGCTAATCGAAGAGCTACTCAAAAAATAGGGCGCGAGCATGAAATTTGCGGAAAAAATAGCGAAATTCGCAGATAGCCGCCTGCCGTGGGCGATCCTCATAGTAGTGAGCGTGGGGCTTGTTATCCTCGCGCACTCGCTGTTTCAAAACTACGTCTATATGCCGCCTTGCGAGCAGTGCGTCTATATCCGCTTTGCCTTTTTGTGCATGGCGCTAGGAGGCCTCATCGCGATCATAAATCCTAAAAATTTGCTCCTTGCGGCGGTCGGCTACCTGCTAGCCTTTTGGGGCGCGATCCAGGGCATAATGTACAGCGTAAAGCTAGCCAAGATCCACGACGCCGTGCACGGAGACGATCCGTTCGGCGTGCAGGGCTGCTCGACCGAGCCGCACTATCCGTTCGGCTTGCCGCTTGAGCGGTGGGCGCCTGATTGGTTTTTACCTACGGGCGACTGCGGCTACGATAATCCGCTAGTACCCGAGGGCGTCACGCTAAGCGGCTTTCAAAAATATCTAGTGGACCTTTATCAGGACGGCTGGTATCTGATTCCCTCAAGCAAATTTATGTCGATGGCCGACTGCACGCTCATCGGCTTTGGCGTCTGCTTCGTCGTGCTCGCCGCGATGTTTATTTGCAAAATTTTAACTTTTGCAAAAGCTTAAATCGGTCTAAATTTAGACCGATTTTGCTATACTCGCCGCATGAGAGCCTTACGCGAGCATAATTTTAAAATTTACTTCATCATCATTTTCGCGAGCCTTTTCGTGGTGCTTTTGGGCGTGAAAAACTACGAGGACGCCAAGGCGCAGATCACGGCGCTCGCGGATAAAAACAAGATCGCCGCGAGCGAAAATATGGTCGGAAATTTCTCGTTTTGGCTGGACGAGCGGCTGCACTCGCTGGTGCGCGCGGCTAAATTTATGCAAAACGCAGGCGCGATACGAGACGACGAAAAGCTCGGCGGCTTCATACGGCTTTTTAAAGAAAACTCCGCAGAATTTGACGCCTTGCAGTTTTTACGCGAGGACGGAGAAATTTTCGTAGACGGCAAGGGGCTAGGCGAGAACGAAGCTATGCCAAAGAGCCTGCGCACGGGACTTGTGTGGTTTGAGGAGACCAAAAACACGCTAGCGCCCACGGTAAATTTTATGCAGCACCATAAAATTTTGGGCGAGCCGACGCTAAATTTATGCGTGCCCGTGCTGGACGGCAGTTCGTTTGCGGGGGTACTTTGCGGCGTAGTGAAGCTGCAAAATATACTAAAAAATATGGAAAAGTTTAAGCTAGCGCCAGATTCTTACGCCTTCATCGTTACGCACGGCGGCGAAATTTTAACGCCGATGAAGGATGCGGCGCTAAAAAAGCAGATCGAGGATAAATTTAAAGAGATTTTCCTGCGGGGCGAGGATATCACGAGCCTAAATATCGGCTCAAATTTCATCTCCGTCGCCGAGATCCCCACGCTAAACTGGTTTATAGGCGCAGGCACCGATAACGAAAAGGAGCTTGCCGCGCTGCTTAACTCCGCGCTAAAAAACGCCCTCATCTTGCTTTTTGCATTCGCGGCGCTAGCACTGGTGGCAAATTTCCTCCATAACTTTATGTACTCAAAAATCAAAAATCTGCAAGACGACTACGAAGCCCTGCTCAAGCACAAAGCCCGTATGAGCGAGGCGGGCGAGCTAATCAGCGGCATAAATCATCAGTTTATTCAGCCGGTTAATTCGCTAAATTTGATGATCTCAAGCCTACTCATGCTGCAAAAAGACGGCAAGCTAGACGCCGCTACGCTAGAGAGTATGCTGCAAAAGGGGCAGGCTGCGACCATGCTTTTAAGCGATACGATCGAAATTTTTAGAAATTTTTATAAAAGCAGCGACGCTCCGCAAAAATTTAGCGTGCAGCGCTGCATCAAAGACCTACTAAAGCTCATGCACACCGAGCTTAGCAAGGCAAACGTCGCGGTGAGTTTGCGCGAGTTTAAAGACGAAGAGGCTACGCAGCGAATGGGCATCGTGCAGCAAATTTTACTCATCCTCATTCACAACGCCAAGGACGCGGTCGTGGAGCGATACAAAGACGAAATCGCCAAGCGGCAAGTTTTTATCGATGTCAAATTTGAAAACGGCACGTGCAAAATAGCCGTCACGGACTACGGTAGCGGTGTGAGCAAGGAGCTTCGGGATAAAATTTTAACCCAGCCAAAAACCACCAAAAAGCAAGGAAGCGGCATCGGGCTGTATTTTGGCAAAAAGCTAGCAAACGAAAAGCTTTCAGGCGACATCAGACTGCTAAGCGCGGGTGATCCGACGACGTTTGAGCTCGGCTTTGAGATAAATTTAAAGGAGTGAGATGCAAGAGCATTTAAAGCTACTTAAAGACCTGAGCGTCCTCATCGTCGAGGACGACGAGATCGCAAGGGAGCTGCTAATAGGCGGGCTAAAACCATACTGCCTAAGCGTCTGGGGCGCAGGCGACGGGCTAGAGGGGCTGGAGCGTTTTAAAAAGCTAGCTCCCGCCATCGTCATCACCGACATCCACATGCCCGCGATGAACGGCTTTGAGATGATGAAGGAGATGATACGCGTCAAACCCGCGCAAAAATTTATCGTCTTTACCTCCTACGACACCGACGACAACCTCATCAAAAGCATCGAGCACGGCGCGGCATCGTTTCTAAAAAAGCCCGTCGATATCGCCGCGCTCTGCCGCCTGCTAGTTCTAACCTACGAAAAGGACGAAAAGCTCGTGCGACTGGGCCCGCAAACTAGCATAAATCTCGCCAAAGAAAAGATCTACAAAAACGGCGAGGAAATTTATCTATCGTTTTTGCAAAACAAGCTCTTTTGGCTCTTTGCGTATAATCTAAACAAGCTCGTGAGCTACGAGATGATCGAGGAGTTCGTCTACGAGGGCGAGCAGACGAGCAAGGGCGCGATACAAAACGTCGTACTGAGGCTGAAGCGGGAGCTGGGGGTTAAATTTAAAAATATCAGTGAAAGTGGATATATACTGCTAAGCGGCGATCAAATTTAACTTTGCGGCTTGCCTCGCGAGCGTCTTTAACGGAGCTAGTAAAAATTTAGCTCGGCGGACTACCTTGTCCAGCCCACGCTAAATTTTTACGTCGCAACCCTTAAATCCATCTCGCGATACTTCGCCTTGAAATTTTACATTTAAATTTAAAGTCAAATTTTTAAATTTTGGCTCAAACCTTACCCGCCGAAACCCGCGCTTTGAAAACGTAAAATTTAATCGTTATTGTTCCGCGCGGCTAGCGATAAAATTTGCTAGAACCCTGCCGCTGTGGCTAAATTTAATGCAGCGCGTAAAACAAAGCTTGCTTTGGCGCGGCAAAACCTATTTCGCCAGCAGTTCCTTTACCGCAGCGACCATTTCATCGACGGAGCCGAACGAAGCCGTGTTTAAGAGATACTTGCCGCTGACGACAAATGCCGGCACGCCCGAAATCACTGCGACTTCGTAGCCCGCGTCCCATTGCGCGAGCAGAGCCTGCGCCTTTTTGCTGGCAAGCGCCGCTTCATATTCGCTCATGCTCACGCCGGCGGCATCTAGCGCGGTTTTGATGAACCTTTGTTTATCACTGCCACCGCCAAAATCATCCTTTTTGTCGTGGATCGCTTTGTAAATCGCAAATTTCGCCTTTTTAAATTTTGACTCGTCGCTTAGCAGGCTCACGTCGTCCTTTTCATCAAGCACGATAAGCGCTGCGAATATACCGCTCGCGGTCTGTCCGAATACGCCTTTGGTCTTTAAGTGCCACGGCAAAAACTCCGCCCCCTCAAGCTTTTTCATCAACTGCGGTGTGACCGTCCTGTCGAACGTATAGCAGTGCGGGCACTCGTAGTTAAAAATTTTAACGACGCTGTTTTTCGGCACGTTTAGCGGCTTTTGTAGCACTTGATAATTAACGCCCTCCTCTAGCGCGTTTGCACCCGAGCCGAGCAAGCAAACGGCGGCTAAAATTCTTAAAAATTTAGCGATTTTCATAAAATTCCTTTGCGGTAAATTTTAAAGATTGTATAAAATAAAGGGTAAATTTGAGATTAAAGCAAATAAAGCAACGCTTCCCACAGAAAAATATATAAAAAAGCAGGCTACGCTATCAACACCGCTTGAGCGAGCAGGCTAATTTATTGCTACAAGCTCTATCTCCAATCTCGCTCAAGCTCAAATTTAATAGCAAGGATTGCACGCTCGCGGCTTAATTTTGAAGCATGCAATCCGCTTTAATTCAATAAATTTTACTTATCAAAGGCATGGATTATCCATTTTACGCGCTCGGCGTCTCTATGATCAAAAAATAGCGTCTTGCCTGTATCCAGCGCAGCGATAGCAGCCATATCATCAGGCGCAAGCGCAAAATCAAAAATATCGAAATTTTGCTTCATTCGCTCTATTTTTACACTCTTTGGAATGACGACGATGCCGCGCTGAATTAACCAGCGCAAAATAACCTGAGCTGAGCTTTTGCCATATTTTTCACCGATGCCACTTAATACGGCGTTTTTAAATATATCGTTTTTACCCTCGGCGAAACTAGCCCATGATTCAAATGCTATGCCGTAGCCATCAAGTACGCGTTTTAACGCTTCACGCTGATAAAACGGATGACACTCGAGCTGATTTACCGCAGGGATGACGCCGCTGTTTTCGCACAGATCTACGATCCGATCAGCGTAGAAGTTGCTAACGCCGATAGAACGAACAAGGCCCTCATCGCGCAAACGCTTCATCGCTCGCCATGAGCCATAAATGTCGCCATATGGCTGGTGAATAAGATAGAGATCAAGATAATCAAGCCCTAGCTTTTTCATCGACGCATCGAAGGCTTTTAGTGCGCGCTCCTCACCTGCGTCGTTAATCCAAAGCTTAGTAGTGATAAACAGCTCCTCGCGCTTTAGCCCGCCTGCAAGAGCCGTCTTAATTGCTGCGCCCACACTTTCTTCATTAAAATACGCCTGCGCGGTATCGATGCTGCGGTAGCCGACCGAGATCGCATCTTCGACGCATCTTTGCGTCTCTTTCGGATCTACCTGAAATACGCCAAATCCCAAAATCGGCATCTTGTTGCCGTCGTTTAAGGTTAGATATTGCATTTTTGCTCCTTTGCTAAAAAATTCATCTTATATAAAAATTTAAAATTTCGCGCTTAATTGCAAAATTCTA
>NZ_CALHHX010000150.1 GCF_938030685.1 uncultured Campylobacter sp. | reverse complement strand
GCGCAGGCAAAACAATTTGACGCGGCGGCGCAGGCGATATTTGACGAGCAGATGGGGCTTTGCGCGAATAAATTTGGCGCGTTTTATGTCCAAACCATCGGCGGCAGGGTCGTGGGCACAGAGCCATTCGAGGGAGATGCTATGCCAACGGTGCTAAACAACGCCCTAAGCGATCACATCCAAAACGAAACGCGCGTGAAATACCCATACGTGCGCAAAAGCTTCCTAGCCGATCCCTCAAATCCAAAGCCGCAGCTTCGCGGCAAAGAGCCCTTCGTGCGCGTTAGCTGGGACGAGGCGATAAAGCTAAGCGCTAAAATTTTAAAAGAAAACTTCGATAAATACGGCTCGGAGGCCATTTACGGGCAGCTTTATCAGTGGGGTAGCCTAGGCAAGGTCGGCCACTCGCAGCGCACCGCAAAGCGCATGCTAAACGCGCTAGGAGGCTACGTGAGCGAGCTTGGTGGCTACTCATACGGCGCGGCGACGGCGTTTTTGCCTCACGTGACGGGCTCTATCGATCCGACGCATAATCCTACGCGCTGGGAGGGCGTGGTAAAGGAGGCCAAAACGATCGTATTTTGGGGTACGAATCCCGTCGTCTCAAACAAGATCGCTATCGGAGTGCCGATGCACAACTCCTACGCCTACTACGAGATTATGAAGGATAAATTTAAAAAAGGCGAGATGAAAATTTACAGCGTCGACGTCTACCGCAACGAAACGGCGGAGTATTTCGGCGCGGAGTATCTCGCCGTGCGCCCTTGCACCGATACGGCGATGCTGATCGGACTTTGCGATTATCTTTACGAAAACGGGCTATACGACAAGGAATTTATTGAGCGCTACACGGTCGGGTTTGATAAATTTAAGGATTATTTCACGGGCGCGAAAGACGGCGTGAAAAAGGATCTAAAATGGGCGAGTAAAATTTGCGGCGTGAGCGAAAAGGAGCTAAAAGAACTAGCTGATACGCTGGCTAAAAAAGACACGCTCATCGTCACGGGCTACTCTATCCAGCGTCAGCACCACGGCGAGATGGCATACTGGGCGCTAATCACGCTAGCTGCGATGCTAGGCGACATCGGCAAGACGGGGCGCGGCTACGTGATGAACGATCAGATGCATAAAAACGCAGATATCAGCTTCGTCGCGCCAAAGCTTCAGGCCTTTAACCCGGCGGTAAACGAAAAATACATCGCCCCGCAAGGCAAGCTAGCCAAAGCCAAATACCACGAGATACCAAACAGCAGGCTCATAGACGCGATCATGGAGCCTGGTAAGCTAATCGAGCGCAACGGCAAAAAGTACGTCATGCCGCACATCCGCGTGATGTTTAACGCCAACGGCTCGACCTTCACCCGCCACCCGGACACCAACCGCGCTGTCGAGGCGATGAAAAAGATAGAGGCGATCATCACCACCGAGCCCTTTTGGACGAGTACGGCAAGACTCAGCGACATCGTGCTGCCAGCTGCTCTTGAGTGCGAACGCACGGATATAGAGTTTGCAAACTCGACTAGCGAATACCTCTTTGCAATTAAACCTCTAGTAAAGCCCGCAGGCGAGAGCAAGAGCGACTTTGAGATCGCTCGGCTCATCTGCGCGCAGTGGGGCGAGGAGTACGAGCAGGCCTTTAGCGAGGGCAAAACGGAGCTTGAGTGGGTGAGGGAAATTTACGCCGATGCTGCTGCAAAAGCCGAGGGCATGGGCATAGCGATGCCTAAATTTGAGGAGTTTTGGCAAAAAGGCTATGTCAAATTTGATAAAATCGACGAGAAAAAGCGCTACTTCACAAACTACGCGGACTTCCGCGCAGATCCCGAGAAAAACGCCGTCTGGTAAGATCGAGCTCTATTCCGAAGCGATCGAAAAGCTAGGCTATCCCGACTGCCCGCCGCACGCGACGTGGATGGAGCCCTTTGAGTGGTTGGGCAGCGACGTGAGCAAGTACGGGGTCGCCATCAGCGGCGCGCACTCTAAATTTAGGCTCCACTCGCAGCTAAATAACTCGCTCATCCGCAACTACGCCGAGATCGCAAACCGCGAACCCGCACTCATCAGCCCCGCCACGGCAAAGGCACGCGGTATAAAAACGGGCGACGTAGTAAGGATCTACAACGACCGAGGCGAGATACTTTGCGGCGCGCTAGTAAGCGATACGGCGCAAGATAACGTCGTGATCGTAAGCGAGGGTGCGTGGTACGACCCGGCCGTCTGGGGCGAGCGCAGCCTATGTAAACACGGCAACATAAATGTGCTAACCAAGGACGTGCCTAGCTCGCAGCTCTCGCAAAGCAATACCGCGCACACGAGCATGGCGCAGATCGAGAAATTTAAAGGCGAACTGCCGAGCGTAACGGCGTTTGATAGGCCCGCGACGATAGAGGCTTAGACATTACTTTCTTTGAGCGAGCTGGAATTTTGATTTTTAAGGCTATAAATTTAGAACTCTTGAAGACCGCACGGACGAAATTTATCCGCGCTTCGTGCGGCCTTTTTTGAAATTTCGGTTTTAGAATTTAATCTTTAAAGCCGCACGCAAAACCCTACTATGTGCGGCTGCGAGCTACAAGTCTGGGCTTTTGTTTTCCTTTCGGTAGCCGCGCAGAGCCGATTTTAGCGCGACGTACAGCGCGCACGAGAGATAACGCTTCGCCGTTCATAGATATTCTTAAATTTAGATCGCTACCGTTCATACGCAGGATTTATTCACACACGGCGCAGAAATCTAGCTACGATAAACTAGCCGCCATGTCGTGAAATTTTAAAAGCAGCTGCCGCATCGAAAAAGGCGCCGTTATAAATTTACAAATGCCGCGCACGTCGGTAAAATTCCAAAGCCGAAATCTACGAGCGGCACGCGCGAGGCGATGCGGGTTAAATTTGCGCGCACTTTAAAAATGACAAACTGCTTTAAATAAATTTCAACCGCGCTCGCGCTATGAAATTTTAAAAGTAAGTTGCCATACCGAGCTACCGCAAAATTTAAAGCGAATTAGCCGCAGAGCTCCGCATGATTAGACCAAAAAATTGCGCCGCAAAATTTTAAATGTAGTTTACTGCGCCGAGCTACCGATAAATTTAAGCAGGACAATCACGCCGCGAAATCAAGGGTCACGCCTATCCCAAGCAAGCTTGCGCGTGAAATTTTAAAGACAAGTCGCCGCGCCTACGCTGCCGCCAAATTTAAAATAAACCGATCGCACCGCAAAATTTTAAAAGCAAGCCGTTGCGCCCAAACTAGCTAAATTTAAAATTAAGCAATAGCACCATTTGCGCTACGAATGCCGCTCGTCGGCAAGCTACCACTCGCAAGCTCTGCCCGCAAGTCGCCGATCGCAAGTCCTACGCCGCAAGCGCCCTACGCTACGACGTTTGGAAACTCATAGACCACACGACCGCTTTTGATCGTGCAAACCGCAGCGCCCGTAAGCTGCTTGCCGAAAAGTGGCGAGTTGCGCGATTTGGACTTATTTAGCGCCTCGTCGTAAACGTAGGAAATCTGCGGATCGATGATCGCGATGTCGGCCAAAAAGCCCTCTTTAATCTCGCCCTTGTCTTTTAAATTTAGAATTTTAGCCGGGTTAAACGAGCAGAGGCGTGCCATGTCTTCAAGGCTGATGGCACCCTCGTTTACAAGCCGCAGCGTAAGCGGCACGAGAGTTTGAAGCCCTAAAATTCCAAACGGTGCGCGGTCAAATTCTACAAATTTATCGTCGGTGTTGTGCGGAGCGTGATCGGTCACGATGGCGTCGATCAGACCGCTTTTAAGCGCCTCTCTAATCGCCTGCACATCGCTTTGAGTGCGAAGCGGCGGCGACATTTTAAAATTCGTATCGTATCCCATCAGCTCGCGCTCGTCGAAGGTAAAATGATGCGGCGTAGCTTCGCAGGTGACGCGGATGCCCTCGCGCTTAGCCTGCTCGATGAGCTTTAGCGACCACGCCGAGCTTACGTGCGCGACATGGATATGCCCGCCCGTCTTTTTGGCAAGCAGCAGATCGCGCGCGATCATGATCTCCTCTTTTTCGCTCGCCATCCCCTTTAAACCGAGGATCGCGCTGACTTTGCCCTCGTTCATCACGCCGCCGTGGCAAAGCGAGCAATCCTCGCTGTGATTTATCACGAATGAGCCGAAGTGAGCGGAGTATTCGAGCGCCTGTCGCATCACGGAGCTATCGGTCACGGGCAGTCCGTCGTCGCTGAAAGCCACGCAGCCGGCTTCCAGCATATCGCCCATCTCGACGATCTTTGCACCCTTGCAGTCCTGCGAGATCGCGCCTATCGGCAGCAGATCGATAAGCCCGCGCTGTTTAGCCTTAGCGATCATCGCGCGCGTGATGCTGGAGTTATCGTTTACGGGCTTAGTATTCGCCATCGGGAGGCAGGTTGTTACGCCGCCTGCGACCGCGGTTTCGCTGCCGCTGATGACGTCGTCTTTGTATTCGAGCCCCGGGTCTCTAAAATGCACGTGCATATCGATGAGGCCGGGCATCACGAGCTTGCCCGCAGCGTCTATTACGCGGTCTACGGCGGGGCAATCGCGCGTGATTTTTGAAATTTTATCGCCTTCGATCAGGACGTTTGCCTCCTCGCTGCCGTTATGATTAACGATCGTGCCGTTTTTTATCAAAATTTTCATCGTGCGCTCCTATTTAAATTTATCGTATGAAGTATCGCCATTCGCATCGCCTCGCCGTTTTCTACCTGATCTAAAACGCAGCTATAGTGCGGATCGTCGGCTACGTCGGAGTTGATCTCCACGCCGCGGTTGATCGGGCCGGGGTGCATTATCATGACGCCCTCTTTCGCCGCCTGCATCCTCTTAGCTGTAAGTCCGAAAAATTTAGAGTATTCGCGCACACTCGGGAAGCTCGGCTCGCCGTCTTGCCGCTCAAGCTGTATTCTAAGCATGATGATGACGTCGGCGCCCTCGATCGCCTCCTCCACGCTTTTGCATATCGGGCAGCCGAACGCATCGCAGTCGCGCAGCATCATCGGAGGGCCGAAGAGCCGCACGTTTATGCCGAGCTTTTGCATCGCCCAGATGTCGCTTCTAGCTACGCGCGAGCGAAATATATCGCCGATGATCGCGACGTTTAAATTCTCGATCCTGCCCTTGTGCTCGCTGATCGTAAAAATATCCAGCAGCGCCTGGCTCGGGTGCTCGTTCAGCCCGTCGCCCGCATTTACGATCGATGCATCGCAGTTGGCCGCTACGAATTTTGCCGCGCCCGAGCAGCTGTGGCGCAACACGAAGATATCGGTGCGCATCGCCTGCATATTTCTGATGGTATCGATCAGCGTCTCGCCCTTTTTCGTGCTGCTGTCCGCGGCGGTGAAATTTACGCTGTCCGCGCCCAGGCGCTTGGCTGCGATCTCAAAGCTCGTACGAGTGCGGGTGGAGTTTTCGAAAAACGCGTTGATGACCGTCTTGCCGCGAAGCGAGTCGGATTTTTTGACGTCAGAGCGGTTGAGCGCTTTAAACTCGCGCGCCAGACCTATAAAGTCGTAGATGTCCTCGCGGCTCAGATCCTGCGCGCTAAGAAGATGCTTTAGCTTATACATTCCCTCTCCTTTTTTAGGCCGAATTTCAGCCGTAATTGTATAAAAAAATCTCTGATAAAATTTTAAAATTTAAGAGCTGAGCTCAAATTTAGACGCGAAATTTTGCTTGAAATTTCATTTTTAGATCATACGAAGCGCGAGCAAAATTTTAAAATTTTGTCCGCGGCGGCATGCGAAATTTTGAAATTTTACCTACGGCGGGCGGCGGATACGGCGCGTAAATTTGAAATTTAATGAAACGGCGCAAATTATAAAATAGTAGCGTAAATTTAAAATTTAGCGAAGCGGGTGCGGAGAACGAAGCGGCCGCGTAAATTTAAAAGTGTGCGTAAAATTTTTAAATTTAACAGGACGGCGCGAGCGCTCGTGCTGCACGGCTCGCCGCTGTTTTGCGCGGACGCTATGAATTTAGCGGGCGGAGCGAAGCGATTTGATCGGGCGTGTTCCGATCGGGGTGCGCAAAATTTAGCGCCCGAGTGCGGGGCACAAAATTTTAACTCCCGAGCGCGGGGTGCAAACCGACCTTGCGCAGGGTTTTTGCAAACTGAAATCGTGCAACGAAAAAATCCCCGTGCGTCGCAACGCGCACGCCGCAAAATAATGAAATTTAAAAAATCTCATACTGAGAGGATTAAAATTTTAAAAAAACCTGCGTCGAAAGATGATGAAATTTAACAATGCTCGCGGCTCGCACGCAAAATTTTAAACCGCCGCGCCGAGTAAAATTTTAACGAACCCGCCACGCCGAGTAAATTTAATAAAATTTAGCGCCGTTTCTCTGCGAGCATTCTCCACAACAAACAAATTTAAGCTAAATTTAGCCGCGCTTAAATTCTAAAGCTTTGCCCGACGGCGTCGTCGCTATAGTCCGAACGATCGTCGCGCTCTTTCGGAGACTTGCCGCTTCCCTGCGAACGCCTGCCGCGCGGCTCCTGTCTAGGCTGCATGCCAAAGCCCTCCAAGACCTTACCGATACTTTCGTTTGCGTCCTTGATAATGCCTTGCAGGCTTTCGCCCATTTTATCAAGATTTTTGCCGACTTCGCGCGTCGCCGCCTCGCCCTGCTTTAGCAGATCCTCTATCCTGTCCACGTTACGAGCGGCGAAATCGCTCAAGACTTCGGGCGCCTTTTTCTGCAAATTTTGCAAGGCCTCGCCCAAAACTTTAGCATCGTTTGCAAGCTCGTCTATCGTGGAGTTCAGATCGGATTTTTGCTTGCTCTCAAAGCCCTGCG
>NZ_CALHHX010000149.1 GCF_938030685.1 uncultured Campylobacter sp. | reverse complement strand
CAGGCTTTAAGCAGGCTTATTATTTTCCATTTTATGCGGCTTTGCAGCAGCTTGCGGCGCTCTTTTTCCAAATTTACGATAGTTTGTACGTCTAACAATTTTTGATCCTAAATTTCACCGCTTGCGGCAAGATAGCTCAAATTCAACCTCCAAATTTAAGCAGGTAAAGCTAGGCTTAAAGCTCTCCGTTAAATTTCAGCAGCTCGTTTGCATACGCTCGCACGCTCGCATCCACCGCCGCAAGCGCTTCTGCGTCCGTCACGCTAGGCGAGTTAAATTTCTCCGCGCACTTTAACACCACGCGCGCAATGTCGGTGAAGCGGCACCGCTGCTGCAAAAACGCATTTACGCCCGTTTCGTTTGCGGCGTTGATGACGACGCCGAGATCGGGGTTTGCTAACAGCGCGTCTTTGAGGGTAAAGATTTGAAATTTCATCTCGTCGATCGGCTTAAATTCTATCGGTCGCAGGGCGCACAGATCTACGGGCGCGGTAATCTGCTCCCGTACGTCGCCGCTAAACATCGCGTGCGCGATGGCTAGGCGCATGTCAGCCCTGCTAATATGCGCCGTCGTGGAGCCGTCTGCGAATTCGACCAGCGCGTGGATCTGCGAGGTGCGCTCGATAAGCGCATCGATCTCGCGCATGCCGTAGAGCCAAAACGCCTCGATCACCTCAAAGAGCTTATTCGCCATCGTGGCGCTGTCGATCGTGATCTTTGCGCCCATCTTCCAGTTGGGGTGATTGAGGGCATTTTGCGGCGTGAGCGAGCCCAGCTGCGTTAACGGCACGTCGTAAAACGCGCCGCCGCTAGCCGTGATGATTAGGCGAGAAACGGGGGTTTTGGCATTGCTAAGTAAAAATTTCAGTCCGAAATGCTCGCTGTCGATCGGGTAAATTTTATCCGTTTGCAGAAATTTCCCGCCGACGACCAGGCTTTCTTTGTTGGCGAGACAGAGCCTCTTTCCGAGCTCTTGGGTCTTTAGGCTGGGCATCATGCCTGCAAAGCCTACGAGAGCGTTTACCACGGTCGTGCTTTTGCACTCCGCAAGCATCTGCAAAATTCCATCCGTGCCGCAAAATACGCGCTCGTGATCTACCTCGCTTTTTTGCTGCGCGTCCGCGATACAGACGAGCTTTGGGTGAAATTTTGCGATCTGTTCGTTTAAAAGCTTGATATTGCGCCCGCAGCTAAGCGCTTCGATCATACTACCGCTACGCGCGGCTACGTCTAGGGTGTTTGTACCGATAGAGCCCGTGGAGCCTAAAACTACCATGAATAGACTATCGCCATCGCGATCGCGCCGAACATATAGCCGTCGATGCGGTCCAAGATCCCGCCGTGTCCGGGAAAGAGCGCGCCACTGTCTTTAAGACCCGCCGCGCGCTTTAGGTAGCTTTCAAACAGATCGCCGAATACGCCAAAAATTGCTATGATGATGGTTTTTCCTAAAATTTCAAGCGGCGGCATATTGGTAAAGATGCGCGCATAAATGAGGCTAACGATAAGCGCGAGCGCAAGACCACCTAGTACGCCCTCTACGGTTTTATTCGGCGAGCTAGCGCTTAGCGGGGTTTTGCCAAAGGCTCTTCCGATAAAATATGCGCCACTATCGCTAGCTACGATAATAAAGATCAGCCAAACGAAGTGAAAAACTTCCCCGAAATCATCATAAGCCGCCCACATAAAAAATATCGGCGCAACGGGATAGATAAAAGGAAGCGTGATCTTTAGGCTAGGGCCCTTGGTAAAGGCTACGACAGAGGCGACGCATAGGATCATCAGGATGCTAACTTTTAGCGCTGAGACGAAAGGCTCATCGGTCTGCGTAAATGGTAGCAGCGCAAAAAACGCGATCGCCAGCGCGAGCCACTTTTTGCTAGTTTCCTCTAGACCCCATAACTTGAGGCTTTCAAAAAACGCAAGCACGAGTATCAGCGCAAATACGGCGAAATTTAGCCACCTGGCGTTTATGAGAATTAGAGCTAAAAATACGGCGAGTAAAATGCTTGCCGTGATTATTCTTTGCTTCATAGAATTTCCTTGGAATTTATTTTGAGTAATTATACCGCAAGCTCGCTTATTACGGCTTTAAAACGCTAATTGTTTTAAAATTTACGTAGTTTACGAAAGCACCTTCGTTGATTTTGACATTTTGGCGTTTAGTGTAATCGACGAGATATTTTCCGCTGCCGCTTGCACTGAAGCTCACGCAAATTTTAGCGGCGAATTCGACCACCTCTTCGCTTAGACTTTGCTTATTTGTCTTTACGATGACGTGTGCGCTTGGAATGTCCTTAAGATGAAACCAATAGTCGGATTTGGAGCTATTTTTTAGTAAGAACTCATTGCCTTTTTCGTTTTTACCGACGCTGATTTTAAAATCCCCGAGATAAAAGCTCGCTACATATTCGCTATTTTTTTCCTTGCTTTTTTGCCTAATTTGCGTGCGCTTAGGCATTAGAATTTCGATCTCGTGTGCGTCCTGTGCGGCAAGGACGAGCGATTTTAAATTCTCATAAAACGCGAGTTTCTCCTTTAAATTTTGCTCTTCAATATGGATATTAGTAGCCTTTTGGCGCAGACGCTTTGCCTCGGAGTAAAGCTCGCCCAAAGCGGCGCTTGCAGGCTTTTGCAGCTTAAATTCTACCGCTTCGGCGTCTCCTTTTTGCAGCGTAAATTCTCGCGCGCTAGTTGGAATTTTATAGATATTTTCCTTTAGCAAGGCGGCTTTTGCACCTAAAAGCTCAGCGCTTCGCAGTAGTTCGGCGCTGCTTTGCAAAGAGCCTAAAGCCTCACGCACCGAGTCTAGCTTTTTATTTAGCGCCGTGATTTTTGCGGATTTGAGCGCGTTTAAGCGATCCGCATTTAGCGCGTTAAATTCCGCGCGAAAAAATGCTCTAAAGTCCGAAATTTTTGGCACGGGGGCTTCTTTAATATTTGCAGGCGGCAGATGGCGGAGTTTTCTTCCTACCTTGATCTGTCTAAATTCCGTCTCGAAGTGCCGCAGCGCCTCTAAAATCACATCGTTTTCATCGGTGATTATTACGTTGGTAAATCGCCCGGTAAATTCGAAGTAGATATTTGAGCTTTGGGTTTTGTAGCTTGCGTTTTGGCTTACGCTAAGGCATAGAATTCTATTATTTTCTGGCACGCTAAC
>NZ_CALHHX010000148.1 GCF_938030685.1 uncultured Campylobacter sp. | reverse complement strand
GCTAGCTCTGCATATGTTTTTAGTGCCTCAAACTTTCTCATTTTCTATCCTTTCTGAAGAATTCCTCTATCATCTTTTGATTACACTTTTCTATTGAATTAGTTTCATTTTTGTTACACATCCAAAACTCACCGCCAGATTGCGGACCCAAAGCACTCACTAGAGCTTGCAATATCCAAGTGTGATAAGACTCATAGATGTATATATTGTCGGCTAGTATCTTGCCCGTATTTATATCTTTTATGATTCCACCGTAGTTAAATCCCATGCCCAGCATATTATCGAATATGGTTTTTATATTAGGCTTTGGTTCTAGGAGATGATATGGATCTTCCACTATAAGCTCGGTAGGCGCTATCTCATCTTTGGAGATTTCTTTGCGCGCTATGCATTTGTCTTTATAAATTTGCTTGTAGTATTCCATTTTTTTATCTACGTCTTGTAGCCTATCTATAACCCGCTTTATTTGATAGTCGTCCCATGTAAATACCTTGCCGTTCATATTAATAGGGTTTGGGCTTCTATATCGTTCTTGCACTATTTTTATTATTTTGTCCACTACTATTCTTTGTTGCTGCGGGTAACTCTTTTTTCTCTCTTCGTTATCAAACCAAGCATCATAATATATCTCTTTATACTCGCCAGGTTTTGAGTGGTACTCGTCGTAAAGTTGTTTAAATTCAGAGTAGGGTATTTTTTTATCGGATAAGTAGTCCTTTAGTTCTTCATCTATCGACATAAAGCATTTATTTGAAGTATTGTTATCTACGTACATTCTAAAAAATTTACCATTATTGGCACTATCTTTCGCTTGAACTCTATAATCTATATAGTCCAAATCGCCATTTATCAACATCGTAAAAGCAATGTCTTTAGTATAATCTTGCGATGAGAATTGATTTGCTTTGGGAAATCCTAGATCAAATTTCTTTTCTCCGGCATAATATGCTCTGATAGCTGGCTTTTCATAGACGTTTATTTTGCCGTATAGATATCCGTAGCAATGAAATATGGCAGAAACTATAAACCCGTCACCGAAAAATACGACAAACCAAACAAAAAGCCAAAAACGTTTGCGTTTGCCTTTAGGGGCGATTAAGGCGACAAAAAAGCTTATGGTAAAAAAAGCGGGTATTATGAAAAGAAATACTATACTGCGCATATCTAACCCTTATAAAAATACATATGCAAATTTGTAGAGCTCAAAGAGCTTCTTTAGTAGCAATATTTTATTGCTCTATATCTTAGCTCGTCATTAAATTTCATATAAATTCAACTGCTTAAATTTATATGAAATTTTAAAAACTAGCTTGAGTATCTTAAAGTTATTTTCGGTTTTTAAGTCTTTTTGGCTCTTCAAACTTCTGTTTTAATCAAGCTCTTTATAAACGAAATTTCGATGCATTCTATACGAAAGGGGATTAAAATTTTATAAAACGGCGCTTGAAATTTAGGTTTTGCCGTCGCGACAAACGGGCGGTTTGATCCGCGATTTTCGGGTGCAAAAAGAGCGCTTTAAAAGCCTCGTGAGCCGAAGTGGAATTTTGGCGCAACGGCGGCGTTTTGCTTTGCAATTTGAGTTAAAATTTGATATGATTGTGCGAAATTTATATTGAACGGCTTTTTAAAATGAATAAATTTATAACCCAAAAAATAGGCGCGCTCGCGGGCTTTAGCGATGAAATTTTAAAAATTTTAGCATCGTTTGACGCGGCCGTTTCGGACGTCAGGCTCGCTTTGCAAATTTCAAAAAGCGCCCCTCTTGCGGATAAAATTTTAGATTTAGCATTTTGTGGTTTGTCTAAATTTAGCGCCGAAGGACTTGCAAGGCAAAATTTTACTGCCGCAAACGGGCGGTGCGATCTACAAGGCGCGGAGCCTGTGAAGTCCATAGGATGCGGCTTACAAGATGCCGCAGACGAGTGGCGGCAAAACGAGTGCGCCGCTAGCGAGCAAAAAAGCGCAGACTTAGCAGGGCGGAGCGATAGTCTTAAATTTAATCGCTCAAATGACGCAAACGGCGCGAACTATAGCGACGAGAATTTTAAATTTAACCCCTCGCAGGCCGCGAGCGATACGCAGCGGCAAAATCAGCACGCCGCTGCGAGAGCTGATTGCACGCTAGGTTCGAGCATCTCTATGCAAGCCGCACAAACGCAACAGCAAGAACGAGAGCAGGAGCATGGGCAAGCGCAGAAGCAAAAACAGGAACAAGAATGGGGCAGAGCGGAGGAGCGGGGACAAGGGCAGGGCGCCGCGGCACTAAAAACGCTAAATTTACAGCGAGCGTTTGAGCTTTACGGGCGCGAGCAGATGCGGGCGTTTTTTCTATTCGCCGTATTCGACGAGATGCTAAAGCCGAGCCTACGGGCGTATCGCATCGACCGCGAAAAGCTTACGCAGGTCTCGCTGCTGCGAAATCTGCTTATGTTTTCGTGGATCAAATCCTACCCGCAGATAGAGCAAAGCATCCTTTCAAGCGTGATTTTGGTGGAGTTCGGGCGGGTTTTTATCGACGAGCAGGTGTGTGCTGCGGGCAAGGCGGAGGAATTTTACCATGCCATCAAGGGCTCGATCTTTCCGCAGGATTTTACCGACGTGGAGATGAAATTTACCGGCACGAACCGCGAAAGCGTCTCGCACGCGCTATTTGCGCATTTCGGGCTAGAGCAGATCGCGCAGGACGCGCTGTATTCAAACGCCCCCGACGACGCGCCTTTTGAGAACAAATCCCGCTACGCGATGCTAAAGATCGCCAAAACCGCGGTCAATATCTACCATCATTTCGACGAGCTTAGCATCGACAACGCTTTAAATTTACTAGTCGAGTTCGGCTTCGAACAGGAAGCGTTTTTAGAGGCGAAAGGCGAAATTTCGATATGAAAGAGTTCCTGCGCGCCTTCAACTCGGGCGTATTTGAAAAGGATCTCAGCGGCGAGCAAAAGGAGCTCGTGCGCAACCTCCTAAATATCGGCGCTATCAGCGCGCACAAGGGCAAGCTCTATCTGAACGACGGCTATGTTTTCGGCAGGCTCGACATCGCGCGCGACGGCACGGGCTATCTGCAAAGCTTCGACGACCGCTTCAAGGCAGATCTCATCATCGAAAACAGATATCTAAGCGGCGTGCATCTGGGCGATCTGATCCTAGCAAAAATTTTAAGCTCAAGAAAGTCCCGCCTGCACGCAAAAGTGCTAATGTGCGTCAAGCCCGCATTTTTAACGAGCGTGGTTTATACCAAAAGCTTCGGGCGCGAAATTTTAGGCGTGAACGTCAAAACCGGCCTCGCAAATCCGCTCAAAGCCACGCAAAAATCGCTAAAGCAGCTGCCCGCAAACACCCTTTTAAAGATCGATAATCTAACGAACGAGATCACCGAGGTGATCGGAAGCTTAGCCGATCCCTTCGTCGATGAGAAAATTTCTTTAGCGATCTACGATAAAAACGACGAATTTAACGAAGCGTGCAAGCAGCAAGCCGCGAGCTTCGGCAGCGAAGTGGACGAGGCGCTGTATCCGCAGCGCGTGGATTTGCAGCATTTGCCCTTTTGCACCATTGATCCTATCGACGCCAAGGACTTCGACGACGCGATCTATTTTGACGTGAAAGAGCGCACGCTTTACGTCGCGATCGCCGATGTGAGCGAATATGTAAGCGAATACTCGCCGATCGATAAGGAGGCGAAATTTCGCGGCTTTTCGATCTATTTCCCGCACCGCTCCGTGCCGATGCTACCGCGCGAGCTTAGCGAGAATATCTGCTCGTTGATGCCTGATCTGCCGAGGCTAGCCTTTGTTTTTAAAATCGCTTTGGATGAAAATTTAAACCCGCAAAAGCAGGAGCTTTTCGAAGCGATTATAAGATCAAAACGCCGCTATAATTACGACGAGGTCGATGAAATTTTACGCACCCGCAAGGCGTGCGAGCCTGAAATTTTAAGCTGGCTCTTGCCGCTTAATGAAATTTGCGAGCGCCTGCGCCGCGCGAGGCTAAAGCGCGGATTTGATTTTCGCACCAAGGAGCTTCGCATCACGCTTGATGAGCGCGGCCTGATAAATTCCACCCGCTTTGAGACCGACACTCCGTCGCACAAGCTCATCGAGGATTGTATGCTGCTAGCCAACAAAGCCGCTGCGGCACGCATCGAGCGGGGCGTTTTTAGAAATCACGGCTCAGCGGAGCTTAAAAAAATTTACGCTCTGCTTGACGATCTGGCGCTGTTTGGCATCGACGCGCCGTATCAGAGCAACCTTGCTAAAATGATCGGCGAAATCCAAGCGCAAGCCGATACTATGGGTATCCGCGAGGAGGTCGATAAGCTCATCATCAAGGCTCAAAAGCGCGCCGAGTACGGATCCGAATCGCGCGGGCATTTCGGGCTCGGATTTGATAACTACACGCACTTCACAAGCCCGATCAGGCGCTATTCCGATCTCATTTTGCACCGCTTGCTAAAGGCGCAGATGAGGGGGGATGAGAAATTTTATAATTACCTGCTTTTAAACATTGACGCGACGTGCGTGCGGCTAAACGAGCTTGAACGCGAGGCGGATAAGGTTGCGTTTGATTTTATGGACCGAAAATTTGCGCGCTGGGCAGCGGAAAATTTAGGTAAAAAATTCCGCTGCTACATCGACGAAAACGGAAATTCCGTTACCGCAAAGCTCGACGACAAACTAAAGGGAGCTAAAATTTTGGTTTCAAATTTCGCCGGCGACATTTTAACGCCCGTGCTAGTGGAGCTTACGGACGCAAATATCGCTAGCGGAGTGATTTTAGGCAGAGTGGTAAAGAAGATCTGATGTATAGGAGAGAATTTGACGGGCTTATCGCAAGCGGAAGGGTGCCTAATTTCGTGCTTTTGCGCGGCGGAGACGATTTTTCAAACGAGCTTTACGCGCAGCGCTTGAAGCAAATTTACGCCTCGGAAAATTTTTTGAGTTTGTATTTTTTGGAGTATGATTTTGAGCAGGCGCGAAGCTTTTTGGAGCCTTCGCTTTTCGGCGGCAGCAACACGCTTCATATCAAAACCGCCTCGCTCATCAAAAAAGAGGAGCTACGAAGGCTCATTGCGCTATGTAAGGCGGACGCGAACAATCATCTAATTTATGAGCTAAACGATAGCGAAATTTCTGTAAGCGCGGATTTTATCAAAGAATTTGAACGAAACGAAGTGAGGTTTTTCAAACCCTCAGGCGTAAACGAAGCTATAGCGCTGCTTGCGCAAAAATGCGAGATGTGCGGGCTTTTTGCAAACACCGCCGCGCTTAGTAGGATCTACGCCATCCACAACGAAAGCCTGAGCCTAAGCGCGAGCGAGATAGAAAAATTTGCAAGTTTAGGGCTTGAGCTTAACCTGCAAAACGTAAATTTGATGGTTTATGGCCTTAGCGAAGTAAGCTACGACGAGCTTTTTGATAAAATTTTTGGACTAAGCGACTTTCGCGTAGATTTTTACAAAATGGCTCTGGGCGGCGGATACAACGAAATGGAGCTGATAAATTATTTCTACCGCTTGATTTATAGAATTTTTCGCCTGCATGCTTACGTGAAAATAAACGGCAGATTTGATTTTAAGGCGGTTTTGGGCTATCAGCCGCCCCCTTCCGTGGCCGCACAGATGCAGCGCTACGCCACCAGCTTTTCAACGCGAACATTTTATAAAATTTTCGCTCACTTAAACGATTTGGAATTTGAACTCAAAAGCGAAAAGAACGCGGCGAAGGACGAGCTTTTGCTCGCGTCGTTTTTGAGGTTGCAGCGCATGCTGCTAAGTTCGCTCGGACAAAAAGCAAATATTAAGTGAAATTTTAGTAATATCTTTTCGCATTTTTTGCAAAATCCTTGCCCGCAGACACCGTTTGCGAGCTAAAATCCATAAGGAGAATTTATGAGAAACTACGAGGTTTTATTCATCGTTAAGCCCACGCTTACCGACGATGAAGTTAAAACAAAAGTCGATTTCGTCAAAGAAATCATAACCAAAAACGGCGGAGAGATCGCTTCCGTAATCGAAATGGGCGCTAGAAAGCTAGCCTATAAGATCGATAAATATGAGCGCGGAGTTTATTTTGTAATCTATTTTAAAGCCGAGCCGAGCTTAATCTCCGAACTTGTTAGAAATCTGCGCATCACCGAAGATATCATTAGATTTTTGACCGTCAAATATGAGACTAAGCGCGAAATTTCCGCTTGGGACAAGCTAAGCAAAGGCATCAAACTAAGCCCCGCCAAAAAAGAGCGCGAGCCAAAAGCGCCGGTAGAGCCAAAAGAGCCTGAAGAAGCAGCCAAAGAGGGCGAATAAAGGATAAAATATGTTCAATAAAGTAGTTTTGGTAGGTAATTTGACCCGAGATATCGAGCTTAGATATCTGCAAACGGGCACCGCCGTAGGCAAAACTGGCATCGCCGTCACGCGCAGATACAATAGCTCAAACGGTGAGAAACGCGAAGAAACGTGCTTTATAGACATAGATTTTTTCGGTCGTACGGCCGAGATCGCAAATCAATACTTGCGAAAAGGCAGTAAAATTTTGATCGAAGGCCGCTTAAAGCTAGATCAGTGGCAAGATCAGAACGGACAGAACCGAAGCAAGCACTCCATTAGCGTAGATACGATGGAGATGCTAGGAAGCAATCAAGGTGGAAGCGGCGGCTATAATCAAGGCGGTAATTACGAGGGCGGCAATTATGGCGGAAGCTCCGGCGGCTACAACGGAGGAAATTCTAACTATAGCGGCGGTAATTACGGCGGCGGAAATAGCTATGCTAATAGACAAAACTCAAATTCTAGAGGCGCAAAAAACGATTATAACGCGCCTAAACAAAAAGAGCAGAGTTACGAAAGCACGATTCCGGAAGTCGACGTCGATGCCGATAAATACGATGACGGCAACGATACGATCCCATTTTAATTAAGGAAAAATCATGGCAGATAAGAGAAAATATACTAGGAAGTATTGCAAATTTACGGAAGCAAAGATCGAATTTATCGATTATAAGGACACGGCGCTGCTAAAGCACTGCCTAAGCGAGCGCTTTAAGATCATGCCGCGCCGCTTAACCGGCACCAGCAAAAAATACCAAGAGATGGTAGAAAAGGCTATCAAGCGCGCGCGCCAAGCAGCCCTTATACCTTACATCGTCGATCGCAAAGACGTGGTCGTAAATCCATTCGAAAATCTTTAAATTTTAGCGG
>NZ_CALHHX010000147.1 GCF_938030685.1 uncultured Campylobacter sp. | reverse complement strand
ATCTCCGGTTTTAAAGGCATTAAAATTAGTATGTCAAACGATGCGCAGGACATCCGCCTGAAGTCTAGCCCAAAGCTGAGCGAGGATCAAAATACGCAGATGCAAAACTTGGCGGATTTTCTACGCTTTAGCGATATAGGACAGAGGGATTACTACGGTAAAAACTTCTTTAGCGATATCGCTACGACGTGGAATTTGTATGAAAAGCTTGCGGACATTGATGAGCTAGACTTCGGCAGAAACGCGAATTTTATGACCGTTTCGCCGATTAGGGTGGATGAGGTTGCGCAGGTTCCGCCCGAAATCTGTTTGCTTTCAAATTTAAAAAAGCTCGATCTGCAAGGCACGAGAGTTTCGGATCTGCCCTCTTGCGTGCAAAATTTAAAAAAGCTCAAGTATTTAGGCTTGCGCGCTACCAAATTTACGGAGATTAGTGAAAATATCTCTAAAATTCCGAATCTTAAGACGCTGATTTTGGATCGTTGCTCCGTAAAAGAGTTGAGCGCGAATGTAGCGAATTTAAAGAATTTAGAATATCTTGAGCTGGATGAAACGCATATTTCGCAATTGCCGCCGCAGATTACAGGGATGAGCAAGCTACGAGAGCTCCACTGTTACAGTTGTAAATTTTTGCATACATTACCTACGTATCTGGCGGAGCTGAAAAGTCTGGAAATTTTATATCTTACGAACACGCATATAGAGGCGCTACCCGATGAGGTTTCGCGAATGCCGAGTCTAAAGGAACTAAGCGAAGATTTTACCTCTCCTCCTGAAAACATCGTAAATTTACCCAATCTTGAGGAGTGGGGCCATATGGATGATGATAGATTGCGGCTCGCCGTGAAAATCCCGTCGCTCAAAAGGCTTCATATAGGTTCAAATATCAAAACGATCCCGTCTGAGTTAGGGGATTTGCATAATCTGCAGGAGCTTGATATTTGGTCTGAAAATATACAAGAAATTCCTGAAAGTATCGGCGCATTAAAAAGCTTAAAAAAGCTTGATATTGGCAGATATAAGCAAGAGAGTCTGCCTGAGAGCATCGGCATGCTTGATGCTTTGGAAGAGCTGAAAATTAACAGCCAAGCCATTACGAAAACCCCTGAGAGCATCGGAAACCTACATAATTTAAAGGAGCTTTACATCCACGGCAAAAATATTACGCAGCTTCCGGAAAGCATCGGAAATTTAAAAAATTTAGAAATTTTAGATATCTCCGAGACTGCAATTAAAAAATTACCGCAGAGTATAAACGATATGACGAGTCTTAAATACATTGATCTTCGCGATACCGATTTAGAGGAGCTTAACGTCGATTTTATCCGCCTTAGTAAACTTTACGGCATTAATTTGTATGGCGTTAAGCTTAAAAAGAAGCCCGTAGTTCCTAAGATAGAGGGAAGGCATATTGGCATTAGAGGATATGAGGATTAAATTTAAAACGAAGCTATGATTTGTCCAGCGCCGACATATACTGTGGCGGGATTCTAAGCAAATAATACAAGGAGATAAATCGCGCAAAAGATCGCTAGCCGGATCAGCCCTGCGCGCTAACGACGGCGAGACTTATCGAGCTTTAAAGCTTCATACGGGCACCGCAAATTTAAAAACCTCGTGCGCCTAGTAAAAATAGAACAATTTATCTGTGTGGGCTCTTCCTTAAATTTAGCGAGCTTCGGAGCAAAATTTGAAGTTAAAATTTTTAAAAGACCACTGCGTTTATAAGACTTGTCGTTACAAGCGGGCGAGATAGAGCGAAGAGAAATAGATTACGCACATTGCCGCAAAAAGGCTGTCTTCGCTTGGAAGCGAGATGATCCGCTTGCAGATTCACGGCATTAAAATTCCCCTGCGATTTGCGAAGTGTAGGGCTGTGCGCCTGCGAAATTTTTAGCACATACGGGCGCTATTTTCCGGCTCGGTAAATTTACACGGGCAAAAATTCGATCTCGAAGCAAGGGAAAAATCGCGGGCGTCATTGCAAAATTATAAAGCTGACGTCATCGCAGAAAAAAGCCTTTGGACTACCGCGCCACGTAAAATTTGAAATTTACACGCTACATAAAATTTGAAAATTTAAATGACACCAAATGATTTATTATCACCATCTTTTTTAATTTTACTAATAAATCTATAAATTTTGATTCCAAAGGCTTTTGTTTTAATAAGATGTCAAACACTTGATTAAATTTTAAAACTGAAACTCCCATGTGAGTTTATAGTTCCTACCAGGCGAGTAAAAGCGATTGATGCCAAGTCCTGTTTCTTGATCTATCAGATTGCTCGTTCCGAAAGGTCTTATCGATCTCGCGCTTTCCCAAGTGATATATTTGCGGTCGGTTATATTATAAACGCCCGCTCTAAGCGTCAGATATTTGATCGGCTTGGCGTAGGTTACGAAATCGATCGTCGTATATCCGCCGCTTCTCCACTCCACCTCGCTATTTCTTACGGGTTTGCCGTTTA
>NZ_CALHHX010000146.1 GCF_938030685.1 uncultured Campylobacter sp. | reverse complement strand
CGCGCTCGATCCGCAGCTGCTCAAAGGGATCGGCGCCGAATTTCACGTCGTAATCTGCGCAGATTTTATCGAAACACGCCCTTCCAAGCGCATTTAGCGCGGCGAGCGCGAGCGTCTTTTTAAGCGGCGCGGCAGAGCTCAGATCGCGCAGCAGATAGCGCACGCTTTTGCCCGCGATATTGCCCGAATCGGGCATCGCACTTGCTTGCGAGGGGCAGCAAACAGCGCCTGATAGGGACTTTAGCGGCGTATAGCTAAGCCCGCACGCGCCTCCTTGCAGCTTTACGCCGCTAAAAAACAGCCCCACGACCGCGCGCTGGATCTTAAGATCCAGCGCCTGGGCGCCTAAAATTTCTTTCGCACGCTCCAGCGTTTGATCTAAAATTTCGCTCATTTTCGATCCTTTAATGTGGAATTTAGCGCCATTATAGCTTAAAATTTCGGCGCCCGTATTGATATAAATTTATTGATCGCGCGACGGGCAACGTCCAAGAAGACGCGAACTAAATTTAACGCAAGCGGCTAGTGCGAGATAAAATTTTATGTAGCTAGCGCGTATCGTTGCGGCTTGGAATTTTAAAAAGCGCAGTGCAGCTTTAAAATTTGAAACGTGCGGACAAACATGAAATTTTAACGAACGAGTGCGGCTTGGAATTTTAAACTGATCGGCGGCGCGGACGAAGCGGCAGGCGCAAGCAAGCGGCGCGGGTGGATCAAATTTAACGAGCAAGCCGATGCGAACCCAGGCAAATACGAGCTAAATTCCATGAGGACGAATGAGTGAGGGTTCGGGTCGGGCTGGCTAAATTTCAATAAATACGAATGGGCGCGAGCCCAGGCGGATACAGGTTAAATCTAATGAAAGTGGCGAGAGCAGGCTAAATTTAACGAAAGCGGCAGCAGTGGGCAAAATTAATAAATTAAGACGCAGGTAAAATTTACGCGACGAGCCGTATCTGCGACAAGTCGCGCCTGCTGCGGAGTTAAATTTTATTTCCTACCTGCCGCACGGCTAAATTTTATTTCCGATCCATCGCAGGACTAAATTTCATTTTCCAATATGGCGCGAGGCTAAATTTTATTTTCCGATAGCAGGATGTTGATGAGTGGATTTAGCAGTGTCTCGCCGCGAGCGGCGCACAGCACGATCTCGTCGTAGTAGTAGTCGCTCCTGC
>NZ_CALHHX010000145.1 GCF_938030685.1 uncultured Campylobacter sp. | reverse complement strand
ATCTGGTATCTTTTAAATTTAAAAGGCAAGGATTTTCTGTCCAGAAACATCGCTCGTCGCAGACCATAAGCTCATCGTCGTTAAATTTTATAATATCGCCTCTTTGTAAATCATTGTCGAAGGTTGATATTGGTAAGATAGTCATATAAGCCCCTTTTGCTTGCTAGATTAAATATGTCCATAATAAATTTTCGTTATTTGTAATCACTAAATTACACCTCTATAACCACATCCTTATACTTCTCATAAAGCCTCGGCTTTAAAATTTTATCACGATACTCTTTGCCCGCCTTAGTCATACACATCCAGTGGCTAAATCTACTCCAGGTATCGGGATTCTTCCAAGTTATCTCTGCTTTGGGAGTTATGTTCTCCTCCTCTAAAAATTTATACCCAAAAAAGAAATTATCTCTAAAATAGACCCACTTCTCATAAAGCGACATACCTAGATCGATCTTGGATAAATTCGTATCGAAGTCAGCCCATTTCTTTCTTAAATTTTCGCCCTCTATGCCGAAGTCTATCATACCCCCTAAAAACAGCTGACCCATTACTCCGAAATACTCTCCCGCGTATGTCGGATAGGCTGAAATTTCAGGATTATCTTCGTCCGCTAGCTTATAGTCGCTTTGGATAATCCAATGTAGTTCAAACCATTCGTACCAATCAAAGATTTCATATTCAATGTAATCCAAAATATCTTTTTTTCTGGTACCGGGAATTTGAGCTAATATGCGAATAAACGAATCCATCCAGCAATCAAATCCTAAAGCCTTATAAAGTTCTTCATCTTTGTTAAAAACCCAGCCGTATAGTTCATTCGGTTTTAAAATTTTAAATTTCATAGTATCTCCTTTTTAAATTTAATCGGTTGGCGATATAAAATTTACCTCATCGATCCGTTTAATTGATCTCATATAAACTCGCTAATATAAAAATTATTTGATTCCGAGAGCTTGGGCATACTTTTTAGTATTTCATCTAAATCGACGCTCTTTATTTCGGCGCAATTTTTTACATCGCCGCAGATGCCGATAAAAACAAGATCGCCGCTGTTTTTGCCTATAAATTTACCCTTTGCGTAATAGCCGCCTTCAAATCTTTCATAGGCTATATAATATAATATTTGCTTTAAAATTTTACTTTGATCCAGCTTGAAATAGGTGCAGAATTCCACGCCCTCTATATCTTGCGATATGTCGGTGACGCCCACGGTGCTTTTTTCATATTTTTTAAGATCTATTTTTACGATATTGTTTTCATCTCCTTCGCCGATTGCTCCAAGTGCGCGGAAATCCCTATCTATCTCGCCGTAAATATCAAAAAACAGATAGCTGCCCTTAAAGCTTTTATAGGCGAATTCCTTTACGGCGTCCTTAACAATTTCAATATTTGCAAGCGTAACTTCGGTCTTTTTGCAAGATTCGTTTTTTATCTCGACTTCGATCATCTAAGCTCCTTTATTTGTCTTGCTAAATTTTAATCCATTAGCCATTTTACCACGTATTCCAACAATTCCTCTAAATTCTCGGCTCCGCAACTTCCTTTGAGTTCGTTTTCCGTGGCATTGATGAAAAACCAATCCTCGTCATCTCTATCGATATTTATTTTGATCGGCTTTTTCCCGCTCTCGCCATCGATTTCAATCCACCAACCGGGATTATCGACCGTTTCTAGCGTAAGGCCATATTCATGCTCCCATTCTCCGTCGCATTTGGAAGCGTACCAGTTTTGTATGAGTTTTAGATTACTCATTGCTCCTCCTTTAATTTTATAAATTTTAAAATTCTCGATTTGTTAGGCTTTGATATTACAATTGAAGCAGGGCTTCTTTGCTATTTAAATTTAATCGCTTATTAGAAATTTCTTTTCTACGCCATCTTTATTTACGGTGATTATCTTCGAGTTTGGAATATTTAAAAATTTTATAGCTTTTTCGTCCAGTTCAGACAATGGCTCTTCGTGATTATATTTGGTTTTAAAGTAATATAAGAAAAGATCGGCCGTTCGATTTTCATCCATAAGTTGCATTATGCACCTATCGTTTGAATCGCCGCTACCATATCGGTTTATCATCATAAACGGCTCGCAGCTCTTATGAAACGGGAAGCGGCCGAAATTAAAAAGATTGCCGACGAGCTCAAATACAAGGACAAAAAACAGAAATAAAATGAATAGTTTAATTCCTCTACGTTTCATTGCGGCGTTTCCTAAATTTTGAAATCAAAAATTCGTTTGTGTTTTAAATGCCAGACGATATTTGCGCTCAAGTCGCGGGTGCGTCCAAGCGCTAGTAGCGGTCTGGCGCAAAATTTACGACGCTATCTCGCTTTTTGCCGCGCCGGTTGCGGCGGATTCGCTTTCGTCCATGATGGTGAGCTGTTTTGCACGCTTGATCTTGGCATCGTCGCGAAACGCCGCGCGCACCTTGTCCATACCGGTGTAAAATTCCTTCATCAAAACAAGGCACAGATATGCGCCGAATTCCGTCGTACGGATGATCTCACCCTCGATCCGCACGGCTCCTGCAAGCCTTAGCAGACTAAGCTCTCTACCTAGTTCGCGGCGCAAATTTAGATCGTTTGCGGAGTTAAATTTAGCGATGTCGATCTCACCGTTAAAAAGCTCGGTCAAAAAGAGGTATTTCGCGCGCTCGGATCTGCTAAAATCGCAGGTGGCGATGACGGTGCTTTCGTTTTTCTGCACTCTGCTTGCGTACTCTTCGAGATTGAACGCATTTACGAGCAACCTGCCGCCTAAGAAACTAAACGCGCCGCTTCCGATGCCTACGTATTCGTGGTTTGTGCCCACGTATTCGTCGCTCATATTTGATTTTTCGCGAGCGAAGGCCCATGCGTTGCTGCGGTGCCAGCTCGCAAATTCCTTGCAGATGATGGAGTAAAACTCCTCTTCGCGGTCTACATTGCTAACGCCTAGGCTCCGCGCTATTTGATCGCGCATCAAAGGCGATTTCATCAGCGGATACAGCGTGATCTGCTCGGGCTTCACCGCCTTTGCCGCTTCGATGTCGCGAAGTAAAATTTCGCGAGTTTGAAACGGAAAATTAAAGATCAGATCCAGGCTTAAAATCGGCAAAATTCCGACTGCTCGGGATAGCTTTTCTTGCAAAATTTCGCCCGAGCCGAATTTGTCGTAGCGCGAAGCTTTGCGTAAAATATCGTCATCAAAGCTCTGAACCCCCACGCTTAGGCGGTCTATGAGCCCGCGAAATCGCAGCAAGCTCTCAGGCTCGATGTGGTTGGGATCGCTCTCACACGAAACCTCTTTGATGCTGAAAAGCGACTTGGCAAGCTCCAGCGTGCGTGCTAGCTCATCCTCGTCGATGAGCGTCGTGCCGCCGCCTACATAAAGCGTCTCAAAGTCGTAGCCTGCGTCCTTCGTGCGCTGCATCTCGGTGCGCAGCGCGCTGAAATACACCTTGCACGCACCACGCTCGTAGGCGTATTTGTGAAAGGAGCAGTACGGGCAAAATGTGTGGCAAAAGGGCACGTGCATGTAGAGCATATATTTTTTATCGGGGTTTGGAATTTTAGCGATATTTTCCTGCGTGATGTTGATTCTAAGGGAGTTGTATAGGGATTTTTGCATAGTTTCGGCGGCATATTTTTTAGCGAAGCTATGCACCATTTGACTGATAAAATTCATAAAACTTTAACCTTTTTTAAACTTAAAAATTAACTTTTGAAGTTTATCAAAAACTAACTTATAAATTTATCAATAATTTAATAAAAAGCGCAGCGCCGCCATATACATTAGCGTAGGAAGAGCTATCGTAACGAGGGAATTGCGAAATTTAGCATGCACGACAAACGCCATAATCAGGCAAAATAGCAGCGCCGCCGTTTGCAGTACGTCCGCGTTAAAAGCCCGCTCGCCCGAAAAGCTAGGCAGCATAGTTTTAAGTGCATAGATCGTCAAAACGACCATTATCAAAAGTCCGGAGTTTTTCTGTAGATACGCCAGATTTGGACTCGCGGTCTTTTTCTTAAAAAGCAGCAGCGGCAAAAATCGCGTCAAAATCGTAGCGAGCGAGGCCAGAAAGATATAGGGCAAAATTTCCACTACCTGCTCCTTTTCAGGAATTTTCGCAGCCTGCGTCCCGCGAGCGAAGGCCGCTCGAAGTATTTACGAAAGAGCAGCAAAACCGCAGTGCCAGAAATCAGAGTGCCGAATAAAAAGTATTTTGTAGGAAAGATAAAAAGCCCCGCAAACGCGCAGGCAAAGCCCAGCAATAGCACTTTGTATTGCGGATTTGCTTTGAAAACCTCATAGGTCAGCATCGCAAAAAGCGCAGTCAGGCTAAACTCGACCCCGCTAAAATCAAGCTTTAAGCTTGCTCCCAAAACAGCCCCTGCAACTACGCCCGCAACCCAGTAGGATTGATTTAAAACCGCCGTTAGATTATAGAGCAGATCAAGCTCTTTTAATCTTTGCGGCGTTACGGGCTGTTCTCCGCTAAGCTCCTCGGGGCGCAAAAACGCGCGCGCTTTTAGCAGCGCAAAGGTTTCGTCGGTAAGGGCATACACGGCGTAAATTTTATGACGCACGAAGCGCAGCTCGTCCAGCAGCGACATCGTATAGAAAAAATGGCGAAAATTTAGCAAAAACGCCACGACGAAGGTATCTACGAGCGAGGCGTGGGTTACGATGAAGGCGATCAGCACGAACTCCACGCTGCCTGCGTATATAAGCAGCGAGGTTAGCGCCAGTGCCCAGACGGGCAGATCTTGGCTGATGCCGTAGATGCCAAACGCCAGCCCCAGCGGTACGTAGCCCATCATCACGGCAAGGGTGGATCTTAAAATTTCAAATTTACTCATAGCTTTCCTAAATTTAAAAGGGCGATTGTAGCTAAAATTTTATTAAATTTTACAGGGCGTGCGGGCGATATCTGTGTCGCTGGAAGCGAGTTTTGCGCTGTGATTCGCCGCAAGAGGAGCTGCAAAATTTGCTCGCTTCGGCGCCGTAAAATTTTAAAATTTAGCCTGCGTAGAAATTTGCGAAATTTTAAAATTTCAGAGAGCGGATTTTTAAATTTAGCCTAAAATACGTGGCGCAAAAGCACGAAGGCAAACGCCGAAAGCAGCGCCGAGACGGGTAGGGTGATGATCCACGCTAGCCCGATCGGCTTCATTAGCGACCAGTTCGTGCTGTGATTTACCAAGCCGATGCCTAAAATCGCGCCGATTAGCACGTGGGTCGAGGAGATCGGAAGCCCCAGCACCGATGCCGCCATGACGACGACGGCGCTTGCGAGCTCGGCGCTAAAGCCCGAAGCGGGGTGAATTTTGGTAAGATTGGTGCCTACGGTGGCGATCACCTCTTTGCCGATGAACCAAAGCCCCGCTATGAGGGCTACTGCGAACATTATCATAATCTGCTGCGGCACGGGAGTGGAAGGATTGATACTATTCGTAGCCATCGTATCGATGATGGCGGCAAACGGACCCACGGCGTTTGCAATGTCGTTGCTGCCATGCGAAAACGCAAAGCCGCTAGCAGTGAGCACCTGCAGCCAGCTAAACATCAAAAACGCGGATTTGTTTAAATTTGAGCGGCGCAGGGTTTTAGCGAAAATAAACATCAAAAGCCAGGTAATTAGCGTCGACATACCGATGATGAGGTAGTTGTAAAAATTCGTAAGCCCGAAATTTAGATTATGCAGCCCCTTAAATATCAGCATCGCCGAGATTACGAAGGCTCCGATACCGGCTACGGCTGGAATCCCGTACTCTAGGGCTTTGTGGGATTTTAGCTTCTCTTTTTTCGCGTCAAGTTCGATTACCTTTTTGTAATACTCGCTATCCAGCTCGCTTGGATCAAAATCTGGATCGCGCATCGCGTAAATATCATGATTTAGCGCCTCTGCATAGGCGATCTTTTGAATGTCGTCCAGGGTCTCGAAGGTCTTTTTATGCAGCTTGCGAAGGGATTTTTTTTCGCGCTTTATGCGGTCAATCTTTATTTGAGCGTAGCGGTTGTAATCCAAAATATAATGTTTGATGAGCCAGAAAATTCCAAAAGAGATCACGCCGCCCAAAATCGGCGAGAGTACCCAAGAGATAGCTATTTTACCGATCTTATCCCACTGCACAAGCCACAATGCGGAAGTCTCTGCGGTATTAAGCAGGGCGCCTAGCGTAAGTCCCGAACCCACGATACCGCCGATGATCGCATGAGTAGTAGATACAGGCAAACCCTTTCTACTGGCAAAAAGCAACCATGCCCCCGCCGCAAAAAGCGCGCTCATCATTACATAGATAAAATCCCTAGGATGCACGTCCATTTTGCTAAGATCGATTATGCCGCTGCGGATCGTCGAAGTTACTTCGCCGCCTGCGATTACCGCGCCGCTTGCTTCAAATACCGCCGCGATACAAAGGGCTTGCGCGATGCTAAGAGTGCCGCTTCCGACGCTAGTGCCGAAGGAATTTGCCACGTCGTTTCCGCCGATATTAAAGGCCATAAAGATGCCCAAAAATACCGAAACTAAAAATAGCATTTTATCGCCGCTTCCTATAAAACCGAATCCCCAGATAAGAAAATAGATTGTTACGCCGCAGAATATGCCGTAGAAAATGAGACTTATCTTGCTAGATTTCATAGCTCTCCCTTAAAATCCGCGAAATTTTACCACACGCGCCTTAATCCCCACTAAATCGCACGGGCGAGGTATATAAATTTTAATTTTAAAAGCGAATTTAGTGGCGCGCGCTAAGCTTTATTAAATCAATACTTCGTTACAATCCACATTAAATTTTAAAACCGAGGCGAAAAATGTCTAGAATTCCGCTGCAAAGCCCGTATTTCGGAATATTCGTAATGCTAATCCTAGCTTTTTGCGTCTTTTCGCTCATCGTTAAACTATCCTCTTTGGTAGGCTCGCGTTTAGCAGACAGGCGCGATGAGCGGCTAAAGGGCGAAATTTACGAAAGCGGACCCGAGGCCGTCAAACAGCCTAACCGAATGAACTCCCACTTTTTTTTGATAGCCGTGCTTTTCATACTTTTTGACGTCGAGATTATCTTTATGTTTCCGTGGGCGGTAAATTTTAAAATTTTAGGCGTGTTTGGGCTTGTAGAGATGGCGTTTTTCATCGTATTATTAGGCATCGGTTTCATCTACGCCTGGAAAAAAGGAGCGCTAAATTGGCAGAGCATAAGATAAACTACGCGCGCGAAAACGGGCTCCCCGTAGTTCTCACCACCGTCGATAAGCTGATCGCGTGGGGCAGGAGTAACTCCTTGTGGGCGATGACATATGGGCTTGCGTGCTGTGCGATCGAGATGATGGCGGCGGGCGCGGGCAGATTTGACTTCGATCGCTTCGGTACGATATTTCGCGCAAGCGCCAAGCAATCGGATGTGATGATAATCGCGGGCACGCTTAGCAAAAAGCACGCCGAGTTTACGCGCCGCCTATACGACGCGATGCCCGAGCCCAAATGGGTCATCAGTATGGGTAGCTGCGCTAATACCGGAGGGATGTTTAATACCTATGCCACCGTGCAGGGCTGCGACCGAATAGTGCCCGTGGATATCTATCTGCCCGGATGCGCGCCTCGTCCCGAGACGCTGCAGTTTGCGATGATGGTGCTACAAAAAAAGATCCGCACCCAAACCCCGCGCCGCGCGCAAAAGGCAAAAAGGCTGATCTGATGAGAAAATTTAATCCCAAAGGCGATCAGAGTAAAAAAAATTACTACAAAGACAGATTTTTCATCCCCGAGGAGACGCAGAAGTTAGACGCAAGCGCGAGCGATTTTAAAGATGATCTGGACGCGCTTGAAGGCGTTAAAATTTTAAACTCGTACGTGGAATTTAACACCCTCGTGCTCTACGTGGAGCCCGCGCAAAATTTAGCGGCGCTGCGTGCGCTTAAGAGCGCCGGATATGAAATTTTATGCGAGCTAAGCGGAGTGGATTTTACCGAGGCTCGCGGCGGCATCGAGGTTTTTTATCAGCTTTTGGATATCAAAAGGGCGCGCCGCGCGCGGCTAAAGTGCTTCGTGCCGAATGAGAGCTTTTTACAAAGCGCTGCGGGTATTTACAAAAGCGCGAACTGGGCGGAGCGCGAGCTATACGATATGATGGGCGTTTGGATTGAAAATCATCCAAATTTAGCGCGCCTAATAATGCCCGATGATTGGTTCGGACATCCGCTTTTGAAGTCCTATCCGCTGCAAGGAGACGAGTTTGCCAAGTGGTACGAGGTGGATAAAATTTTTGGGGTCGGCGCGCGTGAGCGGATCGGCGAAGAAAACCGAAATTCCGCATTCGTGGATGAAAAAGATACCTTTAACTTTACGCGGCTCTATCACGAGGGCGGTTACGGCGAGCCGCGGCCGCAAGAGAAAATTTTACAAGAATATCAAGAAGAGGGCGGCGTGCGTTTTGTAAAACGCGTTAAACGCGGAATTTACAAGATCATCACAAAGAGAAAATAATGCAAAATCCAAGCAAGCTAAGACCGTTTTTCGAAAACATCGAGTACGAGCGCGAGGGCGCGAATATGATCTTAAATTTCGGTCCGCAGCATCCAAGCGCGCACGGCCAGCTAAAGCTCGTGCTGGAGCTTGACGGCGAGCGCATCGTGCGTGCCCGCCCTGGCGTAGGCTATATGCACCGAGGCATCGAAAAGATGGCAGAAAATATGATCTACGCGGAATTCGTTCCTGTAACAGACCGCGTCGATTATGTCGCATCGGGCTCGAACAACTACGGCTTTTGCGCCGCGGTTGAGAAGCTTTGCGGCATCGAAGTGCCGCGCCGCGCGCAGATCATCCGCACGATCTTGCTGGAGCTCAATCGTATCAGTTCGCACCTTCTGTTTTTGGGTACGCACGCGCTTGATATCGGCGCGATGACGGTATTTCTCTACTGTTTTCGCTCGCGCGAATACATACTCGATCTGATAGAAAAATACTGCGGCGCGCGCCTCACGCACAATAATATCAAAATCGGCGGCGTCTTTTTGGATCTGCCTAACGGCTGGATAGAGGAGATGTTGAAATTTTGCGACGAATTCCCGAGCGATATTAAAGAATTTGAAGATATGCTTGATACCAATAGAATTTGGCTGATGCGAACCGAGGGCGTGGGCGTGATCTCGCACGAAGATGCCCTTAGCTGCGGCTGTAGCGGAGTGACGCTGCGCGCTAGCGGGCATGCGTGGGATATCCGCAAGGAAGAGCCCTATCTGATCTACGACGAGCTTGATTTCGACGTGCCGTATGCGAGCGAGGGCGACTGCTACGCGCGATATAAGTGCTATATGGCGGAGATGCGCGAGAGCCTTAAAATTTTGCGCCAGTGCGCGAAGCACTATCTGCTAAGCGATCCGCAAATTTTAACGGACGATCCGCGTTTCGTAAGCCCGAGCAAAGAGCAGATCATGACGCAAAACTACTCGCTGATGCAGCATTTCGTCCTGGTTACGCAGGGCTTGCGCCCGCCCGTGGGCGAAATTTACGCCGCGAGCGAGAGCCCTAAGGGCGAGCTTGGATTTTATATCCGCTCGATGGGCGAAAGTCGCCCCTACCGCCTTAAGATCCGCACGCCGAGCTTTTGGCACTGCGCGGTCTATGAAGAAATTTTACCCGGGCAGTATCTTGCCGACGCCGCGGCGATCATCGGCAGCACGAATATCATTTTAGGCGAGGTGGATCGATGAAACGCTACGATTTGAGGCATCTGGGCGATAAATTTCTAAACCGCATGGGCGAAATTTTAAAAAATTCCGCTCGCGGCGAGACGATGATCTTTATGTTTGAGATAGGCGATTTCAGCGCGGTTCAAAAAAGCGCAGATCTGGTGGAGGGGCTAAATTCCACGCTTTTAAGCTCGATACGTTATAACCAAGTCGATTGGATGGTCGTCGCCAAAAAGGGGAGAGGATGAAAATTTTAAATTTCGCGTCGCTGCTTAGCCTTCAAAATCCCGCGCTTGCGGAAGGTTTTAAGAGCGCTGAAATTTTAAGCGTATCGCCGCTGCAAGATCCGCATCTTCCGGGCGAGCTGATAAAATGCGAGATCGGCGCGCAAAGCTTCGTGTTGGCGCTAGTCTGCGCTAGTTTTTGCGACGAGTCCTATTTTGCAGAGCTGGATCTGGAGTATCTAAGCGGCGAAAGCAGCGTGGGCGAGGAGGAGATCGAACAGATCGCGGAGTTTTTACGGGGAGGCTGCGACGCGCTTTTGATCGACGATGCGCTTATTAAAACCCATCCCGATGCGGGGAATATTAAAGCCTTTCTATCTCTCATAGCGGCGAAGTTCGGGGTTAAAATTTTAAATTTACGCGGCGAGCGAGCGGACTTGGGTGCACAAGAGGGGGCAAATTTAAGCCCCCTTAAAGAACCTGAGAATTTCGACGGCGCCGTGGTTTTCAAACACGATGCGGACGAGCGGCTCATCGGCGGAAGGTATTTTTGCATGGTCGCAAAGATCAAGGGCGGCGATCGTGTTCGCATCAAAACGCCGCACCTAAATTTGGAAAAAGAATTTATTTTGGATGAGGAGCTAAAGGGCACGATTGCGCTTTTGGGCTCGGGCGGGCAGGGCTTTGGCGGTTATAATTTCGAACTAGCCGAAATTTCTAAGGTTTAAAATGGCAAAGATCACGATCGACGGTAAAGCTTGCGAG
>NZ_CALHHX010000144.1 GCF_938030685.1 uncultured Campylobacter sp. | reverse complement strand
CGGTGCGAAACAGAATTGTGATTATACAAGAGCGATGCTTAAAGGGGGCTGAATACGCAAGAGAAATTTTAAAAAACGATTTGGAAAATTTTAAATTTTATAATGAAATTTTATGTTTAACACGCCTGAGACAAATTTCATCTCCAGCCTCCGTAAAAATTTTATAAATTTCGCAAACGACCGCATCCAAACTAAAATTTTATTATACCGCGATATGCCGCAATTCGCGACCGCCGACCGCACCCATTCGCGCATAAAACCCGCTTGCAAAACACTTAAGCGCACGATTATAAGATTTCGCTATAATCACGTCCGATTTAAAATTTTATCAAAATTTAAAAGGATCTTTATGCGCGCAATTTTTTCTATCTATATCTTCATCATCGCAGCCCTTATCGGTATCGAGCTCTCGCTCGGCGCACTCGTCGCGCCGGTGGTATTTTTCCCGCAGCAGATTATCGGAGAGGGCGTGCTATCGCACTTTCAAAGCGGCAAACTGATGAGCGAGATCTTCGTAAAATACGGCGGCATCCTCATCGCAGTCTCGATCATCTGCCTCGTTTTTGAGATGATAAATTTCAACAATAACAAATCGCAGTCGTTTCGCTTGCGCCTTTCGACCCTGATGCTGACGCTAGTAAATATCATCTTAGCCCTACTTTTCGTGCTTTACTTTACCGACTATGTCATAAGCGCCCAAAAGATCGGCGCAGAAGCGACGATAACACCGGAATTTGCCCAAATCCACGCGGCTAGCGAGTGGTGCATGAAACTCATCATCGTGTTTCAAACGGTGCTGTTTTTCGCAAAAATCCTCCCCGCCCTGGCCGCAAGAGATGGCGCAGCGGCGAAAGACGCGCGGGATGAAGATTAGAATTTACTACGAAGATACCGATGCGCAGGGCATCGTGTATCACGCAAACTACATAAAATTTTGTGAGCGGGCGCGCAGCGAAGCGCTTATGCAGGCCGGGGTGGACTTCGCGCGTGCGGACGCACACTTCGTAGTTAGCGAGCTTTGCGCTAAATTCCTCCGCCCCGCGCGCCTCGGCGATACGCTTGAAATTCGCACGAGTCTAGCCGCGCTCAAAAATGCCAGCGCCCTTTTGCGGCAAGAAATTTACAAGATCAAAGATATTAAAAACACGGATTTCAGCGAGCTTTTATACGCACAGGACGTAAAAATCGCCTTCGTAAAAGACGGCAGGCCGATCAAATTTAGCGCCGAAATTTTAGAATTTTTCAAATCTTTGAGATAAATTTATTTCGCGGGTTCAAATTTCCTAGTCGTGTGCGGCGCAAACATAGCGCCGACCGGCTTTTAGCGCAAAAGCCATGAATACGCAGAGCTCTTGGGCGGTAATAAAATTTGCGGGCTAAATAAAAATTTTACGACATAGAATTTTGCTCGGCATTGAGGTTTAAATTTAACGCTACGCCGCGACATAAACCCTTCACGCGCCCGAGATAGAAAACAAAATTTGAAATATCGAAATTTTGCAATGGCGTTAAATTTTGCCCTACTCCGCCGCTTTATGAAATTTTCTCGCTTTTAAATTTAAACTCGCCGCAGATCGAGTCTGTGTTTTGCCTCGCTAAAATCCCGCTAGTCCGTGAAATTTAAGCAGGTCAAATTCGCCCCGTCTGCTCGCACGCTGTAATAAAAATCGCGCGCCCGCGCAAAGCTGCGCGCAAAATCAAAATAGCACGCAAAACGAGCGCCAAAATGCGCATCACAGCAGCTCTTTTATCTTCTGCAGATCCTCTTTGAAAAGCTCCGCCTTGCTCGGATTTTGCGCGATGAATGCGGGATCGAAGCTCGGCACGAAGCTGATGCCGCCCTCGTTAAAGACCGAGCCGTGTAGCGCGTCCATGCCCGCTAGATCGCCGTTTCGCAGCACGATTTTACAGCAGAGCTCCCCTAGGCAAAGCACGACTTTGGGCTTTAAAATTTTGATCTCGTCGGTCAGATAGGGCGCACATTTTAAGATCATTTCCGAGCTTATGCGCCTATTTTGTGGCACTGCGCACTTTATCAGAAAGCTAAAATAGATCTGCTCGGCCGTGCAAATTTGATCTAGCGCCGCTGCTACCTCAGCCTCCAAACCGCCGCCAAAACCTTCGCCAACGCCCGGCGCGAGAGCTACGATCATAAGTTTTACGTTCGCGGGAGTTTTAGAATTTTTAAAATTTTTGATAGTTTTGAAATTTTTAAAATTTTGCTCGCCGCTTCCAGCGCGCGTTTTGGCGAGCTCGCAGAGATTACACTCAGCGGTAGCGGATTTTAGCGCGTCCAGCGCCTTGAAAAATCGCGCGCCGCCGCTTAAAATTTCAGCGCCTACGTAGCGGTAGCCGAACGCTTTGTAATAAAGCAGCCTGCGTAGTTGCGAGTTTTGCACGGCGCGCCTACAATCTGTTTAAATTTCGCGCGACGAATCCGCGATCAAATTGCGCCAAATCCTCGTAAAATTCCGCGCTAAAGCCCTGCTCGCGCAAAAACGCCGCCAAGCTCTGCTTTTGATCGTAGCCCATCTCGCAGGCTAGAAATTTTGCGCGCCGTGCGGCGATCAGCACGATGCGTTTTAAAATTTCATCTCCCCGCTCGCCGCCAAACAGCGCCTGTTTCGGCTCCTGCAGCACGTGCGCGTCCAATGCGTAGGAGTTTGCGATGTAGGGCGGATTTGAGACGATGAGATCAAACTCGCCCGCGATCTCATCCGCGTAGGCGCAGTGTACGAACTCGACGTCCGCGCCCAAATTTGTGGCATTTGCGCGCGCTACTTGCAGAGCATCCGCGCTGATGTCGCTAGCCGCGATGCGGCAAGCGGGAAGTAGCTTTTTTAAGCATATAGCGATTATACCGCTGCCCGTGCCGATCTCGCAAATGCGCGGCCCACCCAAGCTCTGCGCCAAAGTAAGCGCCTTTTTTACTAAAATTTCGGTCTCGCAGCGCGGTATCAGCACCCGCTCATCGACGTAAAATTTAAAGCCCATAAACTCGCAGCTTTGCGTGATGTATTCAAGCGGACGACCGTCTTTAAATTCAACGATCTTAGCGCGAAACTCCGCTTCGTGCGCGAGCTCTTCCGAGCATTTTAGCACGAGCTGCTCATCGCTAAGTCGCTCGCAAAGCTTTAAAATTTCGCGTGCGACGTATTTTGAGCCGCACTGCTGCAGGCCCCATCTTAGCGCCTCAGCGATCCTCATCAAGCTCTCTTATGCGCTCATACAGGCTCGGGTGCGAATGATACACCGTGGCGTAAATTTTATGAGCGAGCGGAAATGCCTTGTTTTCGCTGCCCAGCTTCTTTAGCGCGCCGATCATGCTCTCTTTATCCTGCATGCTCGCGCCATGCCGGTCTGCGCTAAATTCGTGCATGCGGCTAAGCTTGGAGATTATGGGCTCAAAAAACGCATGCAAGATCGGCGCAAACAAAATCATAAAAACCAGCGTCGCGCCGCCATCTGCGTTAAGTCCTAGCGCGCTAAATACGCCCCCGGGGAGGTTTCCAAATACCGCGAACGTCGCGCCTAAAAGCACGAAGCTAAGCGCTAAATTTTTCAAAACATCGCCGTGTTTGAAATGCCCGAGCTCGTGCCCTAAAACGGCTAAAATTTCATCCTCACTCAGCTTCTCTATGAGCGTGTCGAAAAGCACGACCTTTTTCGTCGCGCCGAAGCCGCCAAAATAGGCGTTTAGCCGTTTGTCGCGCTTGCTTGCGTCAATCGTAAAAACGCCGCTACTTTTAAAGCCGCAGCGCTGCAAAAGCTCCTCTATGCGCTCTTTTAGCTCGCCTTGCTCTAGCGGCTGCATCTTATTAAACAGCGGCGCAATAACAGTCGGATAGATTAAATTTATCAGTAAAACTATGCCGAAGCTTAGCAAAAAGCCCCAGACCCACCAGTGCGCGCCCAGGCTATTTACGCAAAAAACGAGCGCAGAGGCTACTGCAAAGCCAAAAACCAGCGTGAGCGTGAGCGATTTTAGCGTATCTTTTACGAAAACGGCGGGCGTTATCGTGGAAAAGCCTAGGCGGCGATCTTTTACGAAGGTTTTGTAAATTTCAAGCGGAAGCGATATCACGCCGCCGATGATTAAAAACGCCGTTACAAAGCAGCTCCCCGTCAAAATTCCATCGCCCACTAGATCATATATCGCGCGCTGTAACGCGCCCGCGCCCGCAAGTATCCAAATAAGCGCTACCGCAAAAGAGAAGCAGTGCGAAAATATATTAAATTTTAAATTTACCGCGCCGACCTCGCCCGCCTTGCGATAATCCTCCTCGCTAAGCACCACCGCAGGCTCTTTTAGCTTGGCGCGGATGAAGCTTAGCTCAAGCAAATCAAGCGAAATTTTATAAATCGTGTAAAGCGCGTATAAAAAGATCAAAAACCAAACCATCGCGCCTACTTTAGGCTCTCGGCGAGCGAAAGCACTTCGTAATATTCATTTTCCATACTGTTTAACGTTCCTCTTTTTTCTTCAAGCTCTTCAAAAAGCCCCTGCATACCGAGCTTTTGATAAATTTCAGGCGTCGAAAGCGCGTGATTTAGCTCCTTTATGCGCGCCTCGATAGCCTCGATCTTAGCGGGATACTCCTCTAAAATTTTATTCTGCTTATAGCTAAGCTTCGCGGCGCTCGTTTTTTCCTTTTTGTTTTCGCGGCCGCCTTCGTCCGCGCTCGTGCCCGCGCCAGCGTCGGCCTCGATCTGATCGATCTCCGCCATCTCGTCTTCAAACTCCAAATACTGCGAATAGGGCATTTGAATTTGATCGATCGTGCCATTTTTTTCAAAAACCCAAAGCTTATTCGTGATCTTATCGATGAAATAGCGATCGTGGCTTACGATGATTACCGCGCCTTCGAAACTTAGCAGATAATCCTCCAAAATATTGATCGTTGCGATATCAAGATCGTTCGTCGGCTCATCCAAAATCAAACAATCGTACTGCTCGGTAAAGAGCTTGGCAAGCGCCAGACGGTTCTTTTCGCCGCCGCTAAGAACGCCCACGGGCTTATCCAAAAACTCCTTCGGAAATAAGAAATTTTTCAAATACCCATAGACGTGCATGTAGCTGCCGCGGACGCTTATGTGATCGCCGCCGTTGGGGCAGAAAATTTCGATTATGCTTTTATCGTCCGTGATGCCGCTGCGGGTCTGATCGAAGTAGCCGATCCTGATCTCGCCGCGTTTGATCTCGCCCGCATCGATCTTACTGCGACCGAGTAGAATTTTAAGCAGAGTGCTTTTGCCCGCGCCGTTAGCGCCTACGATGCCGATACGCTCGCCCTGCAAAACCCGCGCCGAAAAGCCCTTGAAAAGCACCTTGCCGTTTAAAATTTTACCGATATTCGTGCATTCAAAAAGCATCTTTTTGCGATTGTCGCCGCCCATGCCGTTAAAGCTCCTGCTCGCACGCTCCAGCTCGAGCCGCACGCGACGGATCGCGCCCGGGTTTTTCTTCGCATCCTGCCTCATCTGCATGATACGTGCCTTGCGCCCTTCGTTACGCTTTAGGCGCGCCTTTACGCCGCGGTGCAGCCACTCCTCCTCGGCGCGCAGCTGTTTAAGCAGCGTCTCGTGGGACTTTTCGAGCGAAGCAAGCATCTCCTGCTTGCGCCTCAGATAGTTCTCGTATCCGCCGTCGAAATTTGAAATTTTACCCTCTTCGATCTCGATACTGCGCGTCGCCAAGCGGTCGATGAAGTAGCGATCGTGGCTGATAAAAACGATCGTCTGCTTCGAGCTAAGCAGCATGTCCTCTAGAAATTTCACCATATAGACGTCGAGGTGGTTCGTGGGCTCGTCCAGCAGCAGCACATCGGGCTTTTTAAGCACCAGCGCGCCCAGCGCCACGCGGCGAATTTCGCCGCCGCTAAGCGTGCAGACGGAGCGGTTTTCGTAAATTTTAAGCCCGAAATTTTGCAGCACCTGCTCGATCTTATTGTCGATCTGCCAACCGTCCTTGGCCTCGATAAATTTAATAAGCTCGTCCTGGCGCGCCAAAAGCTCCTTGTTTTCGGGCTGCGCGGCGATTTTGCTCGAAATCGCGTCGTATTCGCTAAGGGCGGCGTAAATTTCAGCCAGTTCCCTTCGCAGCGCGTCTTTGACCGAGAGATTGTCTTCAAATTTAGGCGTTTGAGCGAGCATCTGGATATTTAGCCCGTTTTGAGTGATCACGCGTCCCTCGTCGGTCTCACACAGCCCCGCGACGATCTTTATCAGCGTGGACTTGCCGCCGCCGTTTTTACCGATCACGGCTACGCGCTCGTTAGCGTCCAATGCGAAATTTACGCCGTCTAAAACGACGTGAGAGCCGAATTTTTTCGTAACATCGATAAGCTCGATCAAAGCCAATTTTAAGTTCCTCTAGTGTTAAATTCGGTGATTTTACACAAAATTCTATTAAATTTTAATAACTTCTAAAGGTTTAGCGATGCAAAGTTTGGAATTTGACGGCTTGCGCGTAGAAATTTTCGCCCCGCACGCGCCGTTTCTTGTGTCAGCCACGCGTGCGCAGCCTCTCAGATCCACGCCAGATACCCTGCCCGACACCTCCGCATCCGCTCAGATTGTATCGTTCGAGCTTGACACACCTCCCACATTCGCACAGGATGATCCACCCGCTATTCCGTTCGGCCTGTCCGCGCAAGCTACTTCATCTGAGCCTTTCGCGTCTGCAGCACCAAATACACCGCTCGTTACGTCCATCGCGCCCGCTTCGCGTTCCTCTCTTGCCGCGCCTAAGACACAAGCCATTCAACCCGCTACGTCATCAGTGCTAGATAATAGACCAGAATTTACGGCGGTTACCGACTCGATTTCGCCCGCGTCATCGATGCAGAATACAGTACTCACCGCGTCCGCACAAACCGCCCCGCCCCGCTTGGGTGCCGTGCCGATCATCTACCTGCACGTCTTGGACTTTGGCGCGACCGGTACGGGCGAAATTTACGAACTCGTCTCGCGACGAAGCGGCGCAGATTTCGTGCTTGCG
>NZ_CALHHX010000143.1 GCF_938030685.1 uncultured Campylobacter sp. | reverse complement strand
CGGCGACATGGATGCTTTCATCGCGCGGCTTAAGGAGCAGGGCTACGAGCGAGTCGAGCTTATAGACACGACGCAGGGGCTTTTTATGAGCCCGCGCGAAGCCAAATGGCTGATGCTGGGCAGCTCAAAGCTTCTGGTGGGTAAGAAATAGATTTTTTGTAAATTTAGATTTAGGCAAATTTGAAGACGGATTAAATTTTAATCCCACCCGCTTTTAGCCGAATCCAGATTTTTAGGCTAGACTAATATATAATTGGCTATTTATCTCAAAAAAGAAACCGCGAAAGGAATTATTTCGGCCGAGGGCGTTATCCTTGCTGTGGGCGCGCTAACGGTCGCCATCGGATATTTTGTGCTTCTAGCAGCATTTATCCTATAGTGGTATAGGCTGCGAGAGATCAAGACCGCTTAAATTTATCGTATTTGTTCTGTGGGCTAAGTGCATGCGGGTAGAACCTGCTGCCGAATTTTAATTTTGTGATTTTATGCAAAAAATCCGCGCCTCAAATTTAGCAAGGATTGCCCTCGGCATAGGCATAGCCGCCCTGTGCGATTTTACCGCTCATATCTACTATTTTTGACGTAGATTACTCCTTATTTTGTTTAAATTTGTTTTTAAAATCTGCATAATTCATATATGCTTTATATGGTTCCCATAATATGCCCATATATAAGCCCTTGTAATTTCCGCAATTATCTATACCTATTCTATACATAGAATAATTTTCTAATATAATCTTATTTCCTTTATCTCCAATAATTTCAACGCTTTCTTTAGTAACGTCAAGTTTATTTTTATCCATCCAATCATTTAAGGTGCAAAAATCATCACTTTTATCAATACGTTTAAGGGCTAATAGCATTCTTAGCGCTAGCCTATTATCGTTTTTGTATATGATCTTCTTGCTTTTTCCGGTAAGTAAATCAAGCAATTTAATCTTAATAGTAGGATCCTCGGCTATAAACAAAGAATCATATCGATAATACTCGCTATAATGGTTGTCCTCATTATTAAAGTAGATAGAATAATTAAGTTCCCCTTTATCATTAAAAAGCTTGCTATCCTTCCATGGATACACCACGCTTTCATCATCTATAGCTTTTAGTATGGATTTATCTATCGGCGCAATTTGTTTTCCGTCTTTGCAAATTTGTCTGCCGATAGACAATAAATTTTCTAAATTTAACTCTTTAGGTATTTTCCAAAATTCGCAATTATCATCGGGGCGCTTGTCGCCATTGCAAGGTTGGATTCTGAAAAACAGGATATTATGCTTGTAATTATACTCTTTATGATGTTGTTGCAAATACTGCTTAAACGCTATCTCTTTTAATTCGTTATCCGATAAGATGCCAAAATGCAGAGGATTGGTGCAAACTCCGGCGTAGTTTAAGCCCATATTTATAGGCATATAAGGGATAAATGTCAAAATGCAGATGATAAAAATCGCAGAGATTATATAGTGGCGTTTTATAAGGCGCAGAGAATTTACAAAGAATTTTTTCAAATTTGCCCCCTTCAGATTTCGTGCAATGATAGCCGATTTAAGCTTAACTGGCAAGATATGATATTAAAGCCGTAGCGGCTAAGCTTTTTCAGGCGCTATTTAGCATTAAAAGCGCCTTATTTTGTTGATTCAAGCGAAAATTCTATCAAAGCCGCCGCCGCAATCGAAACGCCGATATTCAATTTTATATAGGCCGTTACGCTTTGGGTGTCGAATGGCCCAAAACCGGGCGCGCTATTAAAAGATCGAGAGGAGATCGCTCGCCTTAAAAGCGCAATCTGTAGAAGCCTACACCTGCGGCTTAAATTTTAGGAAATATAAACGCGATATAGGCTAAAGCAGCCGTAGTCGGTGCGCACGGCCAAATTTTTGCTACCGTTTGAATTCTCAAATTTCGCCTCGCATCGCTTTACGACGTGCTCCAGCTCAAAGCTAAGCTGCAAATTTCCGCTTTTTAGATCGATGATGCGGGCTTTGTCTCGGCCAAGTAGCACTAACCGCGAACCGTCCTCGCTAATGCAAAGCTCGTCCGCCTCGGTGCATTCGCCGGGTAGCCACGCTGGCTTTAACCGCTCGCCGCTTGCGGTATCGAGGCAAACTAGCTTGCCTGCGTAGCGTTCCTTGCCTAGTAGCGAGCCGTCCGCTAAAAAGCAAATTTTATCAAAAATGCCGAAGTCGCCTCCGATCTCGTTTAAAATTTCTCCATTTAGCGTGTTTAAAATTTTGATCTCGTTTTGCTTGCAGCAAAGTGCGAGCCGCGTACTGTCAGCGTCGAGCGCGGCACAAAGGATCGGCGTGTAGTTTTTCATTTCGGATTTGTATTCGTCCAGAGGCGAAATCTCGCCGCCGCACAGAGTAAAAATTTGACCAAACATTGCAAACGCTGCCGTATCTTTCGCAGCGCAAACGAAACTCGTAAATTCTTTGCTATTTTTAAAGCTCATATCTATAGAAAGATCGCTAAATTCGTCCGTAGCTGGGTCAAATTTAAAGATAAAATGATCCAGATCCAAAAGCAAAACCTAGCCCGCCCGCTCGCCTGCCACGCAAGCGGCTTTGGCAAGGGGGTCTGCTGCTTTACGGCGCCGTTCGCGTCCAGTCTGATGAGAAAATCATCTAGCGCGCCGCCCTCTTTGTAGCCGCCGCATTTATAGACAAAAAGCTCGCCTTCCGTGCTTGCAAAGGCCAGCGCACCCGTGTATCCGCCGCCGATATAGACGTGCAAACTCGCCTCGCCCGCTTTGGCGCCCGTGTTTTGCAGGACGTAACCTTTTTTCAGGCTCTCCCACTCCTTTTTCACGCAGGCTTTTTGCGCCTCGTCTATGCTAACAAACTCCTTTTGTGTCTGCCTAGTTTTGCCGTTTTTGATGCTCTCGCTGAGTAAAATTTGGTTTTCTACGCGCAAATTTAGGCGGTCACCGCCGCTTAAATTTATTAAATTTTTCATTTTCACTCCTGCGAATTAGTTTTAAAAATTATCACAAAGCGGCGATTAAAAGTCGCTAAATATCGATAACGCCGAGATGCGAGAGTAAAATTTTAACCCCGATTAAGATCAAAATCGCGCCGCCTAAAACGAGCGCCTTTGAGTGCAGGTATTCGCCCGTTAGCTTGCCTGCGTAGCACGCCGCGACGCACAGCGCGAAGCAGACGAGCCCGATTACGTAACAGGCGTAGAGTATGTTTATCTCGCCAAACGCAAAGGTCACGCCCACGGCCATCGCATCGATACTGGTAGCGATCGCGCCCAGCACCAGCTCCTTCGTGCTTAGGCGAAGATCTGGCTCGTCCTGCTCGCGGCGGGATTCCGCGATCATCTTAACGCCTAAAAACGATAAAATTCCAAACGCGACGAAGTGATCGATCTGCGCGATAAATTTTACGAAATTTATCCCCAAAGCGTAGCCCGCAAGCGGCATTATAAACTGAGCCGCCGCGTAGAAAAACGCGACGCGCACGATCTGCGCAAATTTAAAATTCGGATATTTCGCGCCGTTTGAGATACTAAGCGCGACGCTGTCCATCGCAAGCGCAAAAGCGATGAGTAAAAGCTCCATATTTAGCCCTTTTGGTATTATAAAAGCGTTGATTATACATTAAAATTTTCGAAATAAAATAATTAATCTTTAATTAGGGAAAAACTTTGCTTAAAAAATTAATCTTTTGTTTATTGCCGCTATTTGCGACTGCTAGCTGGGAAGAGGTCGCCGTAAAGGGACTAGACGTGATGCTTAGTGCGGGCGCGGGCGATAGCGAAAATTTTAAAAACTCACTAAGCACTCTGATTGAACGCGCTGCAAATGAATACGAACGCACTGGCGTACAGGATTACGAGCTCAATCTGCCTAGCTACATTACCGAGCGCGCGGGCAAAAAAAGCATCGCCGTGCAGAATATGCAAAGGCTGGCGAGCAAGAAGCTAAGTCTTGCCGTAGAGCCGATCAAAAAGCTCGTACTCGCTAAAATAAAAGATATGTCCGAAGCCGATACCAAGGCAGTAATGAGCGGCGAGGTGTTATTCAGCCACTATCTGCGCACCAACGCCTTTGATGAAATTTACGAAATCATTCGCCCTTTGGCACGCGAACTAGGAGCCGACGCGAGCTTTGCTAAAAGCTTTAAAAGTGCCGTCGGACGCGAGCCTGGAGACGATTTTAGTAGCGAATTTAGCAGCGCCTTTATCAACGAAAGCTTCGATTTTTTAAGCAAAAACGAAAGGGAGTTTCGCAAAAACTCGGGCGCGATTTTAAACGCCATAAAGACGATCAGATAGGCGCGACCGCACTAAAATCTCGGCGAAATTTTACTTCAAATTATGAAAAATTCTATCTCGGAGCTCGCGGAAAATTTTAATTCAAAATCCGCTTTAAATTTTATCTCAAATCAGGTATGTGAGTGCGCGAAAAACACAGCTTTAAATTCTGCTTCAAATGCGGCGTTTGCGTGCGCGAAAAACACAGCGCGCGACGGTGCGGCGAATTTTGCTCCCGTTCCCTGCCTCAAAAAAAATTTCAAATTTCAAGACGCAAATGTCCGGTTAAATTCTATCCGCGGAAGAAATTTAAAATTTTATCCCGCTTCGGCCGGTTTTACCGCACGCAATCTCGTCGCGCTCTATTCCGCTTCGCACGTCAGAAATCTCGAAAGAAAATCCACTTTAAATTCCGCGGCTCTTGCGTTAAATTTAAAGCCCGCGCAGGATATGAGCCGCACCGAAAACAAAGCTTTAAATTCCGCAAAAGCCTCCGCAATAAATCCTTGCGAAAATTTCGCGAGAAATTTCAAACAAAATTTTATATTAAATTTTACGAAAAATTCCACTCATAGCAGCGCAAATAGCGCGAGTTCGTTAAGCTGTGCGAGCGCCGCAAACGGGCCAAATTTAAGCCCCGCAAAAAACCTCGCCGCAGCTCATGCGCGACGCTTCAAGAAAAATTTTACCGAGGTTTTTGCAAACGATCCGGACTCCGCTCATACGCCGCAGAGCTTTGGATTGAAAAATTTTAAGGCGCGGAATTTTGCGA
>NZ_CALHHX010000142.1 GCF_938030685.1 uncultured Campylobacter sp. | reverse complement strand
AATCCCAAAAATCCCAAAAATCCCAAAAATCCCAAAAATCCCAAAAATCCCAAAAATCCCAAAAATTCCAAAAATTCCAAAAATTCCATTCCTCTCAATTCTGCAAGTAAAATTTTAAAACCGCAAGTAAAATCCCAAATCCTTGGCAAAATTCCATCCATAACAAAGCTCGCAAAATCATACTTTAAACTAGCTTTTGTTACAATCGCAAGTTTTTAAATCCAAGGACAATTATGAAAAAGTTTATATTTTTTATCACCACCCTGCTTTGCTCTTTGAGCCTTTACTCCGCAGATACCAACCCGGACGCGCCGCTTAAACTCGATCCTAGCGTAGTGCACGGCGAGCTGGCAAATGGCGTGAAATTTTATATCCTCAAAAACGACGTGCCAAAAAATAGCGCGCTTTTTTACCTCAACGTAGCCGCAGGTAGTGTTGATGAAAATGATGACGAACAGGGTCTTGCGCATTTCGTCGAGCATATGGCATTTAACGGCAGTGAGCACTTCGATAAAAACGAGCTAGTCCATACCCTGCAGCGCCTGGGAGTAAAATTCGGCGCCGATCTCAATGCACAGACTGGCTTTGAAAACACCACATACAACATCCAAGCCCAAGTGAGCGACGAGACGCTAAAGGACGTATTTTTGGTACTGCGCGATTATGCAGGTGGCGTAAAATTTGACGAGAACGAAACGCAAAAGGAAAAGGGCGTCATATTAGAAGAAGCAAAAAAAGGCTTTGAGAGGCGCTTTTACGAAAAGCGCGCCACATATTTATACCCTAATTCTATATTTTCCAGACGCTTTCCGATCGGACAAAATGAAATCATCAAAGGCGCCACCGGCGAGCAACTAAAAAAATTCTATGCGCGTAACTACCTTCCTAGCGCCATTAGTATCATAGTCGTAGGCGACGTAAACATTGAGCAGATTAAAAACCTAATCAAGCAAAATTTTAGCTCTCTTTCTGCGCACGGCGAAAAAATCCCGCGCGATCTTAGCCTACGCCCATTTGAAGGCGGGCTAGCAAGCACCGTAGAGCCCGAGCTCGGCACTAATGTCGCTAGCGTGCTTTACGCAGGCAAATATGAGCCGCTAAGAAGCTACGGTGCGCTTAAAAATGAGTGGCTGCAAGCCTACGTATCGAGGCTGATGGAGCTTGGATACGACGCGATGAATGTAAATGCCAAAATTCCGCTTAAAGCCTATTTCGGCTCGGACGATCTGTTTAAAAACCGCAGACTATACAGCATAAGCGCAAATATTTTTAATTTCGACGCCAACGCCACATTAAGTAGTCTTTTTAGCGCGATCAAAGGAGTGCGCGAACACGGATTTAACAATGACGATTTTGATAGCGTTAAGGCGGAATTTAAACATCAAGTGCAAGCCGATCTGCTTAAAAACGATACGCAAAGTGCGCAAATGGGAGCATTACTTGATTTCGTACAAAACGGCAATGTAAAGCTTAGTAAGCAAGACGAGCACGATCTAAGCCTCAAGGCCTTAGAAGAAATAACGCTAGCAGATGTTAATAAATTTTTCTCAAAGATAACGGATGGAGCGAGATTTACGGAGATTATCTCGGCAAAGGATTTGGGCATTAGCCAAAAAGATGCGGAGCTGCTCTACGAAAAGGCAGTGCCATTTAATTTCGCTGCTTCGAAGCTTGCTTCCAAGCAGCTTGCGGGAGCAGATTTAAAAGAGACGGAATTTAAAACGCAAAAAGGCGCTAGCGGCACTGAAATTTTGGAGTTTAAAAACGGCGCGAAGGTAATTTTAAAACCCCTTAAAAGCGAGAAAAATAAAATCACCCTCGCAGCCGTTAAAAAAGGCGGCTACGCACATTTTGGCAAGGCTCGTGGCGAAATTTTAACTGCGCTGCTCAACTCGGGCACCATAGGCGAGCTAAACGAATATGAGGCGGGACGCTTGACCTCAAAATTTGATTATAAGCTAAGATTTAGGATGGATGACGCAGACTGCGGTTTTAGAGGCGCAGGGGCGGATCTGGAGGCGATGGCACACGAGCTTTACGCGAGATTTAGCGAGCCGCTAATTCATGCAAGCTCGCTTACAAAATACAAAACCGACGCGCTTTCGGCGATTGCGCTACGAGACGAGACGGCGGAATTTAAATTCGGCGAGCAAATTTTAAAATCTCTATATTCGGGAGATACGGCTCGCAAGCAGCCGCTTAGCGTAGATGACGTAAAGAGCGCAAATCTTGCCGATTTACAGCGCGATGCGGATGAAATTTTTTCAGGTGTTGGAGATTTTATCTTTGTACTTAGCGGCGATTTTGAGCCTGCGCGCGCAAAACAAATTCTAGCCAAATATATCGGCAATCTAAAGCCCGGCACAAGCAGCGCTACGCCTAAAACTTTGATGCTAAATACTTCTAGCGGCGAGATTGTGCAAGATTACGGTGATAGTGATAAAAGCGAAGTTCGGATGATTTTTTCAAACTATGAGCTGCAAAATTTTGACTTTTCAGACACTTATAAATTTCAAGCGTTAAAAAGTGTGCTAAGCAATCGCATCGTCGAGCAGATCCGCGAGGCGCGCGGACAAATTTACTCGGCGATGGTGCATAGCGCCTATGTGCGTGAGCCACAAATCGCAGCGAGCTTGAATGTATCGTTTTCTACCGAGCCGAAAGATGCCCGTGCCGTTGCAGCAAGCGTGAGTGAAATTTTAAAACAGATCGAAAGCTCCGGTGCGAAAGATAGCGAGCTTTCAAATTTCAAAAAAGCGCAAATTTTATCGACCAAAAGAGCTGCGCAGACGAATGATTTTTGGCTTGCTAATATCACTGCACACGAGCTTTACGGCTATCCGCTCTATGATGAAAAAAGCTACGCGGCAAGCATAAATGCGGTAAAAAGCGCGGATGTGCAAAAAGCCGCACAAATGCTAAGCGATAGGCTATTTACAGCGATTTTGAATCCAAAGGAGCATTGATGTTTGCTTCATTTTTTAAAAACAAAAAATGGGCATTTTGGGCATATTCTGGAATATTTTTTCTAATTGCGATTAATTGGTATCAAACTACCTTAAATGTGAGAATAAACGAATGGTACCGCGCGTTTTATGATATGTGCCAAAACATAGATCGTCATACACTAAATGATTTCTATACGCAGATGAAAGTTTTTTTATGGATAGCGATGCCCTACGTAGTCTCTGCGATTTCAGAACGATATGCAGCTCGTATTTGGACATTTAAATGGCGGGAAGCGATGACCTTTTCTTATTTTTCATACTGGAAAAAGGTAAGTAAAGATATCGAGGGAAGCTCGCAACGTATCCAAGAAGATATCTTTCGCTTCTCAAGAACTATCGAGGAAATGGGTACGAGAGTGCTTTCGGCAGCTATGACACTGTTTGCATTCATACCTGTGCTATGGGGGCTTAGTAGCAACGTTCCTTTTGAATTTCTAAAAAAAATCCCGGGCTCACTTGTTTGGATTGCACTTGCAATCAGCATCGGTGGGCTAATAATTTCTTGGTTGGTTGGCTGGTATCTACCGAGGCTGGAATACAACAATCAAAAGGTCGAGGCGGCTTTTAGAAAAGAACTTGTTTTTGCGGAGGAGGATAAGATAAATTACGCAAGCGAGGAAAAAATTCTTTCGTTATTTGATAAGATCAAATATAACTATTTTAAACTGTATCTGCATTACTGCTATTTTGATATGTGGTTCAACTCATTTTCGCAGTTTCTAATGATCGTACCTTACTTGATAATGGGTCCTGGGTTATTTACTAAGGTAATTACACTTGGAGTTATGGTTCAGGTGAGCAACGCCTTTAATCAAGTGCGCGGAAGTTTTAGTATTTTTATGAATAACTGGACGACGATCACGGAGCTTCGCTCAATCCATATGCGACTTAAAGAGTTTGAAAAAAATATTGATTACAAGGGCTAGATAAAATTTCGCCCGCACCTTGAGCCGGAATTTCGCTCTCTAAATTTAAAGCGAAATTCCGGGCCGCAAGCTTTTAAAATTTCTACGCTTTTACTGCTCTCTTTTTTCGTGATGAACGATGTTTAGCTTTATAAATTTATAGCTCGCGATTAGCAAGATCATCCAAATCGCGATGAAAACTAAAGATTTGATCATTTTTAATCCTTAAAATTTTTATAATGCGGCGCATAAAAAGCGCCGCCGGTATGAAATTTAACCAAGCGCAAAAGCACGCAGTGCCGCGCACGCGAGCAGCCTCTCGCCGCCACACGGCTCGCGGAAGCCGCGCTGGAGCAGGTGCCTAATAATGCTCGTTTGAAAGCCCCTCTTTATCGAGCTTTTTAGCGTCCATCAGCCACCAGACGTAGCTGATATAACCCAGCACGAAAGGCACTACAAACGACACGTAAAACATCGTCTTAAGCGTATAGAGGCTCGAGCTTGCGTTGCTTATCGAAAGCGAGCTTTGCAGGTCGAAATTTGACGGATAAAACGCCGTGTTGTTTAGACCCAGGATCAAAAACACGCTCGTTACCGCACATACGACCCCCACGCCGTAGGAAAATACTCCGCGCACGCTGCTTGTAAATGCGCCTTTGAATATCCCCACTAGCACCAGCACGACGCCGAGCAGTAGCAAGACTAGCACTGCAGGCAGGCTTAGGTAATTGTGCAGATACTTAAAACTCTCGAGACTTACGACGCCGCCCGCGCCGACTGCATAGCCCTGCTTTAGCAAGACCCACGCCAAAAACGCGATGAAAAATACCAAAAACGCGCTAGCGTTAAATTTAAGCGAAGCTTTGAGCTTAGCGATCATTTCGGGCTCAGCAATATTATTCATTAAGTATAAATTTGCTCCCGTCCTAGCGCAGAAAAATAGCGCAACTCCCAAGATATAATTAAACGGATTTGCTAGCGCCTCAAGCCCACGAGCGGAGTTTTTCCACTGCACGAAATTATTATCGCCCAGCGCGAACTCGCTGCCGCTAAAAAGCGTCGAGACGATGATACCGAGCAGGATCGTACCCAGCGAGCCGTTTATGAAAAGAAAGGCTTCATAAGTTTTAGCGCCCAAGAAATTATCGGGCTTTTTTCTGTATTCGTAGGCGACGGCTTGGATTATGAAGCAAAAAAGCAGAGCCATCCACGCCCAATATGCCCCGCCGAAGCTGGTCGCATAAAATAGCGGAAACGCCGCAAAGCACGCTCCGCCGAACATCACGAGCGTAGTAAATGTAAGTTCCCATTTCTTGCCGATGGAATTTATTATAAAATCCTTCTCGGTCTCACTCTTTGCCAGCGTAAAAAGCAGCGTCTGACCGCCCTGCACGAAGAGCATAAAAACCAAAATTCCGCCCAGAAGCGAAACCACGCACCACCAATAAATTTGAAAAATTTCGTGCATCTTAAAATCCTATCTTTATCTGTTTTAGCATGATCTTTATCTCGGCTATGAATAAAACCGTAAATAAAACCGCAAAGAGCGCAAACGAGATCATTATGTTCGTTCCCGCTAGGCTCGTAGCTGCGACGCCCACCGGCATAAGATCTTGTATCGCCCACGGCTGGCGCCCTACTTCGGCCACGATCCAGCCCGCCTCGCACGCGACGTATCCCAAAGGAATGCTAAAGACGCAAAGCCATAGAATTTTCTTGTGTTCGGCGAGGTTCTTTCGCATCGCCAAAAATAGCGTCACGAAAAATAGCAAGATAAAATAGCTTCCCAAAGCCACCATCACGTGGAAGCTGTAAAAGGTAAGCGCCACGGGAGGGACGATCTGCTTCGCGTCGTCAAGGTAGCCGTAGCCTAAATTTTGCATATTTTGGTTGCCGAATAAAATTTCGTGCGCCTGCTGCATCGCCGCAGTATCATTGGCGTCTTTGGCGAGCTTGTAATCCTTTAGCGCTTGCAGGGCGATTTTGCCTTTTTCTATCTTTTTATCCGCGCCTTCGATGCCGAATTTTTCATTTCCGAATACCAGATCATCGATGCCCGGCGTGAAATTATCAAGCCCCCTCGTAGCCATTAGCCCTAGCGCATAGGGCGCTTTTATCTCGAACAAAAACGGCTCCTTATCGTCTCCCGGGGTTTTGCTCGGATTTAAAACTCCCGCTGCGACGATGCCCGCGTTTACTTCACCTTTATACAGACCCTCCATCGCAGCAAGCTTCATCGGCTGCTTTTGCGCGACCTGATAAGCGCTCTCGTCGCCGCTAAATAGCACGAAAAGCGAGCTTAGCATACCGAAGCTTGCCGCTACGATGAAGCTTTTTTTAGCAAGCGCGAAGTCTTTGTTTTTTAGCATATAAAACGCCGAAATTCCAAGCACGAAAAGCGCCGCGGTAATGTAGCCGCCGCCAACGGTATGTAAAAATTTAGCCACTCCGAAGTGAGATAGCGCGATATCTAAAAAATTACTCATCTCGTTGCGCATCGTATCTGGATTAAAGCTCGTACCCACCGGATTTTGCATCCAGGCGTTCGCGATTAGGATCCAATATGCGCTTAAATTTGATCCGATCGCCACGAGCCAGGTCGAGAGAAGGTGAAATTTCTTGCTCACGCGGTCCCAGCCGAAGAACATTACCGCAAAGAAGGTAGCCTCCAAGAAAAACGCCAGCAAGCCCTCGATCGCAAGCGGCGCGCCGAAGATGTCGCCCACGAACCAGCTGTAATTCGCCCAGTTGGTGCCGAACTCAAACTCCATTATGATACCGGTCGCGACGCCGATGGCGAAATTTATACCGAAAAGGCGCAACCAAAATTTAGTGATCTTGAGCCACTCCTGCTTACCGGTCGCGACATATAGGCTCTCCATAAACGCCACGATAAAGCTAAGCCCCAGCGTTAGGGGCACGAAAAGAAAGTGATAAAGCGCCGTGAGCGCAAACTGCGCCCTCGACCAATCCACGCTAGCAAGCTCTTGCATTCCTACTCCTTAGTCAAATTTTTATAGATGAAATCGATTTTTTCTTGATCGGTTTTAAATTTAGAATCCAGATTTTCGTCGAAAATGAAAAATTTAAGTAGCACAAAAATTATAAATAGCTTGATCAAAATCACCGCCCATAGCGTTTTGCCAAGCTTCATCGAAGCAAATCCGTGCGCGTAAAATTTTAAAATTTTGCCGAAAAACATCAAATTTTAACCTTTAGCAATTATTAGTTTATATTTTTTATTGTATAACAATTAATTAAAATTTAGCTTTAAATTTTGAAATTTTGGTAGCAATTTTATCTTTTTAATAAATGAGTTTTTGCGCCACCACACTTAAATAAAGTTTCTACCGCATAATTCGCAACCGATCGCATTTTACTTAAACTGCACAAAATTTTAGTTTAGATTTGTCATAAAATTTTAAAATAGAACATATCAAGAAGCAAGTAGAAAAATGTGCAAGGTTTCGCCAAGCATCTTTGTGCCTAATTCGTAGCGCTTTTTAATAGAATTTTTTACAGGCAAATTAACACGGTTCAGCTGAAAGCAAACCGTAAGAATTTTAAAATCAAACGCCCAAAGCTACACGATATAAAATTTAAGAACGTATAATTAACTCGACACAAAATTTAAAGCATTTCATTAGACTGGGCGGATAATTGAAAAGCCTAAGAGTCGATTTAGCGCAAATTTGCAGCACGGCTCATCAGCGCTACAATCTCTGCTAAGTCGAATTTGCCGCCGAAAAAGAGATTGAAAGCAAGCGCGCCCTGATTTATCAGCATCTCCTTGCCGTCTTTTACGGGCAGATTTTTTGTGCGCGCGGCTTGTAAAAACGGAGTCTGTTTGCCGTAGATCGCATCAAAGGCGAATTTTGCGCGGGATAAAATTTCATCTATTACCCCCTCGGGCGCTGGTAGCGCGTCATCTTTGAGACCTGCGCCGGTGGCATTGACGATCAGATCGTAATCTTTAAATTTGAAATTTTCATAGGTAAAAAATTCCTCGCAGCCGAAGTCAAAATCTTTTACGCTGCGGTTTAGGATGTCAAATTTCACGCCGTTTTTGCCTAGCGCGTAGCCGATCGCTCGCGTCGTGCCGCCCGCACCTAAAATAAGCGCATTGCGAATCTCACCAAAGCCCAAAATCGCGCAGAAAAAGCCTTGCGCATCGGTGTTAAAGCCGTGCAGTGCGCCGCTTTTTAGTACCAAGGTGTTTACCGAGCCGATCTGCTTAGCCGCCTCACTTAGGATGTCGCATGCTTTAAATGCGTCGAGCTTAAAAGGCACGGTTACGTTCGCGCCCGTAAGCCCTAAAGTTTCAAATTTAGCTCGCAGCTCCTCGCCGCACTGCAGCAAAACTCGCCCGTAGTAGGCGTCCAGCTCCAAAAATTTTATCGCGTAATTATGAAGTAGCGGCGAGAGAGAGTGGGCGATCGGGTTGCCGAAAACCGCGAATCTGTCCACTATTTCACTCGGTAGATATACGCTCCGCTATTGATGCTGCGCATATCGCTAAGCGCCTTTTGTAGCGCCTCACCCTCGAAAGGTCCGACTAAAATTTTAGTCACGCTCTTGCTTCCGACGTGAGTTTGCAGCGCAATTGGGCTGTAGCCTTTTTTGGTGATTTTTTTGGTATCAGATCCGTTTGGATCGTAGGCATTGGATGCGAAAACCTGCACATAACTGCCGTTTGCCACGCTGGTGCTGGTGCTCTTTGCTGCAACGCCAGCCTTTACGTTCTCGCTTTTAGACTCCGGCTTGCTAGCTTCTTTTTTAGGCTCGGACTTAGCAGGCTCTTTCTTGGTCTCAGCTTTAGCATGTTCCTTTTTAGCTTCCGTTTTTGAAGGCTCTTTTTTAACTTCTGCTTTTGCTTGTTTTTCGGGTTCTTTTTTAGGCTCTACTTTTTGCTCGACTTTTCTAATTTCGGTTTTAGAAGGCTCTTTTTTGATCTCGTCTTTTGCAGACTCTTTTTTAGGCTCGGACTTTTTTACGTCCGTTTTTTCAGACTTTTTGGCTTCGTCTTTAGGCTCAATCTTTTTACTTTCTATTTTAACTTCGGATTTTTTTGGCTCTTCTTTGATTTCGGGCTTTTGGATTTCTACTTTCTGCGCTTCAGGCTGAGCGCTTGCGACGACCTTACTTTCGGAATTAGGTTCCTGGGTTTTTATCTCTACTTTGGTTGGAGCTGCAGATGCTGCATTGGGTTCTGATTTCACCTCTACAGGCTCAGGCTGCGAAGGCTCAGGTTTTTGAACTTGTACGGCAGGCTTTTGCTCCGCTTTGGCAAGCTCTTCTTCACTAGGCATAGTAAGACCTGCGTTAGTATCAATATCGTCTTTATTAATAGCCTTCATTATGATTAAAATGATTAAGAATAAAACTACGACGCCGGCTGCAACGGTAAGACCCTTTTTCAAATTCGCGTTCTTATCGACATTGCCGCTATTTATCACTATATCGTCTATGCTGCTCATATCGAAATTTTTGTCGTTCATACTCTCTCCTAAGATTATTATTTACTTTGTAAATTCTACCACGCAAAATTTACGAAATAAATAATTCGGGTAAGCTTACCCGAATTTATTAAATTTAATACATCGCGCGGTCGTAGATGATAAAGCGGTGCGCCAAATCTCGCACTTCCTCTTTGACCTGCGCCTGAAGCTTAGAATTTGAGATATCGCTTAGCACATCGGCGATTTTATTTCCGATAAACTCAAATTCTTTCTCCTTCATGCCGCGCGCCGTAAGTGCGGGGCTTCCGACGCGGATACCGCTGGTGACGAATGGACTGCGCGTCTCGCCCGGCACGGTATTTTTATTCGTCGTAATGCCTGCATTTTCAAGCGCGGCACTAGCGTCCTTGCCGCTAAAATCTCTATTTAAAAAGCTCATTAAAATCAGATGATTATCGGTGCCGCCGCTAACGAGATCAAAGCCGCGCCCAACCAGCGTCTCGCCCAAAACTCTAGCGTTTGCCTTGACCTGCTTGGCATAGAGCTTCCACTCCGGGCTTAGATTGTGTTTAAAGCCGACCGCCTTAGCAGCGATGACGTGCATTAGCGGGCCGCCCTGGATACCAGGGAAGATCGCCGAGTTGATCTTTTTAGCAAATTCCTCGTCGTTGGTCATTATGATGCCGCCGCGCGGACCGCGAAGCGTTTTATGCGTTGTCGAGCTTACGACGTGGCAGTGCGGAAACGGATTAGTATGTTCGCCTGCAACGACGAGCCCAGCGACATGCGCTACGTCGGCGAAAAGAAACGCGCCCACGCTATCTGCGATCTGTCTAAATTTAGCAAAATCTATCTCGCGCGTATAGGCGCTCGCGCCGCAAACGATCATCTTTGGTTTTACGATCTGAGCGATCTCAAGCACCTTATCATAATTTATGCGGCCGTCAAGCTCCACGCCGTATTCGAAGCTCTCATACATCTTTCCGCTGCTTGAAACCTTTGCGCCGTGCGTCAAATGCCCGCCGTGGCTAAGCGCCATGCCTAAAATTTTCTCGCCCGGCTTCAAAAACGCGGCATAGACGCCTTGGTTGGCTTGGCTGCCGCTGTTTGGCTGGACGTTTGCAAACTCACAGCCGAAGAGCTTTTTGCAGCGATCGATCGCGATCTGCTCAATCTCATCTACGAACTCGCAGCCGCCGTAGTAGCGCTTGCCGGGATAGCCCTCGGCGTATTTGTTCGTTAGCACCGAGCCCATCGCTTCCATCACCTCGGGATAGGTAAAATTTTCGCTCGCGATCATCTCCAAATAATCGCACTGGCGGGTAAGCTCTTTGTTGGTTAAACTAAAAATTTCATTATCGAATTTTTCTAAATTTGACACGTTCACTCCTTCTCTAAATTTAGCGGCCTCATCGCAGGGAACAAAATCACGTCGCGGATCGACTTTTTATTCAGCAAAATCATCGCCAAGCGGTCGATTCCAAGCCCCCAGCCGGTAGTCGGCGGCATCGCGTAGCTAAGCGCGCGGACGTAATCCTCGTCCATCTCGTGAGCTTCGTCGTCGCCTGCATTTTTGGCATCGATTTGAGCCTTAAATCTGGCGTATTGATCGAGCGGATCGTTTAGCTCATTAAAGGCGTTGGCTAGCTCTTTACCTGCGATGTAAAGCTCAAATCTCTCGGCTATCTGCGGATTTTCGTCGCTTCTGCGCGAAAGCGGGCTGATCGAGATCGGAAAATCCACGATGAAGGTCGGATTTATGAGCTTAGCTTCTACGTAATTATCAAAAAGTTCGCTCTGTAGGTGACCTAGATCGAGCTTTTCATTGACTTCAAATTTATCCTCTTTGAGTTTAGCGATGATCTTTTCGCGATCATTTACGATCTGCGGCTCGATGCCGCCTATCTGAGTAAGCGCATCGAGATACTTTATGCGCGCAAAAGGCTTTGAAAAATCGATCTCGCGCTCATCGTAGGTTAAAATTTCGCCTAGCCCAAGCCTCTTAAATAGTGCTTTAAATAGCTCCTCGGTTAGGTTCATCGCATCATTATAATCATGCCACGCCCAGTAGAATTCTATGCTTGTAAATTCCGGATTGTGCGTCAGGTCCATACCCTCGTTGCGGAAGTTTCGGTTGATCTCAAAGACCGCCTCCATGCCGCCTACGACGAGACGCTTAAGATACAGCTCCGGCGCGATACGCAGATAGCGATCGACGTCTAGGGCGTTATGGTGCGTGATAAATGGCTTAGCGTTCGCGCCGCCTGCGATTGGGTGCATCATCGGCGTTTCGACCTCTAAAAATCCGTGTTTTTCAAAAAAACTGCGGATCTCGCTAACGATGATCGAGCGCTTGATGAAATCCTCGCGCACTTCGGGGTTCATTATCATATCGAGGTATCTTTGGCGGTAGCGCATCTCGATATCGACAAGGCCGTGAAATTTCTCCGGAAGCGGGCAGATCGCTTTGGACGCGAGCGTTATTTTGCTGGCATGGATCGAAAACTCGCCCGTTTGGGTGACGAAAGCGTATCCGCGCACCAAAATTATATCGCCCACTTCGAGATTTTTCTTAAATTTAGCGTAATCCTCCTCGCCGATGCTGTCGCGAGAGTAATAAATTTGAATATTGCCGCTTTGATCTTCTATGTTTGCGAAGGTGGATTTGCCCGCGACACGCTTTAGCTTTAACCTTCCGGCAAGGCTTACCTCCTTGCTCGCTTTTTTATCCTCGGTATCTGTGATGTAGCCGAATTTCTCTTTAAACTCGGCTATGCTCATATCCTTTTTTAGAAAGTGCGGATAGGGATTAGCCCCTAAATTCCGAAGTTCCGACGCCTTGTCTATCCTTTGGATCTCTAACTGGCTATCAAACAATCTACTTCCTTTTTGCCGCGCATTCAGGGCAAATTCCATACAGCTGCATCATGTGTCCCGTAAGCGTAAATCCGTGCTCTTTGGCGACGGCAAGCTGTTTGCGCTCGATAGTGGCGTCTTGAAATTCTATGATCTTATTGCAGCTTTTGCAGATTAGATGGTCGTGGTGAGGCTTGTTGGCAAGCTCAAATTTCTTGCCCTGTGCGCCAAATGAGATCGACGTCGCCATCCCCGAATCCTCTAATAAATTTAAGGTGCGATACACCGTCGCTATGCCTACGTTTAGCTCCGGAAATTTCGCTTTGATCTCGTTGTGAAGTGCCTCAGGCGTGAAGTGTTTGTTATTGTTATAAAGCGTGCGGAGTAAAACCTCGCGCTGCTTGGTATATTTTAGACCGCTAGCAGCAAGCGCCTTTTTAAACTCAACAATTAGAGCGTCAAACTCTAAATTTTCGATTTTTGCATTCATAATTTCGTCCTTTCTGTAGAATTTACTTCTGAACTAGCATTAAAATCGCTAGGTTCAGTGCTTTGATTTTGATCCGAGTTCATACGGGCGGTAGAATTTTGATCTTTTAAGAGTTTATCATCCATCTTAGAACCGATAGAATCTAAGCTTTGTTTGATCTTCGGATCGTCTTTGAGATTTAAAATCCAATTTCCTATTTTTAAAAAAATCGGCGCAGTTTTGCTGCTTTCAAAATACTTTTTAGTCTGTTCGTTCATCGACATAGGACCGCTTGCAAGCGTAACGATAACTGCAAAAATCAAGAAAATTTTACTTACGCTAAACACGAAACCGCCGATCTTATCGACAAATCCGAGTCCGCTCCATTTAAAGAATTTTGAAATGATTTCGCCTATAATCAGACACGAGATCCATACGCCAAAAAGCACAGCGATAAAGCCGATGAGAACCTGCGTCGTATCGCCTGAAAGCACGCCGTTTGCATTCTGCAAAGCTGGAATTTTTGCTGCAATCCACTCGCCTGCCATAGTTTTATAGCGCATCGCGGCAAAAAGACCGCCGATGAGACCCAAAATTCCAAAAATTTCTTTTACAATGCCATTGGTGATACCGCGCAGTCCGAAGAGCACTACGAGTACTAAACAGCCGACGTCGAACCAATTAATACCTTCCATCAAGCACCCACCACGCCTATTAGCTCTTGTAGGTTAGTCGAATACCTAAATGCCGTGTCTTTTGAAATTTGATTTGCACGGATCGCTTTAACCATCGCTTGAGTTTGAGTTATCATACCGGTAGATTGCTGATTTAGCTGCATTTGAGAGTAAATTTGATGCACCTTGTTTTCGCGGATTAGATTCGCTACGGCATTGTTATTTAGCAAAATTTCATGGATCGCGATACGTCCACCGCCAAGCTTCGGCAAAAGCGATTGTGAAATGACCGCGGTAAGTGAGACAGAGAGCATATTTCGTACTTGGAGCTGCTCGCCACCATCAAAGCTATCGATAATACGGTTGATCGTTTGCATCGCGGAGTTGGTGTGTAGCGTACCAAATACCAAGTGACCGGTCTCAGCCGCGGTAATGGCGATCGAGATAGTCTCTCTATCGCGCATCTCACCAACTAGGATAATATCCGGGTCCTCACGCAAGGCAAATTTTAACGCATTAGCGTAGGAATGGGTATCAGTGCCAATATTTCTGTGAGAGAAAAGCGCTTTTTTATTGGTATGGACGAACTCGACCGGATCTTCAACAGTGATGATGTGCTTGCGCTCTTTTTCGTTAATCTCGTTTAGCATCGCGGCAAGAGTAGTTGATTTACCACTACCGGTAGGTCCGGTAACCAAAATCATGCCTTTTTCGTGCTTGACTACCTCTTTAAAAATCGTAGGAGCTTTTAAATCATCCAGGCTAGGAATATCAATAGGAATAATACGAAATGCGGCAGCCAAATCACCGTTCATAGTGTAGTAGTAGTTACCACGGAAGCGTCCGATATTAGGAAGCTCGATCGCAAAGTCGAGCTCTTTATTTTCCTCGAGCGCACTTTTTTGAGCATCGGTAATGAGCGCGTAGCAGATATACTCGATATCCGTGCCCTTAAGCGGATCCATGGCAAGTGGACGCAGTGTGCCGTCGATACGTATTTGAGGCGCCGAGCGCGAAACTAAGTGAAGGTCGCTCGCTTTGTTAAAAACGACGGTTTTTAGTAGGGTTTCGATATCTACTAAATTTCTTTGAACTTCTTCCATAAAATTCCTTTCAATCGATGATTTTCGGTACTACGAAGTAGCCGCCTTCGGACTGCGGAGCATGCTTTAAGACGCTTTCTGCGACGTCGCTTTTGCGTGGAATATCTTTGCGAAACGGAGTACCGCCTTTCAGCGTAGTGATAGCCGCTTCGCCGCTTTGCAAATCCAGCTCATTTAGAATTTCTACAAAATCTACAATATTATTTAATTGACCTTTAAATTCTTCTCGCTTAGCATCCGGAATTTTAAGAGCGGATAGCCTTTCCAGCTTGCTTAGCAAGGCGTCGTCTATTATCATAACTTTCCTTTTTCTGATAAATGCGACATTATATCATAAAAATTCTTTATCTTAGGCGGTATTTAAAATTTTTTATGCTACAATTACGCCGATTTTCTCAAACAAAGGACTGAATTTTGGCTTTAAAAGACGACATCGAAGGCGTGAAAAAAGAGATTGGTACAGAAGAGCAGTTTCTAGAAAGCGTCATAAAAAGTGAAATTTTCGTAAAAAAATACAAAAAGCCGCTGATATTTTTGGCTGCGGTTTTGATCGTAGCGTTTATCGGATATTACGCAAATGAATTTTTAAGCGATCGCCGTATAGCAAGTGCTAATGCGATCTATGACGAGCTGCTTAACAAGCGCGATGACACTAAGCTAGCCGAGCTTAAGCAAAAAGATATAAATCTATACGCTCTTTATATTTTGCAAAACGGCTCTGCAGACGAGCGAGCGGCGCTAGAAAATACCCAAGGCATCGATGTTATGCTAAAAGAGATAATAAATCTACAAAACGGCAAACAAGGCGGGGTGCTACTCGCCGATTACGATTCTTTGCTTAAGGGCTACGACCTGCTAAAAGAGGGTAAAATCGAGCAAGCTCACGCAGAGCTAGATAAAATTCCACTCAACTCGCCAGTTCGTCAAATCGCACTTGCTTTGAAACACTATGGAGGCAATAAATAATGAAAAAAACGCTGATATTTACGCTTTTACTATCGTTTTTATTTTTGGGCTGCTCGACGAAGCGCCAGTATTTCGAACCTAGCGACGAAAACATCACAGGCGATATGAAATTTAACGGCTCGCTGCCGTCGGAAATCGTAGCGGTTAGTAAAGATGGTGCTACGCTAAAAGACGGCGAAGTCATCTCTAAAAACGGATTGGTGAAAAATTTCAAAGTCCTAAAAAGTGAAAAATTTTTAGGTGAATATGACGGAAATTTTGTCGTAACTGATATCAATGGCACGCTTAAAGTAGTTAGTGGCACAGGCGCCGTAAAATTTGAAAAAGCCCTCGGCAGACAAGCGCTCAGTGCAAATATACGTGGCGATGATTTGGCTTTAGTGATGAGCGATGATTCGATTATGCTTATCAAGCTAAGTTCGGGCGCAGTGGTACTCGATCATAAAGTAGGCGATGCATTCGCAATCGATTCGCGCGTAGCGTCACCACTATTTATCAACCAGCTTATCGCTTATCCTGCGTTAGACGGACTAGTCAGCATCGCAGAAAACGTAGGTGGGCGCTCGGCACGCGATTTCGTCGTAAGCAACCAGCCGTTTTTTAACAACATTATTGCCTTAGAAAACAAGGGCGATAACCTTTATGCCGTAACTGCCACTAGGCTAATGCTGGTAAGTCCTGCGGGCAATAAAAACCATAATGTAGACATTAAAGACGTGATTTTTAGCGGCGATAGAATTTATCTTTTCTTAAAAGACGGCAGAGTCGAGCTACTAGATCGCGGGCTAAATTTACTCAAATCGCGTAAATTTACCTTCGCGCAGTTTAGCGGCGCGCTGCTTAGCGGCGGCTATCTGTATATCATCGAGCGTAACGGCTACGTGATCCGCGTGGACGAAAATTTAGAAGGCCAGGCGATCTACGAGCTAAATGGCGAGTTCGAGGATAAGTCTTTTATCGCAGGCAGCTCGTTTTACTACGACGATAAAATTTTAAATTTTGATGCTAGATAAAATTTCAAAACTCTGCGTTCGCGAAGGGCTTCTGCTTCAAAAATTCCAAACGCTAGATATCGCTAGCTTCACGCGCTCGCGATCATACGGCGCGTATTTTGGCGTGGATCTGAAAAGCTACAACGTCCTTTTATTTATGCGCGACGCAAAATCTCGCTTTGTGATGCGCGACGCGGAATTTCTACTCTCGCTCGCAAACGACATTAGCGTAAGTCTCGGCAAGGTCGTCAAGAAGCGCGTGCTGTTTTACAACTCGCAAATGTGCTCCAAAAGCGCGAAATTTTTAAAAGAGAACGGATTTAGCCTCTATGCTTTTGTGTGACGTAGGAAATTCTAGAGTTAAATTTTATAAAGGTGGCGTAACGCAAAGTATGCCTGTAGCGGAGTTTATGAGGTACGAGCCCAAGGAGCGAATTTTTTTCATTAGCGTCAATGATAGTGTGAAAAAAAAGCTAAAAAACCCTCTGCTTGTTGATCTGGCACCGCACTTTGAGCTAAAAACCGCCTACCGTGGGCTTGGGATCGACCGCATAGCGGCGTGCTCGGCCGTAAACACCGGCATCGTCGTCGATGCGGGCAGCGCAATCACCGTGGATTTGATGTTTAAAGACTCGCACCTAGGCGGATTCATAATGCCCGGTATCGGCACACTTTTAAAATCTTTCGCGAGCATCGCGCCCGTGCTGGATGTTACGCTTTCAACCAATATCGATCTGGATCCGCTACCGCAAAAGACCGCAAGCGCCGTAAACTACGGGATTTTAAAGCCTATCGTGCTTACGATCGAAAACATCGCGGGCAATAATAAAATTTACTTCACGGGCGGCGACGGAGCCTATCTGATGCGGTATTTTCGCAACTCGATCTATGAAAAGGATCTGATCTTTAAATCGATGGTAAGCTTGATCGCAAAAAAGGGGCTCGCATGATAACCATAGCGCTACCGAAAGGCCGCATAGCCGACGACACGCTTAAAATTTTTAAAACCATCTTCGGGCTTGATTTCGCCTTTGAGGATCGCAAACTCATAATGCAAGAGGGCGATTTTAAATTCCTCTACGTCCGCAACCAAGATATCCCTACTTACGTTATGGGCGGTGCGGCGGATATCGGCGTAGTGGGGCTTGACGTGCTTGAGGAGCACCGGCCCGACGTACTTACGCTGCTCGATCTTAAAATCGGAAAATGCCGCGTCTGCGTGGGCGTACATGCGGGCACGCAGCTAAACTACGGTGCTCCGAGCCTAAAAATCGCTACGAAAATGCCCAACATCACTCGCGAATACTTCGCTTCCAAGGCCGTCGCCGTAAATATCATCAAGCTCTACGGCTCGATCGAGCTAGCCCCTCTCATAGGGCTTGCCGACGCCATCGTCGATGTCGTCGAGACCGGCGCTACGATGAAGCAAAACGGCCTGCAGCCCGCAGAAACCATAATGCAAAGCTCCGCGCACCTCATCGCCAACAAAAACAGCTTCGTGCTAAAACGCGATGAAATTTTAAACCTGCGAGATAAACTAGCCCGCGCGATCGCGTAACGCTTGCTTGCCCTGCCACGAAGTGTTTGCAACCGGCGCGGCATATTTTGCGTGAGTAAATCATCGCCACCTTGGCGCGCTGTCATTTACAAAACCGCTGCGTATAGAATTTTACGGCAGCAACCAACCGCACCGACTAAATTTAAACCAACCTGCAAATTTGATCTATCAAGAAGTGGAAGCGCTGTCGAGCCACGGGGCGTAAAATTTTAAAATTCTATCGCTACAAATTTTAAAATTTAGCCTAAATTTACAGCTCGCAGAATTCCGAAATTCTAAAACCCTGCGGCATAGAATTTCAAAATTCTAAAATCTCGCTACACAATTTCACGCCGTAAAATTTCAAAATTTTGCAAGTTCTAAATTTAGGCTCAAATTTCCGCGGCTTGGAAACGACAGAATTTCTGAATTTCAACTCGCTAAATTTCGCCGCTCAAAATCGTGCAAAATTTAATCGGCGATACTTTTAAGCATAGAAAGTAGCCTACGCCAAAAACAATATGCTAGCCGCCCACATCTCAGCTACTTAGAACTTCGCAAGCCGCGCGTACGGATCAATCCCTGCCGCAGCGGCATTTGAAAAACTGCTTCATAAGGCTTACAAAGCCCGCACAAGAAGCATTATCACCTATATTTTCGGGCAGGACAAACACGCTTAGCGCGATCAATATATATAGCGCGAAAAATTCCAAATATAATCGTTTAATAATTTTGATAAATTTTGGATTTAAGACAGGTTGCATCCCGGCGCGCGGCTCGGCTCGAGCCCAGTCCGCACTAGCTTGATTTTTTCGGGCACCGTTTGCTTAGGTCAGCTTTGTTTCGGATTTTTTCTGCACGTCTTGAGTCTGTTTTTGCGTGCTTTACTAAATTTGCTCGGCGAAATTTTACCGCGATAAAATTTTACGTAGTAAAACTATGCCTAAAATTTCAAATCCGCTAAAGTTTAAAATTTTAAAGCTGCGTAGAGATTCGCCAAAGTAAGGCTTCGTTCGCAAAAATTTAGCTAGAAATTTAAAAGTGTCCGCGCCATTTATCGTGCCGCAGGTAGGCTAGCACGACAATATAATTCATGCTCTGTCGAGGTATGGCGAGCTGTTATTGCGGTAACTCAAACGGCATGCCACCAAGCCTCACCGACGCAATAAAGCAGAAGTGGTCTATGTTTTTGTAAATTTATGGCAGATAAAATTCCGCCACAATAAACGCAATAAATTTAGATATCACGGACGATCTGCGTGGTTTTAGTTCTTGCGTGCAGCACAATAAAATTTTATGCTAAGCAAGCCTGGATTGTCGAAAACCCCCTTACTTTATTATCTCGGCCGCGCTAAAAACCATGACTGTTTGCGACGCTAAAAGCTACTTACGTGCAAAGCGAACAAGAATAAAATTTTACCGACCTGGCGCGACGAAAGAGTCGCACCTACGCCGCGATAATTTCGCGCACCTTTTCGGTAAAATTATCGCTCACGATGTATTCGGTCGGATAAACGAGCACCTCGCTGCCGTTGCGGATCCGCAGAATCAGCCGCTTGGTGTTTTTTAGCGCCGTGTCGCAAAAGGCGAGATGGTAAATTTTATAAATTTTCTCGCGGCTAAGTTCGCCTAAGCTTAGCTCAAACTCGAAATCCTGCGCGTTTTTGCGCTGCGCCTCGCGCTCTTTGCGCGCCTTAAGAGCGGGATCCTCCGCAGTAAACCCGCCCTTTCGCTCAGCAAAATTCCCGCTGCCGTAGCCGCCGCCTCGTTCGCTACCAAAGTTTCTGCTGGAGCCGAAATTGCTGCCGTTAAAGCCCCCGCGCTCCCCACCACCGGAGCCTCGCACCTTGCTAGGTACGTAGCCGTCGATATTTTGCGCGGCATCTAGAGTTAAAATTTCATCCAGATAAATTTGATATTTCCCGCCGTAAGGGGATGTGTTTTTGCTAAGCCGCGCCCAAAACGCCATCGGGCGCTCCAGCTGCGCATCCGTTAGCGCAGTGACCGCATCACAAATATCACCGAACGCGCTCATCTCGAAGCTGCCCGCAAGATCAAGCACCGTAAGATTTGCCATCTGCTTGCCCGATTTAGTCGTGCGGGTGTGGACGTTTTCGATCTTGCCGACGCATAAAATTTTAACGCCTGCGCCCCCGTCGTCCACCAGCTCGCCGAATTCGCCGGATTTGGTGTATGAAATACCGTCAAGCTCACTAGCATAGGCTCTTAGCGGATTCTCGCTCAAAAATACTCCCGCGCGCGGACGGAAGCTCGCATCGCGGGCGTTTTGCAGGCTCATCATCGAAAGAAACGACAACTGATACGCCGCGCCGCCGACCGCACTTTTTGAAATTTTAATCATAAAGGCGTACGGGCGCTCCCGCTCCTGCGGGCTTAAGTTTTCGATCGCCTTTAGCGCGTTATCGAACACCGCAAGCTCGAAGCTGCCGTGCAGATCAAGCACGTTTAAAATCCCCATTTTTTTGCCCGTTTTCGTCATGCGCGTGGACAGATCCTCGATCCGCCCCACGCTAAGCACCTCGGCGCTATCGCCCTCGATCTCGCTAAACGCCGAGGATAGCGTATAGTCGATGCCTTCCATCTCCTCTTTGTAATCATCTAGCGGATGCCCAGAGAGATACACGCCCACGGTCTGCTGCTCAAATTTTAAAATTTCGCCCTGCGGAAATTCCTTATCGGTATCGACGAAGCTTACGCTCATGCCGCTCGTCATATCCTCATCCTCGCCAAAAAGCGAGCTTGCGGCGTCCTTTTTAATCTCGGTGATCTTCTTCATCACGTCTAGGATATTTTCCATATTTTGAATCATCGCCAGGCGACTCTTACCCAGACAATCCATCGCGCCTGCGTAGATCAGCGACTCGATGACCTTTTTATTGACGCGGAAATTATCCACTCGCGAAGCAAAATCGTCGATGCTTTGAAATTTAGCCTCGCTTTGAAGCTCTAAGATATTCTCGATTGCAGCGCCGCCCACGCCCTTAATCGCTCCTAGGCCGTAGATGATCGAGGTGCCCGATTTGGAGTTTTCGTCGTCCACGACGCTAAAGCCTCTTAAGCTTTGATTGATCGACGGCGGCAAAAGCCCGATACCTAGGCGGCTCGCCTCGTCGATATACTTTGAAATTTTATCGGTATTGCCCTCCTCCGAAGTAAGCAGCGCCGCCATAAACTCCGCCGGATAGTAGGTCTTAAGATAGGCCGTTTGAAAGGTGATCATTGAATACGCTGCGGCGTGAGATTTGTTAAAGCCGTAGGAGGCAAATTTCATAATCAGATCAAATAGCTCATCTGCCTTAGCTACGTCAAAGCCCAGCTCTTTGGCGCCGCTTAGATACTGCTCTCGCATATGAGCGAGCTTCTTTTCATCCTTCTTACCCATCGCGCGGCGCACCAGATCGGCATCGCCCAAGCTAAAGCCGCCCACCTTCTGCACGATCTGCATAACCTGCTCTTGATAGACGATGATGCCATATGTTGGCTCTAAAATTTCTCTTATCTCGGGGAAAATATAGCTTGCTTTTAGCTCGCCGTGTTTGATCCTGATAAAATCGGGGATTAGATCCATCGGCCCCGGGCGATAGAGCGAGATCATCGCGATGATATCCTCGAAGCGGTCGGGGCGCAGGTTCATCGCAAGATCCTGCATGCCCGCACCCTCGATTTGAAAAATCCCCAGCGTGTTGCCGCTTTGAATGGTTTTGTAAGTTTGCGGATCGTTAAAGTCTATCTCCTCCCAAACTATGTCGCGATTATAGCGACGCTTGACGAGCTTAGCGGCATTATCGATCACATCTAGGTTTTTAAGGCCAAGGAAGTCAAATTTTATCAGATCGACGTCCTCGAGATAGTTTTTGGTGTATTGCGTTACTAGGCGCGCATCCTCGCCCTTATCCTGCTTAAATAGCGGCGCTTTGTTCCACAGCGGCTCGTTTGAGATCACCACTCCCGCGGCATGCATTCCTGCGTTGCGATTTAGCCCTTCAAGGCCCAGCGCAAACTCCCAAACCTGCTGTGCGATCGGATCTGCGTCGATAAATTCTTTCAGCTTCGGCTCGGCGTCGTAAGCCTGCTTGAGCGTGATGCCAAGCTTGTCGGGGATCAGCTTCGCCATCTTATCGGCTTGTGAAAGCGGCATATCGCAGACGCGAGCCACGTCGCGGATGACGCCGCGCGCGAGCAGCTTACCGAAGGTCGCAACCTGCGCGACGTTGTATTTGCCGTACTGATCGATGACGTAGTCGATCACTTCGCCTCTGCGCGCCTGGCAAAAATCCACGTCAATGTCGGGCATCGAGATACGCGACGGATTTAAAAATCGCTCGAAAAGCAGATTATACGGGATCGGATCGAGGTCGGTAATGCGAAGCGCATATGCGCAGATGCTGCCCGCCGCAGAGCCGCGACCGGGGCCTACGGGGATATCGTGATCCTTCGCCCAGTTGATGAAATCCTGCACGATGACCATATAGCCCGAAAAATGCATGTTTTTGATAATGGCAAGCTCCTTTTCCAGGCGCTCGCGATAAATCTCGTGCTTGGCGGGATCGATAAATTTAAGGCGCTCTTTAAGCCCCTCGCGGCAGAGATGATCGAATAAAAAATCGTCGTTTGCAAAGCTATAGCGCTCCGAGGGCTGCGGCAGCGAAAGCCCGAGCCTATCGGCGTATTCGATCGTAAATTTAAAATTCGGCGGCGTCGGCGCGTAGTCTTTCTCGTCGAAGGCAAATTTCAAATTGCACTTTTGCACGATCTCCGCGGTATTTTCGATCACTTCGGGGATGTCCGCGAAAAGCCGCCTCATCTCCTCGTCGCTTTTTACGTAAAATTCCGAAACGACGTGTTTTAGGCGGTCGCCGTCGTTGATCGTCTTGCCCATCGAGATGCATTGATAAACGTCGTGAGCCTTGGCGCGGTCTTTGCGCGCGTAGTGAGCGTCGTTGGTGGCGATGATCTTGACGCCGATTTCGCGCGAGAGGCGGATGAGATCCTTATCGACGTTTAACTGCTCGCCGATGCCGTGGCGCATGATCTCGAGATAAAAATCCTCGCCGAAAATTTCCTTATACTCAAGCGCTGCTTTTTTCGCCGCTTCGTAGCCGCCCGCGCCTCGTTTTAAATTTCGCTCGCTTTGATTTAGATGAAATTCCACCTCGCCCGCTAGGCACGCCGAGGAGCAGATGAGACCCTCACTGTGCTCTTTTAAAATTTTTTTGTTGATCCTCGGGTAGTAGTAGAAGCCGTCCAAAAACGCGCGCGAGCTAAGATACATCAAATTCTTATAGCCCGTCTCGTTTTTGGCAAGCAGTATCAAGTGGTAGCGCTGGCGGTCGCTTTTATCGCCGATATCATCGTGGTTGTGCAGGTAGGTCTCGATGCCGATGATCGGCTTGATGCCGTGCTTTTTCATCGTCTGATAAAAGTCTATCGCGCCGAACATATTGCCGTGGTCGGTGATCGCGCACGCCTTGGTGCCGCGGCTCTGCAAAAGCTCGGCGAGCTCGCTTACTTTATTCGCGCCGTCTAGCAGCGAATACTCGGTGTGAAGGTGCAGGTGGGTGTAGTCGCTCATTTTTGGTCCTTTTTTGATTTGGAGATTATAGTAAATTCGGGCTTTAGAAACGGTCAAATTTAATGGAATTTTAGCTTAAATTTCAGCACGAAATTTTACAAGTAAATTTTATTACGGAATTTTACTTCGGAGGTTTTACATTCTGGATCTTGCGAATTAAATTTTGACAAAATTTTAAGTTTAAAATGCTGTGATGAAATTTTGCTATCATATAAATTCCGCTCACACGGAATTTTGAGCTAACGCAATTCCGCAAAATTCTACGACTTAGATCGTCGTAAAATTTTGCGGTTTAAAATTCGAGCTTGCAAAGCCTTGCGGCTCTACGATCTTGAGAATTCCACGATCGCTTTAGCAAGCTCTCTAGTAGGATCAACGAAAATTTTATCGCTTTTGATTAACGGCAAAAATAGCGGCAGCTCAGTGCAGGCAACGACGTAAATATCAGCATCGATTTTGCCTAGCAAATTCTCAAAAGCCCCCACGTATTCGGCAGTCTTGCCCGCCTTAACGCCTTTGTAGATACAATCCATCAAAACCGCTTGATTTTCTTCGCCAAGCTCCACGCTGATTAGCCCTGCTTCTTTAAGCGGATCGTCGTAAATTTTAGCTTTTTTTGTACCGATAGTAGCTAGCACAGCTATTTTATGGGCGTTTGGATAATTTTTGCGGATCGCTTTTACGGTGACCTCGGCGATATGAATTAGCGGGATTTCCGCCGCAGCTTCTACATCGTCTGCGAAAAAATGCGCCGTGTTGCACGCCATCGCAAACGCCTTGCAGCCTGCATTTTTGAGCCTAATGGCACTTTCGCTTAGGCGCGGAAGCGGATTTTCACCTTTGCCTAAGATAAATGCCGTGCGATCTTCAATCTGCGGATAGCTATCAATTACAAGCGGAATATTTTCTTGATCGCTGCTCGCCGCAGTCTCTTCTATGATCTTCATATACAGATCCGCACTCGCCAAAGGTCCCATTCCGCCGATAATTCCAACTCTTTTCATAGCTCGTCCTTTCTAAATTTTACTTGGGCTAATTTTCCCACTTACTCATATCCATTTCATTTTCGCTCTTTGCGACGTAGATCGACGCCACAACATCGCCCGTTACGTTCATCGAGGTTCGCCCCATATCCAAAATCGCATCAATGCCTAAAATCATTCCGTAAGCGATCGCTACGTTACCACTTACCTTGACGCCGATAGATTCGAGCACTAAAAGCAGCATCAGCGCACCAGCCCCCGGAACTCCGGCAGTTCCGATCGCCGCAAGCATCGAAGTGATGATGATCGTGAGGTAGTGGCTGCTGTTTAGATCGATACCGCAAGCATTAGCGATAAAAAGTGTGCACACGCCCAAATACACGGTCGTGCCATTCATATTCACCGTAGCACCCACGGGCAAAACAAAGCCGTAGATCGCCTTTGGAATGCCCATATCTTCGGCGGTTTGCATCGTAATCGGAAGCGTGCCGTTGGAGCTGCGGGTAACAAAAGCCGTAAGCATCGGCGGGCGCACTTTTTTAAGAAATTTAATCGGGCTGACTCCGATAAGCATACAAATAACGCAATAAACCGCAAATACTTGAATCGCAAGTCCCACGTATAGGGTAATCGTGACATTTAATAGCGAGCTGAAAGCCTCGATACCGCTTTTATTAAACACTACAAACATTAGCGCAAAAACGCCGATTGGTGCGTATTGCATCACCCAATGCACGACCTTAAACATAATTTCGCTCATTCCATCGAAAAAATTATAAACCGTATCAGCGGAATTTTTAATACGAGCATCACTACTGTCGCGGCAAAACGCAAGCCCTACGCCAAAAAATAAGCAAAACGCGATGATCGGCAAAATTTCGCCCTTGGCTATGGAATCAAAAGGATTTGTAGGAATTATATTAAGCAAAATTTTACTCATACTAGGCGCGTTCGCTGCCTTTTCGACAGCCTTGGACGCATCGCTTAGATCAAGCCCGCTACCTGGAGAAAATATAAACGCGCACGCTAGACCGATGACGATCGCAAAAAGCGTCGTTATAGCGTAAAATATGATCGCCTTAACGCCTACTTTGCCCAGGTGCGCGGGCGAGATACTGCTAGTGCCCACGATCAGCGAACAGATGATGATCGGCACCATGATCATCTTTAAAAGTCGCACGAAAAGATCTCCCAAAGGCGTTAAAATCGCTACCCACGTGGTATCGCCCACCGGCATATTTTTAGGTAGTAACATACCAATCGCAGAGCCCAGCACTAAAGCGATAACGATGCGCCAAAGCAAGCTTGAGTTAAAATAAAAAGCTAAGATTCCGCCTTTTTTCGTTTGATTTTCTGACATGGACATCTCCCCGCACTAAGAATTTTAATGGAATTCTACCGCAACTTGCCATAAAATAAAATTTAATCGATCGCCAAATGAAAGTTAAATTTGAAAATTCAATCGCGAACTTGCCGCATTTTAAAGCGGGAATTATGCGGCAGGCTTTGTCTTTTGAAGTTATGAAGCGGAATTTCAAAGGAAAAACGACGCATGAAATTTATAGAATTTTGCCGATTTTGATGCAGTGAAAAGCCAAAAATTTTGTGGTGGTGGGCTCACTAGGACTTGAACCTAGGACCATCCGGTTATGAGCCGGATGCTCTAACCAACTGAGCTATGAGCCCGCCAGCGGTGAAAAAGAAATGTGATTTTACAAAAATAATCTTAAAACGGCGTTAAAATTCTAACCGCAGAATTTTATGAAACTTAGGCCCGCCCAAATCGCGGCTAAATTTCACACCAAAACGCGCAACTTTATCTGATTTCCGATCAGATCACTTTCGTGCGCACAAGGCGGCGTAAATTTAAGACAAAATTTATATAAATTCCAGCTCTTAAATCCGCCGCGATAAATCTAATCCGCTCGCAAATCGCGTAAATTAATAGCTTTTTACTTGAATAGGCTCCGATAGCATTTTAGGGACGCCCGGTAAT
>NZ_CALHHX010000141.1 GCF_938030685.1 uncultured Campylobacter sp. | reverse complement strand
CGTTTTATAAAAAATTTATGAATTACGAGCTAAGCGATACGGAATTTGGCTATATCTTAAAAGGACTTAGCCCAGAGGGTAAATAAGACGCGGCACCGAACGAACAGCGTCGGCGCCGCACCTAGTAGGCGGCATCCGTGCCGAACGTCTCATCATGTAGTAGGCGGCGGCACATCGGCACAGAATGTTTCATTGTGCGGCGGCATATCGGCGCCGAATAGACCGCCATTTTACCAGCGCCGAAGCCTCTTTCAACAAATAGCGCCAAGCAGGCCGATGCCATATACTTCATCAAAGCGGCATCGGCGGCGCGCGGCGTACCGAGCAAGCAGTGCACCCGAATATACAGCGCGAGGCGGAGTAAAATTTAAACCCGCGGCGGGTGAAAAAGGACAAAGCAACGACAAGCAAACAAGGGCAAAACAAAGCTGCAAGATAAAATTTAAAGCAAAGGAAGCGGTCATGGAAATTTCATTTTTTACGACGCTTGAGCCAGTTCTAGCGGGCGCTTGGATACCCTCATTTGCGATGGTGCTGATACAGTTCGCGTATATGTTTATCTACAAAGAGGTCGGCAAGCGCGCCACCGATACCTCGTGGTACACGCTCGCGGACAAGCGAAATGCGATCATAAGCTCGCTGCTGCAAGTAGCGCTGCTCATTTTATCGGTCTTCGTGCCGCTTAAGACGGATAGCGCGTGGTTTTGGATCGGAGCGGTGATCTATATAGCGGCTTTTGCGGGCTTCATCAAGGCGTTTTACGACTATGCGGCGACCCCTGCGGACAGAGCCGCACAAGGCGGCATCTACCGCCTATCGCGCAATCCGATGTATTTCTTTTATTTCCTCGGCATGGCGGGCGTTTGCATCGCTTCGGCGTCGCTGTGGCTACTCATAGTGATAGTGTCCTTTGCCGTATATAACCATCTCGTGGTTCTCGGCGAGGAGCGCTACTGCGAGCGAGCCTACGGACAGGAGTATTTAGAGTATAAGCGCAAAACGCCGAGATATTTTTTGTTTTTCTAAAGGGAGCGGCGCGCGATTAAGCTTTAAAGCAGGAGCGTAAATTTAGATAGCGTTTTAAAATTTTAACCGGACTTGCGGGCTAATTTTAAAATTTCGCCCGAAATTTTAAGGACTGCGAGATATAGGCTTAAATTTAGAACTAAATTTAAAAACCCGAAATTTAAAATTCTTTCGCCGCCTAGGCTAAATTTAAAATGGCGCAGCGCATAAAACGCCATTTTAAATTTACGCTTGCGCGCACCGCAGCGCGCGACTCCACGAACGGCAAAATCAATTACGACGGCAGCTATAAAACAAAGCCCAATTCACGCTCATACCAGCAAGCAGCCTAATTTCCGCTCGCATACACAGACAGGGTGCTCGGATCCTCAGGAGCCAACCGATCGTCCGAGATAGCGTCATCCTCGCCCGAGAGCACGCTCATCGCGCTGATACGCGAGATCAGCAGGCGATCCTCGGCGATGTCGGCGCGATCCGAGCCGATAGTAAGCGACGTAATCGCCGTACGCCCGATGACCGCGCGCCCGCCGTCCATCGTGCGAAGCCCCCAGATGTCGTGCAGCACCGCGGGCTCGCCGTCCACCCGCCCTACGTAGAGCATCACGTGACCGGGCATATACAGCAGGGTTTTATACGCCACGCCGTTTTTACCGATGAAGCTAAGCTTTTCATCCGCGCTCATCCCCGCCAGCGAAAAACGCTCGCCGCGAGCCGATTGCGCCTTAGAATTTCGCGGCAGCCACAGCCCGAAATTTGCCAAAAAGTCTTTCGTCATAAGCGAGCAATCGCGAAGAAATTTATACCCGCCCCAGCCGTATTTCTGCCCGAGCAGGCTAGCGGCTACGATTTTTGAGTTTTGCTCATCAAGCGGCGCAGGCCAAAGCCTCGCATCCTCCGCGCTAACGAAATATCTCCTGCTGCCAAACTGGGTTAAAATTTCGCCGCCGAATCCGCTCCGTACGCCGAGCGTGCCGCCAAGATCGCGCTCGCCGCTAAAATCATACGGCAAAATCGTGCCGGTGCGCGCCCTAAAAAGCTCCGCGCCGCTTTCATCATAAACGATCGCGCCGTCGCGCAGGATCGTTATAAATTTAGAATTTGCGTAGATATCCGCCTGCTGTGGGCTGATGCGCTTTATCGCGTCGCTTCTGATCCAGCCCCACACGCCGTCGTTGCGTACGAACGCCCATGCGCCGTCTCTGCTGTAATGCGACAGCAGCATCGGATAGCCCACGCCCACGGCGGAATTTGCGGCGTAATCAAACGGCTCGCCCTCCCCAGGCTCGCTCGGATCGCCGAAAATCGGCAGATCGCTTGGGATATTTCGCAGCAGCGCGTTTTTTACCGTTATAGCGGGCGCGGAGATCAGCCCGAACGCCTCTTCATTGGCGTTTGCGCGAATGCTCTGATAGATCGCATCGTTATATATCCTACCTGCGGCGTCAAAATGGCGCCCCTTTGCGTAATTAAGCCCCCAAAACGTATCGATTTCCGCCTTCACGGGCACATCGTCAAACCAAATTTTAAAATAGCGGCTCTTAAACGCACTTCCGCTTATGTTTTGCACCGAAGCGGGAGCCGGTAGTCGCTCGCTGTTTTGAGCGTATTCGAGATCCAAAACAGCGGGATTTTCCGGGATAAACTTATGGATGGTTTTACCGCAACCTGCAAGGATTAAAGCCGCAAAGATAAGAGATACTAATCGTTTCAAACAATGCCTTTTAAAAAATTTTGGCTATAATTTTGCCAAAAAATAGGAAAAAACTTGATAAATTTCATCATCCAAAAGCTAAAAGATCGCAATATTTTCATCACGGGCGGCGCAGGCGTGGGCAAAAGCTACGTAATAAAAGAGCTCATCAAGAATTATCGCGCTCGCGGCAAGCTCGTCATCGTGCTCGGCAGCACCGGCATCAGCGCCGTAGAGATCGGCGGCGTGACCGTGCATAGCTTCTTTCGCTTCGGCATTTGCAAAAACCACGAGGAACTAAAGGGCTTCGATCGCAAACAAAGCGGCAAGCTAAGCGAGCTGCGAAAAATTTTAGCCCTCGCAGACCTCATCGTGATCGATGAAATTTCGATGATCGGCGCCGAGATTTTTGAGATGATCTATCTTAGAATTTCAAATTCTAAATTTAACGGACGGCTGCTCGTCACGGGCGATTTTTATCAGCTTCCGCCGGTGCGCAAAGAGGGCGAGAGAGCGCCGCGCGCGAGCCTATTTAGCGACTCGGATTACGCCTTCGGCTCGTACGCGTGGAGGCAGTGCGAGTTTTTTTACGTCGAGATGATAGGCTCCAAGCGCACCGCGGATGCGGCGCTATACCGCCTGCTTTGCGAGCTACGGCTCGGCATCGCAAGCGAGCAGACGGCGGAGCTGATGCGATCTTTGCTCATCGATGCCGCGCGAGCAGAACCAGATGCCACGATAATCTCGGGGCGAAACGCCGAAGTAGATGCGATAAATAACGCCAGACTAGCTAAGCTTAATGCGCCGCAGAGCAGCTTTGAGGGCGTTTATGAAGCGCTGCAAAGCGGCGTGAGCGAGCAGAAAATTCAAAAATGGATCGCCTCGCTAAATACGCCGCAAAGTCTGACGCTAAAAGAAGGCGCAAAGGTGCTGTTTACCGCAAATAAAAGCGGCGAGTTTTTTAACGGCGAGCAAGGCGTCGTCGAAAAGATCGAAAAAAGCTCCGGCGGCGAGATCGAAAGCGTGGTCGTAAAAAAGCCCTCGGGTATGCTAAGCCGCGTGGGGCTGCAAACATACGAACTAAGCGAGATCGCCGCAAGCGGTGCGGATGCCGAGCAGATCGTGCTGGCGCGGTATTATCAGTTCCCGCTCAAGCTCGCATACGCCATCACGATCCACAAATCCCAAGGCATGAGCATCCCGCAGCTCATCTGCGACATCGACAGGATCTTTGCCAAAGGGCAGCTCTACGTGGCGCTTTCGCGCGCGACGAGCCTTGCTGGGCTTGGCGTGATATATACGCGCTCAGAGCCCCTGCTGCGGTATTTGCAGCGCAGCGCAAGCGCGGATGAAGCTGTAGTGAAATTTTATCAAGAGAACGAATTTTATAAAATTTCGGATCAAAAAATTTAAGGAAACGTATGCAACTAGACAAAGCGATAGCACTAAGTAGAGCCAAACAAAAAAAGTGTATTTGCAAGGTAGTGATGATCTATGCCAAGATAGCATTTTTGTATCTGTTTCCGTTTATCGTGATGTTTGCGATCGATGCGGTATTTAAAACAGACGGTGATACGGATTACAAGATGATCGAAGTCTATCTTATCTACGCGGTGCTTTTGATTATTTATGTTGCTTGCATTTACGACGGCATTGCGGACGCTGCTTATGAATATAAACTATTTTACAAAAAAGTTTTGGTGCGCACGGCGATCTCGCAGGCGTATCCGCAGCTTACTTATTCGCCAGGACGTGGCATAAGCGCGAAGGAATTTAGGCGAGCAGGAATCTTTGCAAACTCCGACTTTATCAGCGAAGATGAGATAAAAGGCGAATGGGATGGGGTAAAATTTAGCCTCAGCGAGGCGATTAGAATCAAAAAGAACTACGATCTGGGCATAGACAATACTTATGCGAAGCTGGCTTCGCTTGCGATGAGCTTATATGATGCGTATATGGATTTTAGCGGTAGCGTGCTGATATGCGAGTTTAGTAAGAAATTTTACTCCCGAACCATTTTGGCAAGCCGCGAGCTGAATACAAAAATTTTAGGCGAGAAGGAGCTAATGGACAACGTCGTTTTTAATAGCGAATTTCGCGTGTTTGCTGACGACAAGGTCGAAGCTCGCTATCTATTGACGCCTACGTTGATGGAGCGACTAAATGAGCTGAAGCGATACTACCATAAATTTAACATAAGCGCGGCGTTTATGGATAATAAATTTTACCTATTTCTAAACGGCGCGCCGAACCGCTTTGAAACAGAGCTATTTAGCATACCTCCGACAACCGGAACGGCGTATGCTCATCAATACGAACTGGCTGAAATTTTAGAATTAGTAAGCGAGCTGGGTCACATAACCGGGGAGCTAGAAAGCAAAATTTAATCAGCCCGCATAGTTTAAATTTAACGGGCTAAATTTGACCGCCCTATTACAGTCCCGCTTCGGATCTTAGCCGCGCAGCATACATCTCGCGTAGGCGCGGTACGTATTTGCCGACCACACCGCCGCCGATCGCTCTGCCGTCTGCCTTTACGATCGGCAGTAGTATCAGCGTCGCCGCGCTGATAAAGGCTTCATTGGCTTCATAAACCTCGCTCATTCCAAACGCCCGCTGTTGCACGCTAAGACCCGCCTGCTCGGCAAGGCCTAGGATCACCTTGCGGCGGATGCCCGGCAGTATATCGTTTGAAAGCGGTCGCGTGATCAGAACGTCATCTTTGATGATAAACGCACTGGAGCTCGAACACTCGGTAACCAGCCCGTCCTCGATCAAAAAGCACTCATAAGCACCCGCCTTGTGGGCCTCGTGCTTTAAGATGCACTGAGCTAAAAGCGAGATCGATTTTATATCGCGCCTATGCCAGCGGATCTCGGGCAGGCTCACGATCTCGATCCCCTCTTTTGCGAGCGGATTATCAAAAATTTGCGTATGATATACAAAAGCAAAGACGCTGGGCTCTATGCCGCGGACGTAATCAAAATCGCGCATCGCCGCACCTCTTGTGATCTGAGTGTAGAAAGCGCCCTCTTTTACGCCGCCCTGCGCGATGAGCTCATATAAAATTTCCTCATATTTTTCGCGAGAATATGGAATTTTCAGCTCGATCTGCGCGGCGCTGCGCTCAAAGCGCTCCCAAAAATCCGCCCTGTCGCAAATTTTAGAATTTACCACGGGTGCTACTTCATAGATGCCATCTCCAAGCACGAAACCGCGATCAAAAGGGCTTATCGCAGCCTCTTTGGCTTTGCAAAGCTTGCCGTTAATATAAACTATCTCGTCGCCGCTCATTCCGCTGATTTCAAACATAATCGCTCCTTGAAATTTCGCGCTATTTTATCTTATAACAATTTAATTTAAGATATAATGCCGCAAAAATCGAAGGAGCTCCGATGGATAAATCAAATTTTAAAGATAGACTTTTAGATATTATGTTTCATGTATCGCATAAACCCGTGCTTTTCCGTGATCTACTCGAAGCCAACGCCGAGTTTAACGACGGAATGCTCGTCGATCCTTCGAAGCTAAATTTTAAATTTAACTACGGCAAATCCTACGTTATCTTCGCTTGCTTCGCATTCGTCTGCGTTATGTTTCTGATAACGCTGACGCACGCGATGTTTGAAAAGATCGACTTTCACTTCTCCATTTTATTTACGATCATAGCGACGTCGGCGGTTTTTATCGGCTTTGATTGCTTCAAAGCGTGGGCTAGAAAAAAGCTAACGCACGAGCTCATCAAACGCGCTTGGGCGAACCATTTCCTCTACTTCCCCTACGAAAAATACAGCCGCATAGTCGAAAATATCTACAACGAAGCGCTCAAAAATGACGTGCCTAGACGCGATCTGGAGCAATACGTGCTAAGCAAGATCGTAGAAGTCGGCGAAAAATAGTTTTAAAATACCGCAAAATTCTATAACACAAAACAGCATTTCAACCCAAGCAAATTTTAAAATTTTATTGCGAAATATGCGGCACGTAGGCAAGACGTAAAAATTCCAGCTCGAAAAGCAAGCAGGTATGATGGATGAATTCCAAATTAAAATTCTATGCCGATACAGCAAAAACTGCGCTGTAAATTACGATAGATAAATTTTAATTAAAGTCTATACTTTCCTGCGCGACATTTCGCTACCGCTAAATTTCACTTCATAAAATTTTATCTATCGTTTCTTAAATTCTAATCTCGTTCACTTACTGCCGATTTAGCAATCCGTATTATGTAATTGAAGTTATGTTTAACTATTTTAGGGTAAAATCACGCAATATCTAAGAGATAATATTAAATTTAAGAAAAGGATGGTTTATGAAGCTACTTTTTTGCATTATTTTTGCACTTTGCAGCAGTGTTTTTGCGGGCAGTTTGGAGCAGATCAGATCTGCCGGAGTCGTTAAAATCGGTGTTCGTGATGGTAGGCCGCCTTTTAGTGATGAAAAAAGTGGTAATTTCGAAGGCTTTGAAATCAACCTTGCAGACGCTATAGCTAAGAGCATATTCGGTGATAAGCGCGGTAGAGTCGAGTTCGTCCCTTTAAACGCCAGCGATAGGATCTCTGCATTACAAAACGATAAGGTAGATCTTGCAGTCGCAACCATCACGATAACGCAAGATAGAAAAAGGCAAATCGACTTTTCTTATCCATATTTTTCGATGAGCTTGGGAGTTTTGACACGTAAAAGCGACGGCATCAAAAGCATAGACGATCTTTCAAACAAAAAGGTCTTAGTAGAGGGTAGCGGGACTACGGCAGAAAATTTTTTGTATAAAAATAAAATCCACAATCTAATCCATTGCTCCATTACTACCGAATGCTATGATATGCTTAAGCAAGGCAAAGCCGATGCTTACGTTAACGATAATCTCATCGTGCTAGCCTATTCCATTATCGACGACAATTTAGAAGTAGCAATCCAAAATCTAGGCAATCCGGAATTCTTAGGCATCGGAGTGCGCAAAGGCAATACCGAATTGCTTGATCTGATAAATAAAGAGCTTGTTACACTTAGCAAGCAGGGCTTTTTCGAACGTTCTTATGATGAAACTTTCAAGCCATTTTATCAAGGCGCTGCAGATAAAAAATACTTCTTACTAGATGGGCTCTATGCCATATTTTAGGACGAAATTTAGCAGTGTTTTATCTAACGGCTTCGACTAAAACGTCATTTATGATAAGCGGATAATATGCGAAATCCAATTTTAAGGACATAAAATGAAACTACTTTTTATAGCGGCTCTATTTTGTGCAGCGCTTTTTGCCGATAGCCTAGATCAAATCAGACAAAACGGCGTCATTCGCATCGGAGTGCGAGACGCTCATCCGCCGCTTTGCGAGTCTAATGGCGGCAAATTTGAAGGATTTGAAATCGATCTTGCAAACGCTATCGCTAAAGAAATTTTCGGCAAAAAAGAGGGCAAAATCGAGTTCATCCCACTAAGCGTAAACGATAGAATTCCATTTTTAGAGGCAAACAAGCTTGATTTAGTTATCGGTCTATTTAGCATCACCAACGAACGAAAAAGAAAGATCGATTTCTCCCTCCCCTACCTCTCCGTAAATTTGGGCGTATTAACGCGCAAAGCCGACGCTTTTACCGATATCGCACAGCTTCATGATAAAAAGATCGTATTCGAAGGCGACGCGACGGTGGCGGAGAGATTTTTCAAAAACAAAGGATTTAAAAATTTAGGCCATTGCGCTTCGGCTAAGGAATGCTACGAAATGATTCGAAATGGCGATGCGGATGGCTATATAAATGATAATCTCATAGTGCTTGCATATTCCGTCATCGATGATACTTTGGAAGTGCCGTTTAAAAACCTAGGTCCTAGCGATTTCATCGGCATCGGCGTGCAGAAGGACAACAAAGAATTACTTGATTTCGTCAATGCAGAGCTCATTAAACTAAGCAAAGAGGGGTTTTTCAAAAAAGCCTACGAGCAGAGCTTTGATCCATTCTATCGCGGTACGGCGGATAAGAAATATTTTCTGCTAGATGGAATTTATAATATGCTCTAAAAGTTTATTTAAATTTTAAGTTCGGTTTTTAGAATTTTAGTAAATAAAACTTTCTGCTTCGTTTAAAGCGGAAAAGAGATTAAATTTAAGGATTTGCCATGAAATTGCTTCTTGCAATGTTGCTGCCATTTATCGTTGCTTTCGCCGATAGTCTGGAACAGATCAGATCAAAAGGCGTCGTTCGCATCGGCGTTTACGACGGACAGCCTCCTTTTAGCGAGCTGAACGATGGAACTTTCGAGGGCTTTGAAGTTACGATGGCACAGGCCATAGCAAATGATCTTTTCGGCGAAAAAGGCGGCAGAATCGAGCTTGTACCGATGAAGGTCGAGGATAGAATTCCAGCTTTAGTAAACAACCGCGTAGATATCGTCATCGCTACGATTACCATTACGCCTGAACGCGCGCAGCAGATCGATTTTTCAACACCGTATTTTTCGGTAAATCTTGGAGTTTTAACCCGCAAAGCCGATAGAATAAAATCCTTAGCCGATCTGCGAGAGAAGAGAATTTTACTCGAAAGCGGCGGTACAGGCGAGGCATTTTTTAAACAAGAGGGCTTTGGAAATTTTACATTTTGCAAGATCGCTAGAGAGTGCTACCGCATGCTAAAAGACGGCGACGTGGACGCTTACGCGACCGATAATCTCATCGCAATGGCATATCCGGTAGTCGATAGCGAGGTAGAAGTGCCGCTTAAAACGCTAGGTAAGCCCGATTTCATGGGTATTGGCGTGCAGAAAGGCAATAAAGAGCTACTAGATTTCGTCAATGCAGAGCTTATAAAGCTAAGCAAAGAAGGCTTTTTTGAAAAGGCATACGAAGGGACTTTTAATCCATTTTATCACGGCGCTGCGGATAAAAGATATTTCTTGCTAGATGGAATTTACAACTTTTTGTAGGATTTGCGGCTTATTTTAAAATTTATCACGCAAGATTTATCGCGTAAATTTTATCTCCTGCTTGCTATGCTTTAGCTCTTGCAGCGGGAATCACGTAAAATTTTATCGCGCAATATTGCTTGTTTAAATTTTTCAAAAAAGCATTTTCACAGGCAAAACGGCGTTTATATAAAATTCCGCTCGTTTAAAATTTATCTTGCATAAATTCTACTGAGTTTTGCAGCACTACGGGGCGAATTTTGATTTTCGTTTAAAATTTATCCTGCATAAATTTTACCGCAGCTTGAAATTGCCAGAATTAATTTAGCTCAGATTTTTATTATTTCAAATTTTACTCAAAATCCATTTACTAGGATCTTTTTACCACTTGCAATCCGCTCAAAATGCCCCCTAAAAAAGGATTAAATTTCATAGCCAGGAATTTATTCTGCGCAAAGAGTAAATTTTTATTACTTAAAATTACAAATGCAGCCCCCCTCTTTTAAAAACCGATCAGTGATTTTCATATTGCAAACTGATCTATTTTTATGTATAATCGCAAACTTTATGAATTTTAAAGGATCAATATATGAAAAAATCAATCTGCTCCTCTATGCTTAGCCTCGCAGCGGTGCTCGCACTAGCGCCCGCACAAGCACTTTGCAATGCAGATTCTAATCCGCCACTTATCCATACTCACAATAACCTCTATTCGGCGGGATTTAGCGGCAATACTAGCGGTAGTGGTAGCACCAGCCCGAACGGCAATATTACGACGATTACGGGCGTTGTAAGCGGCGGGACGGACTACTCCAGCAGCGTGACTTACGGCGGAGGAAGCGGCGACGGGATTGCGGGCTTTACCGAGTTAAACTCCGCCTCCAACAATAGACTTACGATTAGAGGCGCAAACGCTTACGTGGGTATCGCAATAGGTGCTGAGGCCAAGGGTGTATCTGATAATTACGTGAGCTTGGAAAACGGCTCTAAGGTAAATTTGGTCGTGGGCGGACAAGGTATAGCGGCGTCAAAAACGGGCAATGAAGGTGAAGCAACGCGAAATCAGGTTTTTGTAAAATACGGCGCCGAAATTACGGGAAATGCCGATAACTTCGGCGGCAGCTCAAATAGACATTATAATATCATCGGCGGCAGAAGCGGAGCAGACAAAGAAGCCTCCTCCAACGCCGTAACAATCGACGGAGGCACTATCGGTAACGGCTCCGTTACAAACGTAATCGTAGGCGGCATAGTAAGCGGTAGCGGTGATGCCGTATCAAATAGAATAACTATCAAAGGCGGCACGTTTAGAGAGAACTTCGATATATTCGGCGCTCAATCCTCCACTGGAAAAAGCAGCTACAATAGCGTCAATATAACGGTGCCTTATTATGGCAGCACAAATACTATCACTCTAAACGGAAACGGTAGAATTTGGGGCGCAGCGGGCGGAAGCGGAAACTCTAGCGCAAACTCTGTATCCATAAGCGCAAAGCTAAAAGCGCAAAATTACCAAGTAGCAGGTGGCCAAGCAAATAGCGCTAGCGCAATGAGCGCAAATCGCATAGAAATCAACAACGACGATGCAATCGTAGGCAGCGTCACAGGCTCTTTGGGCGGCGCCTCGAGCTCGCGAAGCGTAGTTGATCTTTACAAAGGTACCGTAAAAGGTGATGTCGCTGCAGCAAGCGGCATTGCAGGCGAATCGGATGGCGATAGAGTTACTCTAGGAGCGTCAGACTCCAACAAAGGCGTACACATCGGAGGCAATGTCTATGGCGCACGCGCAGAAAGCGTCAAAAATGCGGTCGTTTATATCAATAAAGAAAGAACGACGATAGCAGGAGACGTCTTTGCGGGCTACGCTACAAGCGGCAGCGTCGAGAATAGCAACGTAAATTTTAGAGGCGGCACTATAAGCGGTACAATCTACGGCAGCAATAAGAATTCAGATAAAACTAATACTTTGCATATCGAAAATTGGGTCGGCGGCGGCATTAAAAAAGCTAAAGACATTAAAAATTTCGGCTCTATAAATTTCAATGATTTATACTCCACGATCGAAGCGGATGCGCCGCTTACTCTAACCACTAATGGCAATACGAATTTAAACGGTACAAAGATAGAGGGTATAAAATCAGATCTTGGCGAAGGAAAGTACTATCTGATACATAATTCAGGCGGCGGCACGATTACTAGAGCCGCACAAACCGTGCAAGATAATCAAATTTATACGATTACCGACAAAGATCACTATCAAATCACCGGCACCACGATCGAGGTCGAAAACAATAAGAATTTAATTATGCAGAAAGGCACACTAACTCGTTCTTGGATAGACCCCAACTTCGATCAAAGCGAGCTAATGCAAAATCAAAATTCTAACAAGGCCGCAGGCGCCACTGAGTTATTCGGCAATAAAGGAAACACCGTAATAGTAAAGGAGAATGCAGGCAATCTAGGCGGTAAAAACATAAGCTCGGGTAGAGACGACGCTACCGATGGAAGCAACAGCGTCCACGGCAACCACACCAAGATCAATGGCGGAAGCAACATAGGCGAGATCGATGGCGGATATTCAAATTCCGCTACCTCGCAAGAAATTTATAATAACCACGTAACTTTCGAAGCAAGCGGAATAGACGTGGGGTACGTAAATGCGGGCATCACTCATAGCAGTAGCGGCGGCGGCAACGTCCACGATAATAGCGTAACTACGAATGCTACGATAATCCACAATAGCATTTACGGCGGCAATACTAGCAACGGAGAAGCTAAGTCCAATATCGTAACTATAAATAACGGCAGCGTAGGAGCAATGGCGGTAGGCGGCAAGGGAAACAGCGCGATTTCCAACACCATAACTCTTAACTCGGTAAACGTAGGCGGAAGCGTATACGGCGGAAAGGCTAGCGGCACCGCCTCCTCCAACACTGTAAATTTAAACGGCAACACGCAAGTTGCTGGCAACGTCTACGCAGCGGAAGCCGCTAGCGGCAACGACAACGTAGTAAATTTCAGAAGCGGCAGCGTAGCGGGCACGTTATACGGAGTATCTAACGCAAACGCTAACAATTCGGGCAATAGCCTAAATATCCTATCTTCAAACTCCGGCAATGGCCTAAATGCAGGGAATTTTGCAAATTTCAATAAATTGGAATTTAACCTAGCCTCCCTTAGCGAGATAGAAAACGATGCTTCGTCTAGTACCAAAAGAGCTTTAAGCTTAACCGGCTCCGGCAATACCGATCTAAGCGGTACCGATATATTTGTAAACTCGGCAAGCGAATTTAACGCTTTAAACAATGCAAGCTATCCAGATGGCGATAATAAGAAATACACACTTGCCTATAAAAGCGGAGGCGGTAAATTTACCGGATATGATCCGCGCTTTAAAGACAAGGGCTACGTAACTCAGCTAAATAAAAACTATGTCATAAAGGATGCTAATACCTTTAGCAGAAACATAGGCGGTATGCATATAAGCGAGGATGAGAAGGAACTTTATATCCAAAAGCTTATTAAAACCAACGAGAGCATAAATGGGGATTTCGATTCGGATGAGCTGCAAAAGTATCTTGGTGTCGGCGGTCTTAACGGAAACAACATAGACATAGGCAAAGCGGGGGAGGATAAGAATTTTAACGCTAGAAATATCCACGCAGCAGGCGCAAATAATACGTTAAATTTTATCAGCGGTCATAATGTAGGCGTAATAAGCGCAAGCGGCAGCGGCAACACCCTTAACATAGGAGCTAGCAATAGCTCTCCTGCGACACTAAATTCCTTAAGCGCTAAAAACATTAGCGGCTTTGACAGGCTAAACTTCTTTCTTCCTAACTCTATTAGAGCAGGCGATAGCGTACTTACCCTAAGCGATCCTACCGCCAATACCGATCTAAGCAACGTAAGTAATATCACGGCTTATATCAGCGGGATAAGCGGTCCGATTAATCCAAGCAGCGAGATTCATCTGATAAACAAGCAAGGAAGCGGCAGCCTTATAGCTCCTAACGCAGCCAATATGCATGCAACGCTAAATGTAGGGGTAAGTCTAAGCTATAACCCTAAAATTTATCAAAGCGGCAATTATTTAAATTTAGGATTTGATGCTTCCTCGGCTCCTAGCGCGCGCGTAAGCTCTAATACCAAATCCTTCGCCGAAACCCGTGCTGCAAGCTTAGCTAGCCTAAAGAGCGGAAGCGAGTTAATTACTAACTACCTAGATAAGCTAATACCTGATGGTCATTTAGAGCTATTTCCTTTTGCTATAAGCGAAGCTTATGATCTAAGGTATG
>NZ_CALHHX010000140.1 GCF_938030685.1 uncultured Campylobacter sp. | reverse complement strand
CTTCGGCGTACGCGGGCTTCAGACGCTCGTAAAGGCCGACGCGCAAATCGCCGAAGTAAGCGCGGCAAGCATCCTCGCCAAGGTCACGCGCGACCGCACGATGTATGAGCTCGCGCAGCGCTACCCGCAATACGGCTTCGCGCAAAACAAAGGCTACGGCTCGCGCGCGCACATCGCGGCGATCGAGCGGTACGGGCTCACGCCGTTTCACCGCGCAAGCTACAAGATCAAATCGCTGCAACCCTCGCTGTTTGATTAACGCGGCAGCAAGCTTGCTTGATCGGCGAGGCAAAAACCGCCGATTTCGATTGATATTTTAGACGGTGCAAAACTAAATATCCAAAGACGAAGTACACTGATTTCGACTGATATTCCGTTGGCAAACGGCGCCGAAACTCATATTTGAATGCAAAGCACGCCGATTTCAGCCGATACGACAATCGTTAGTTTTTAGCTGGCGGAATCCGCTTTTTCGCTAGCTCGTCGGAATTTTAACCGAACCTCTCCCGTCTCGAGCTCACGGCTATGGCCTACTCTTGCGCTACTTGTGGGAATTTTAACCGCGCTTTCATATCTCGTAAGAGCCCGTACAAGGTTGAAATTTTATCTAAAACCGCAAGCTCGGCTCGCTAGCTTATCCGCGCCCGAATAAATTTTAAAATTCCGCGCAGCGTAAATTCAGTCCGCGCGCCGCAATAAAGCTAAAATTTAAATTTAGCCTTGACGACGAGAAGGCATTGCGCTTTAAATTTAAAACTGCGCGTAAAAAATTTTGAATGAAATTTTGATATAAAAACTCGGCTAAATTTTAAAATTTCATCAAATTTAGCCGAGAGATGAGGTACTTACTTTCTTTCGTAGAAAATTACTAAGGCGTCTTCTGCCACCCTTTTACCAGTGAACGAACTTGTTTTAATAATATCATCGGCAACATCTTCGGTCACCATAAATTTATCCGACAAACTTATGCTTTTATCGGCATTGACGATAAAATTTAGCTCAATAACAGCTTTTGATGGATACTCTACTTTTTTGCGTCCAAAAACTGCATCATATTGCTCTACCGTTAGCTGCGAGTAATAGACGGCTCTCTTAAGATATTCTATAATATAATCAACGCTATATTCTTTTTGAAATTCCCCTTTTAATTTATCGTCACAATCAACTATCTTGTCTTCATCGTCGAATTCTATTTTGCCTTTAGTTTTAAATGTTTCTTGGAATTTTACCTCATTGAGTTTGCAGTGTTCCTTTGCTAGCTTAAGCAGACCTTGCTCATCATAGACCTTACTTTTGTAATAAATCATAGCATTATTTAAAGATGTATCCAATGCTCTTTGTTTATAAGATTTAAGGCTCTCGGTTTTATCTTGCACTATCTTTGCTTTCATGCGCTCCATATCCAAGTCGCAGACCATCTTAACCGTCTTTAATCCGCCGTTTTCCTCTTTGCTCCAGGTGACACTTTTGCAGATTTTCGAACCCTCGATCGCCGTGCCGATACTCATAGACTTAAAATCGGGCAGAGTGTAGTTTTTCACGAGCTCTACTTCGTCCTCGCCACATCCTGCTAAAAACAATGCCGCAAGTACGGCGCTTAGCATATATTTCATCTTTAACTCCTTGAGGTAAATTTTCTAGAAAATAATGCTACCCCCCCCCCTGCTTAAAAACGGGTAAATTTAGAGCTGAAAATTTAAAATTTCGTCGTCAAAATTTCGCTCTCTCAATCCACGAAATTCCGTGCGCCGCAATTTTGCCGCGATAAATTTGCGGTAAAATTCTAAGATAAACCGTCCGCATCGCATCGCCTAAATCCTCGCGCAGTTTCGCGCGCAAAGGCGGTAAAATTTAGAAATTTTAACCAAACTTTCGCTATTATCACAGCTTAAATTTTTATCCAAAGGAAACCGATGTTTGAATGGATCGCCTCACCCGAGGCATGGATCAGCCTGGCGACGCTCACGGGACTTGAGATCGTGCTTGGCATCGACAATATCATCTTTATCGCGATTTTATGCGGCCGCCTGCCCGAGGCGCAGCGCGGGCGTGCCCGTATAATCGGACTTGCGCTTGCGATGATCACGCGCATTTTGCTGCTTCTTAGCCTAAGCTGGATCATGGGGCTAACCAAACCGCTATTTAGCGTGCTTGCGCGCGATTTTAGCGGGCGCGATCTCGTGCTGATCGGCGGTGGATTGTTTCTACTCGTAAAATCCACGCTCGAGATCCACTCCAGCGCCACCGGCGAGGCGCACGAACATAGCGCTAGCGGCGGCAAGGCAAGCTTCGGCGGCACTCTCGTGCAGATCGCAGTTTTGGACATCATCTTTTCGCTCGACAGCGTCATCACCGCCGTGGGCATGGCGCAGCACCTGCCCGTGATGATCCTCGCAGTCGTCATCGCCGTAGGCGTGATGATGCTCGCTAGCGGCGCGATCGCGCGCTTCGTGGACGCAAACCCGACGATCAAAATTTTAGCGCTTGCGTTTTTGATTTTGGTGGGCGTCTCGCTGATCGCCGACGGCCTGGGCTTTCACATACCTAAGGGCTACATCTACTTCTCGATGGCGTTTTCGCTGCTGGTGGAGCTCATCAATATCCAGATTCGCAAAAAATCCGCCGCGAAATGATCGGAGGAATTTTGCTAAATTGAAAGGCGCAAATGAGGTTTGCTAAATTTCTTTCGCCGCAGCAGATCAAGCTTGCTCGCGGCACGGCCAGGGATTTGAAGCTACAGCCCGCGGCTGCAGGCACGGCGAAATTTAGCTTTACGCTGGAGCGCTTGCGCTTTGCGGGAAATTTGGACTTAAGGCGCGACGGACTTTATCTGCCGATACGCGAGGGCGACGAGCTAGCGGTGATATATGAGGCTTCAAGCTCAAATTCCGGCGATGAGGCTTTGGGAAGCTTAAATTCCTGCCGCGAGGATTTAAGCGACGCCGATTTAAGCGGCGAAAATTCCGTGCCGCGCCCTAGCCGCGAAACTCCAAATAGCAAAAATTCCACCGCCACAAATTCAGACTGCGACGCATATAGCGATACGGCGGCAAGTGCGCGCCAAAATTCTGCGGTATCTGATTTAGTGGGCAAAGATCGCAGCGGTATAAATTCCGCCGCTTTGAGCCTGATCCGCGAAGGCTTTAACGAGCAGGCGAACGCCGATACGAAGTTTTATGCTTCGAATTTAAATTGCAAAGATTTAAGCGGCTCATTCTCTTTAATTTCTATCCGCGAGAAGCACAGCGCTTCGGTAAACTCCGCCGCTTCCGTCCTTCCGTTAGATTTCGTTAATCTAAGCCTAGGCGCGCAGCGCTGGAAGGACGCCGGTAGCACGGCGCTTGCCGCGATATTCGCAGCCTTCGGCGTAGTGCTGACCGCGATGAGCATCTACTGCATAATCTTTATCTTTGATGCAAGGGCTCCTGCGGGACTGCTAGCCCTGCTCATCCTCGCGCCTTTTGCGTATTGCAGCTTTAGGTTTATGCGAAGAGACTGGCGCGCCGCAAAGTTCGGACGCATATTCGCAACGCTTCCGCATTCCAAAGAGCCCAAGCGAAGCGGCGAAGCAGAGGGCTATGCTAGCGGCGTGCGCGTGCTGCGAAGCGGCGACGTTTATTATTATGGCTTCGCGCTGGACGGGCTATATTTATCGGGCGACAGCAAGCGGCAGATCGTCTCTGACGCGCTACGTGCGGATCAAAATTTAGCGGAGCTTGCGGACGGCAAAAATTCTGCGAAATTTAAGAATTTAAACGCAGAAAATTCTGCGAGCGTTAAAAATTTTGCGAAATCAGCGAATTCCGCAAGCTCTGCAAATTCCACTAACGCAGCAAATTCTATAAATTCCGCCCGCTCCGCCGAAGTCGCGGTATCCGTCAAGGCAAAAGACGCTTCGCAGAGCTTCGAGCTGCAAAACGGAGATATTCTTCGCGCCCGCTACAAGGACTACCGCGTAAGCGGACTGTGGAACCAAAGCCGCGGCATGAAGCTCGGCGATACGCGCAGCGGACTTCGGCGCGTGATAGATTTTATCGCGAGCGTGGCGCTACAAATAGGTCTGCGTCTAGGCGGCGCGCTCGTGCTGACGTGGCTCGGCGATCACATCGGCGGCTCCTTCGGCAACGCCCTAAGCTTCATCGGATTTTTGCTGCTGCTTAGCCTTATGCTTTGAAAGGCGAATTTCAAACGGCAGCCTCACGGAATTTTGCAATTTCAAATTTCGCAGAATTCCGCAGCGAGCGGATTTGGATTTTAAATTTTAAGGCTTTTGGGCTGTAAATTTAAAAGCGTAGAATTTCAAGGCGCGGAATTTTAATTTCAGAATTTTAAATTTTGCGGCGCAGAATTCCGTAGCATGGATTAAAATTTTAAATTTCAAAACGCGCGGGATTTCAAGGCGCGTAAAATTCCAAAGCGCGAAATCAAAAAGCGGAATTTTAAAATTTCAAATTTTACGGTGTGTGAGGTTGCAGCACGGCGCGTGAAGCTATAGTGTGCGAGGCTGTGACACGCAAAGCTGCCGCGAGCCGCCTGCTAGCTCCAAATTCTTTCGTTTAGTTTTAGGTTTTTTACGATCGCTAAAAAGTGCGAAAGCTCGCGCTTGATGAGTGCGGCGGGGTCGCGGCGCAGCACGCTTTCGTCGATGCCCGGCTCGAAATTATCGCGCCCCGTATTTACGAAAATATAAATTTTGCTATCTGCGAAGCTAAGGCTAACGGGCGCGGCTACGGCACCTGCGAAGCGCAAGAGCCTCCGCATAAAGGCGGGCGTTAGAATATACATCGCGCCCGCCGCGTCCTCGCAATACACGGCGAAGACGGCGTTAAACTCCGCATCGTCCATATCGATCTTTTTTAGCCCGCCTGTGTTCGGCGCGCCGGCGCGAGCGGGAAAAATCAGGGTTTTGGCACTTATGCGTTTGTTAAATTCCGCGTAGAAAAAGGTGCCGAGGATTTCGCTTTTCGAAAATCTATTAAATAAGCTCACGTCGCAAAAGGCAAAACTCACGCCGTCATAAACGCCCAAAACCCTGTCGTTGCCGTCTAAGAATTCGTCTAGTCGCGAAAAAAGCTCAGAGAGCTTAAGCTTGGCGGGATCGATACTGCCTCCAATATCGTATCGATAGCCGAACGCTTTAAAATAAGGCATTAGATAATGCTCTTTAAAAGCGCGCCGAAATTTTATCGAATAAACTCGTTTAAGCACTCTAAATAATACAAAAAAACTCGAAGCGGCCAAGACTAAAGTCATGGCTGCGAATGAGATATATTTGGAAGTCGTTGGGTGGCTTTGTAAACCGATCCAAAATAGGCACATTATAAAAACGTAGACAGCACAGATTATCTTAGCTTTTATAGAGCTTTCATCGCACAAAACGCCTACGATAAGAACAGGCCCGAATAATCCGATAGACGACACCAAAGTCGCCATACCTTCTTCGTCGCGTAGCTTGTATAACAAAAACGCGCCGTAGCCGAGCATGCACGCCGCCGCGAAGATCGTATTTCTTTTCGCCTTATACAAAAGCCCCAGTCTGATCTGCTCCAGATCGCTTGCGCCCATTTTGCTCCTTTTTAAATTTAAGATGGATTATGACGCTTGCGGGCTTTAAATTTGCTTACGAACGGCGCTGGAATTTTAAAATTTAGACTTGGATAAATTTGCGATTAAATTTTAGTGGCGGATTGTTTAAATGAAACAAAGACGGAATTTCTGTAGAAATTTAAGCGGCACGAAATTTTAAAAATTCCGTGCCGTAAGAGAGATAAAATTTTACGGACGCGATTTAAATTTCGCTATAAAATTTCACTGCGCCGAGTCGTAAAATTTCGCAAAATAAATGCCGCAAATTATGCTGCGAAATTTAGGGCGCCCGAGCGGACGCCGATAAATTTACGAACGCCCGCGCCGCAAAAGCACTGCGCGGACGCCGCTAGCAAAATTTAGATTTTTCTATAAGGCGCCTGACCTACTTCGTAGAAGTTGTTGCCCTCGCTATCGATTGCTACGATAGCAGGGAAATCCTCGACGGTAAGTCGCGCGACCGCCTCGGGGCCGAGCTCGGGGTAGGCTAGCACTTCGTATTTTTTAATACTTTGGCTAATCAGCGCGCCCGCGCCGCCGATGGCGACCATATAGACGCAGCCCGATTTTTTCATCGCCTCGACGACGGCGTCGCTGCGGTAGCCCTTGCCGATCATGCCGTTGATGCCTACTTCGTTTATCATCGTAGGAGTATATTTATCCATGCGTCCGCTAGTCGTAGGTCCTGCAGCACCGATTGCCTGACCGGGTTTAGCAGGAGTCGGCCCCAGATAATATATCGTCTCGCCGGCTAAGTTTACGGGTAGCTTCTCGCCGCGAGCGAGGGTTTCGGTTAGAGCCTTGTGCGCTGCGTCGCGGGCTGCGATGATGGTGCCGCTGATTAGGACGTTATCACCCGCCTTTAGGCTTTTTACTACGCTTTTATCGAAAGGTGCGGTAATTCTTTTAACTTCTGACATGATTTCCTCCTTATAGTTCGGCGTCGGCATGACGAGCCGCGTGGCAGTTGATATTAACGGCGACCGGAAGCCCCGCTATGTGGGTCGGATACCACTCTACATTTACCTTAACGGCGGTGTTTATGCCGCCCAAACCCTGCGGACCGACGCCAGTAGCGCGCGCCATCTCTAGTAGCTCATCCTCTAGCTTGGCGTAGCGCTCGTCGGGATTTCTGCTATCGATCGAGCGAACCGCGGCTTGCTTGGCTAAAAGCGCCGCCTTATCCATCGTGCCGCCGATACCGACGCCTACGACCATTGGAGGACAGGCGTTAGGGCCTGCGTATTTGACCGCCTCTAAAAATACCTTTTTTACCCCCTCGATGCCGTCTGCGGGAACGAGCATTTTTAGCACCGATTTGTTTTCGCTGCC
>NZ_CALHHX010000139.1 GCF_938030685.1 uncultured Campylobacter sp. | reverse complement strand
GTAGTTTTGAAGCGTCAAAATAATCTGTGAAAACGTCATTTTTATCCTTTTATCGTTGATTTATAAATTCTAGTGCGTCACACGCCGCAAAATTCTAAAATTTTAAAATTTCATCTGTGAGTCGCGAACAGCGCAAAATTTTATGCCTATTAGAGCGGCTCTGAAATTTTATGCCTATCGGGGCAGACCTAAAATTTCGCGCGACTAAATTTTATCTGCAAATTTAGCTTCGTCAAAATTTTGCGCCGTTAAGCTTGTCGCTAGCTCTAGAGGCGATTTGCTACACGGCTTGTAAGCACAGCTGCGGCAAGTCCGCAGGCGTGCCGTTCCAAAAAGGTCGTATTAATCTGCGCGCGGGCAAAATTTTCTTGCTGTCGCGACCCGTCTTTTTGGCTCTTTCGTCCTTTAGAATAGAATTTTACTTTTAAATTTAGCGGCGCGCTACAGCAGCACTTCGATCTGCTCGGAGTCCTTTTTCAGCGCCTCCGCTTTTGCCGCGCGATCCGCCTTTAGCTTCGAGCTTAGCACCTCGTCGCTTAGAGCTAAAATTTGCACCGCCAGATACGCCGCGTTTTTCGCGCCCGCCTTTCCGATCGCAAGCGTCGCGACGGGGATGCCCGCAGGCATCTGCACGGTCGAATACAGTGCATCTACGCCGCTAAGCGCGCTACCGCCGAGCGGAACGCCTAGCACCGGCTTGGTCGTATTTGCAGCGACCGCTCCGGCAAGATGCGCCGCCATGCCCGCCGCGCAGATGAAAACCTGCGCGCCCTTTTTCTCGGCGTCCGCGACGTATTTAGCCGTGCGGGCGGGGCTTCTGTGCGCCGAAGATACGATCATCTCGTACGCTACGCCGAATTCGTTTAAAATTTTAGCCGCCTCGTAAACGACCTCGTAATCGCTCTTTGAGCCCATTATTATAGAAACAAATTTCATTCTATCTCCTTTCTTAAAAAGCAAAACTCCGCGAGCTTCGCAGGCAGCTTAATCTCATTTAGATTGCCGCTGTGAATCTCGCTAAATTCCTTACCGCTGCGACTTTGCAGCTTCTTAAATTTTAAATATGGCTTGCCGTCAAGCTCAAAAATTTCGCCGATTTCATTATCGCAAACGCAAATTTCAAAGCCGCGCGGAGCAAAAATTTCATACGAAACGCCGGGTAAAATTTTATCTTTGACGCTTATAAACTCGCCGTCTTCGCTGATAGCGCAGACCTGATGCGTGCCAAGCTCGATGCTGCGGTCTAAATTTTGCGTATCCTCTCGCTCGTATGGTCGCTTTATCAAATATCCGTCGCTAAAGCCGCGGTTTTTAAGCGTCGCGATCTCGCGCTCGTAAACGCCGGCCTCAAATTTATCGCTCACGGCATCGTCGATCGCCGCGCGGTAGGCATTTGTAGCGCATGCGACGTAGTATTCGCTCTTGGTGCGCCCTTCGATTTTGAAGCTGTCGATCGCGCCCGTTTGCATGATCTTTTGCACGTGCGAAATGAGACTAAGATCCTTCGCGTTCATTACGAAAGTGCCCTCCCCTTCGCGCTCTTGCAAGCGAAAAAGCGCGCTGGTTTCGGGATTTTTCGCATAAAGCTCGTAGTTAAATCTACAGTCGTTCGCGCAACTTCCGCGGTTGCTGAAGCGCCCGCTTTGCACCGCACTAACAAGGCAGCGCCCGCTGTATGCGAAGCACATCGAGCCGTGCACGAAAATTTCGATCTCTAAGTTTGGAATTTTATCTTTAATCTCCACGGCGTCTTTGAGTGTCATCTCCCGCGCCGCGACGATGCGAACGGCGCCGAGCTCCGCCCAAACCTGCGCATCGAGATAATTTAGCACGTTGGCTTGGGTGGAGACGTGAATCGGAATCTCAGGTGCTACGGCTCGCGCGAGGTTCGCGACGCCCAAAGTCGCGATTAAAATTCCATCCACGCGCAGATCGCGAAGAAATTCCAAATGCCTTTCGATGTTTCCTAATTGGCCGTTGGTCGCAAAGCCGTTCACGGTCGCGTAGAGCTTCTTGCCGCGCTCATGTGCGTACGCAACGCCCTGCGCGAAGCTTTCCTTGCTAAATTCCTTCGCGCTTCGCTGGCGCAGCGAAAATGAGCCGGTGCTTGCATACACGGCGTCCGCGCCGTAAGCTAGGGCGATTTTTAGTTTCGTTAAATTCCCAGCAGGAGCTAAGAGTTCGGGTTTTTTCAAATACATTCCTAGTGATTTTTTAAGCGCGATTTTACTACAATTTAGCCAAAATTTTATTTAAGGAGCAGTTGATGCGAGCCGATCTGCACAACCACACCTATCTTTGCAACCACGCTAGCGGCGAGCCGCGACAGTATTTGGAAGCGGCGATCGCACGAGGCATAGAAATTTTCGGCTTTGCGGATCACGCGCCGATGAACTTCGATCAAAAATACCGAATGAGCTTCGAACAGATGGAGCTTTACGAGCGGATGATTAGGGATCTGCGAGATGAGTTTAGCAGGCGGATCGACGTACGGCTGGGATACGAGGTCGATTTTATGACGAAAAAAGAGCTAATGGATGAGCGGATTTTCGCGCGCGAGGTTGATTATCTCATCGGTTCGGTGCATTTTTTAAACAACTGGGGCTTTGATAACGAGGAATTTTTAGATCAGTGGAGCGGGCGCGAAATAGACGACGTTTATCGCGAATACTTTGCGCTGATCTGCGCGCTGTGCAAAAGCGGCAAATTCGATATTTTAGGGCACATGGATCTGATTAAAATTTTTAAATTTACTCCGAAAAAAGATATTCGAGTTTTGGCAGGCGGCGCGATAAACGCGATCAAAAAAAGCGGCATCGTCGTGGAGCTAAACTCCGCGGGGCTTCGCAAGCCCGCAAATGAAATTTATCCAAGCGACGCGCTTTTGGAGGTGCTTGCGGATGCAGACGTGCCGATCACGCTCAGCTCGGACGCGCACTCGGTAGCTCAAGTAGCGCTAAACTACGATAAAATTTACGCCAAAGCGCGCGAGTTCGGCTACGAGCGGATCGCAGTTTTCAAAAATCGCGAGCGGCAGTTCGTAAAGCTGGCGTAAATTTTAACGGCAGCCGCTCTCTGCTAAATTTAAAAGGCACGGACGGCGATAAATTTTAAAATTTCAAAATCTTCAGTGGCGTGAAAATTTCAGATTTCAAAAGGCACGGCGGCGAGAAATTTTAAAAATCGCGGCGCGCAAAACGGCGCAGATAAAGTCGAATTTCAACTAAATAATGTTAAAATCCGCCGTTAAATTTAGCCCGAACACGGGCGGGAAAAGGAAACAATATGGGAAAATTTGTTAATGACGTGAAGGAATTTTTTAAATTTTGCGATGAAAACGAGGTCGAGTTCGTGGATTTTAGATTTACCGATCTAAAAGGCACCTGGCACCACGTCGCTTACAACTACAAGCGCCTGCCGAAGGACTTCGCCGACGGAATTCCATTTGACGCGAGCTCGGTGGCGGCGTGGCAACCGATCGATAAATCCGATATGATGCTAAAGCCCGACGTAGGGACGGCGTTTTTGGATCCGTTCACCGCGGACGTTACGATCATCGTCATCTGCGACGTTTACGACATCTACAAAAACGAGCTTTACGAAAAATGCCCGCGCTCGATCGCCAAAAAAGCCGAGCAGTTTCTACAAACCACGGGTCTTGGAGATACCTGCTATTTCGGGCCGGAGAATGAATTTTTCGTTTTCGACGACGTAAAGATCATCGACGATATGAACTGCGCGATGTTTAAGGTAGATACCGAAGAGGGGCATTGGAACAGCGGCAAAAACTATAAAGACGGCTTTAACAGCGGTCACCGTCCGGGCGTAAAAGGCGGCTACTTCCCAGTCCAGCCGGTCGATTCGATGGTCGATCTACGCGCCGAAATGCTAAAAGTACTCGAGCAGATCGGGCTTGAGACCTTCATCTGCCACCACGAAGTAGCGCAAGGCCAAGGCGAGATCGGCGTCAAATACGGCACTCTCGTCGAGGCCGCCGACAACGTGCAAAAGTACAAATACGTAGTAAAGATGGTCGCGCACCTAAACGGCAAGACCGCAACCTTTATGCCAAAGCCGCTCTACGGCGATAACGGCAGCGGAATGCACGTGCACCAATCAATCTGGAAAAAGGGCAAAAATACTTTTTACAAAAAGGGCAACTACGCAAATTTAAGCGACGCGGCGAGATGGTATATCGGCGGCGTGCTAAAGCATGCGCGCAGCGTCGCGGCGTTTACGAACCCGAGCACCAACAGCTACAAGCGCCTGATCCCGGGCTTTGAGGCGCCGTCCATTCTAACTTATTCGAGCCAAAACCGCTCCGCTTCGATCCGCATCCCTTACGGCAGTGGCGAGCACTCGGTGCGCGCGGAGATGCGCTTCCCAGATAGCACCGCGTGCCCGTATTTGGCGTTTGCATCGATGCTGATGGCTGGCATCGACGGCATCAAAAACAAAACCGAGCCGGTCGGGCCGATGGATGAGAATTTATTCAAGCTGCACCTGGATGAGATCCGCGAACGCGGTATCGAGCAGCTTCCGCACACGCTTCGCGGCAGCCTAGAGGCGGTGATCCGCGATAATGAGTATCTGCGCCCGATAATGAGCGAGCTTTTTATCGAAACCTATCAGCATTTTAAATTTGAAACTCAGGTTTGGCCTTACGAGGCGCGCCCTACGCCGTTTGAGTTTGCGACGAATTATTCGTGCTAAGGCTAAATTTTATGCCGCGCCGCCCGGTTTTTACGAGACGGTGCGGCATAGAGCCTTGGAATTTTAAAATTTCGCCGCGTGCGAACTTTTAAAATTCTACCGCATGCGCGAACTTAAATACCGCCCGTGAAGCTTCAACTCTTTTACTCTAAACGCGAAATTTTATACTTTCTGCTCATTTTGCTTGGAATTTTATCGCTAAACTTAGGTCTTAAATTTTATGAATTCAAAGAATTCCGCGCGAAAAACTACGCTTTTTACGACGCGCAAATTTTAAACGCCTACGCCAAAACGAACGAGCGCGGCCGCACCTACACGGTGCTAAAGCTCAAAACGGCGGATTTCACTCTCTACACGACCGCTGGGCTCGGGCGGGAATTTCACCGCTTCGCGCGCGTAAATATCGGCATCGTAACGAAAAACGTAAAATTTTTAGATTTTTTAAAGCAGCGCTTTTACGCGCCAAATTTTAAAATTTCAGCCGAGACCGCGCCCTCCGGGGCAAAATGGCGCGCAATAGAATTCGTCCGAGCCCAACACGAAGATGAGATGACGGCGGATCTTTACTCCGCGCTGTATTTTGCGACCGAAATTTCAAAACCGCTGCGCGCCAGCGTGACGAACTGGGGCATAGCGCACATCATTTCCATAAGCGGCTTTCATCTGGGCATTATCTTTAGCACGGTCTTTCTGCTCGCGATGCCGATCTATCGCTACTTTCAGGATCGATACTTTCCGTATCGCAGCGCTAAGCGCGATCTTAGCGTCTTTGTGATCGTGCTGATGAGCGGATATCTCTTCGTGCTTGATTTTACGCCGAGCTTTCTGCGCTCGCTTGCAATGTGCTGCGTGGGGTTTTTCCTCGCAATGCGAAATTTCTACGTACTTAAATTTACAAACCTCTTCCTAACGATCGCGCTTCTGCTTGCGTTTTTCCCGCATTTAGCCTTTTCGATCGGATTTTATTTCTCCTGCCTCGGCGTGCTGTATATCTTCCTCTACCTGCACCACTTCGCGCCTAAATTTAAGCTCTGGCAGAACGTCATACTTTTCAACCTCTACGTTTGGCTCAGCATGAACGTGGCGGTCTATTTTTTCTTCCCGACCGCGAGCTTGCAGCAGCTTAGCGTAATGCCGCTAGGATACGTGTTTGTAATCTTTTATCCGCTGAGCATCTTTTTGCATCTATTAGGTCTTGGCGGCGCGCTCGATACGCCGCTGCTTGCGTTTTTAAATTTTACTTTGCCGAGCTTTCAAGCGCAAATTCCGCCGCTTCTTTTCGCGCTTGCAAACATCTGCGCGCTTGCTGCGATAAAGCTTCGCTACGCAGCGCTTGGCTGCGCGATAATCGGAATTTCGCCGATATTTTTTATAACGTAGCGCGCGAAAAATTCCAGCGGGAATTTTATCCGTTGGAATTTTATGCTAAAATCGCGCTTCAAATCTCACAAAGGATCAAAATGTTTATTGCAAACCTCTCCTACGTCAAAGAAGTAAGCGAAGCGGACCGCTTTATCAACGAGCACAACGCGTTTTTAGATAAATTTTTCGCGGCGGATAAATTTATCTGCTCGGGGCGCAAAGTCCCTCGCACCGGCGGCATCATCTTAATCAACGCCAAAGACCGCGCGGAGCTTGATGAGATCATCGCGCAAGATCCGTTCTTTCAAAACGGCGTCGCAAAATACGAGATCATAGAATTTGCGCCGACGAAATTTGCGCCCGAGTTTTGGCGACTTTTCGGCGAATAGAGGCTTGCGCGGGTTAAATTTTAAAATTTACGCGCTCAAAACGCGCCTCTGAAATTTAGCCGTTTTGCGCGCGAGATAAAATTCCCGCTAAATTTAAAAGCCAAATTACGGCGGTAAATTTAGATAAGCTTAAAACCGAAATTATACAAAACGGCTAAATTTAAAGGAGATCGGGTGCTGATAAAACTGCGGCTCGCAACGCCGCAAGATGCGGATGCGCTGCTTGAAATTTACGCGCCTTACGTAAAGCAAACGGCGATCAGCTTCGAATACGACGTGCCCAGCGCCGCGGAATTTGCGGGGCGCATCGAACAGACGCTGCAAAGATACCCCTATCTGCTCGCTTACGCAAGCGATGAGGCGGCATGCGCGAACGACGAACGGAATGAAAATTTTAAAATTTCTGCGATCGCGGCGGGCGCAGGAAGTGAAATTTTGCCCGCAGACGAGGCGCGAAATTGCGCAAGCGGTGCGGCGAAACAAAATAGCGCAAATTTAATCGTCTCGGCAAAACAAAATGGCGCAAATTTAAAACACGGACAAATCCTCGGCTACGCCTATGCTTCGGCTTTCAAAGAGCGCGCGGCATACGATTGGTCGGCGGAGAGCTCGGTTTATGTATCGCAAAACGCGCGCGCTTTTGGTATCGGCAGGCTGCTCTACGAAGCGCTACAGCGCGCGCTCAAGGCTCAAAATATCGTAGATATGAACGCTTGCATCGCTTGCGGGGATGACGAATATCTAAACGATGCAAGCGTGCGATTTCACGAGCGCATGGGCTTTCGCTTCGTCGGAAGATTTCAGCGCTGCGCCTATAAATTCGGCCGCTGGTACGATATGGCGTGGATGCAAAAGCCGATCGGTGAGCATCTGCAAAATCAGCCTGCGATGAGGCCTTTCGCGCGCTTCAGAGATGAAATTTGCGCGAGCGCGGGCATTGAAATTTAATTTAAAGGAAAAACTTTGACCCATTTTATCATTGACGACGAAAATATCGACGTAGATAATATCTTCGACGTCGTAAATCTAAAAGAGGGCGATGAGCTAAATATCGTCTCCAACACCGCCAAAAAGATCGGCGCCTTGACCCTTGCGCGCCTATCGAAGATGGGCGTTAGCATAGGCGAGGTTTTTACGATCGGCAAGCAAAGAAAGGACTTCGCCGATAAGATCATCGTGTTTTTGATGGGCAAGCTCTGCGGGCAGGAAGGCAAGATCGGCATCGTCAGCAACGATAAATTTTACGACGACGTGATAGAATTTTTTAATAATCTAAACTACCGCAAAAATCCGAAATTTGAAAAGATCAGTCTAGCCTCGCAAGCCGCAGGAGCGGGCACAAAACAAAGCAAAACAAGCGGCGCGGCGGAGAAAAAAGCCCAAAAAGCGGAACCGAAAGCTACGAAACAGGAGATAAAAACTCAAAAGCAAGGGACAAAAGCCACAAAACAAGAGCCTAAAACCGCGAAGCAGGAGCCGAAGGCCTCACAACAGGAACAAAAAGCTGCAAATTCTAAAATCGCCGAAGCGGATCTCGCCGCAGCGGAGGCGCTGATATCCCAGTGCGTGAGCCTGCAAGCCCTTTACGGCGCGTGCGTCGCAAAGCTCGGCAGAGCCAAAGGCTGCGAGGCCTACCGCGAGATCAAGGACGGCGCGCGAGCAAGGTACGCGAGCATTACCTACGATAGCAACCTAAAAGACGGCGCCGTAAGGCGAAACGCGATCAAACTCTACCGCGAAAGCGGCGGCGATATGGCAGAATTTCACAATAAGCTGACGAGCGAATACAAACACGCGGGGCCTGAAATTTACAAGGAATTTAAAGAAAAACTTGTCGGTAAGATGATCTAGGCGCTTCGGGCGTAAGGATTTAAGGCGCAGCGATAGGGCGCATCGCGACGTAGCGGCTAGAGCACGGCCTAGCGGCGTTAGATGTATCGTTACGGCGTGCTATGATGCAGCGCAACTATACGTCACCTAAATGAAAGCATTCGTTTGCGCGGCATGTCGGTTTTATTTTCGCTGTATACAACCAAGCGGAACCCAAGCGCTTAGGCATAGCAGCAGATTAAAGATATGTAGGATAAATTTCATTCTGCTAGGTCTAATACGGGTTTAATCATAGTCAAAGTCCTCCAAATCATATCCGAAGGTATACAAAGTCTTCAAGGCTAGCTCTCTGACTTCTACCCAGGATTTATTGTGATAGACCAAATATTCACATACGCCTTCTAGCAGGCTTTGATCTTTAAAGTATCTATCTATGAGCTCCACAAGCACCCTTAGTGCATCTCTCTCGTATGGCAGGAAGCAAAATTCAAATTGCTCCAATAAAGCGTTCTTGCATTCAGTATATAAAAGTTCTGCCATCTCCGACGGATCTTCATATTTATTGATTGTGGGGTAAACGATATATTTGTCCTGATATTCCGAAGAGGCCATTCGACTTAGGTAGCGCATAAGGGCGCCTTTCTTAAATATCTCTTTTCCGTCAATTTGCATTTAGGTTTCCTTTTATTTAAGTGCTGCTTCGTGAGCTTAATATAGATCGAAGTCGTCCAAATCGTAGCCAAAAATGTGCAAGGTCTTTAAGGCCAACTCTCTAACCTCTATCCAGGATTTGTTCTGATAGACTAGATAATCGTAAGTATCTCCTTCTAGCAAGCTTTGATCTTTAAAGTATTTATAAATAAGCTCTGCAAGCTCTTTTAAGATCTCTCTTTCATAGGGCAAGAAGCAGAATTCAAATTGCTCCAATAAAGCATTTTTACATTCAGTATATAAAATATCTGCCATTTCAGATGGATCTTCATAATATTTAGCCGTGGCATGTACTAGATACTTATCCTGGTATTCCAAAGAAGCCATTCGGCTTAAATTAAACATAAGACCGCCTTTCTCAAATATCTCTTTTCCGTTAATTCGCATTTAGGTTTCCTTTTATTGGGATGTGGGTTTGCGCGCATTATATCGTAATATATTTTTAAAATTCTCGCAAAAATTATCATTTTATAAAACTACTATTTTAAAAGCGTAATTTGTTTTAAAGCCTTTTTCGCGCACTCCCTTAGATCCTCTTCACTTAATGAATCGCCTACCGTATCATCACCCCTCAACTCTTCGTCTGGTTCGAATTCATCGATGTCAGTAAGAAGTCTATTAAGCGGCTCATAATATTCGTCGGGAAAATTTTTATCATTCATAAATTTATCCCAATATATCTTTTCAAATTCAAATACGTCGATTCTGTTTTGCAAAAAATCCTCTATTATTTTTATATATTCCTCTATCATTGACCCTCTTTCGGTATATTTTTAATCGCCCGCCGCTCTAATGTTTAGAACCGACCATAAATCACTACTTATATTCACGCCTTCGCATAAATTTTTTATAATTGTTAAGTCGTTAGAAGAAATTTTTATATCATATTCATACATTTGAACTAAAAAATCTTCCAGCGCTATACCATATTCTCCAGCCTTAACCAACTCTTCCAAATAAATTACAAAGTCGCACCGACCGACTCCGGCAAATTCATCTTCGTAATTACGGAATAAATTTAAAAATATCGAATTGCCATGTCTCATTCACTACTTTCCTTAAAATTCATTTCTCATCGCCGCTTCATAATCTCTTCTAGCTTCGAATTTCTATTTGAATATCAAGCAAGTCATCGTGATCTGGGTATTTAGCGGTTTCCGAGAGCGTAAATTGTATCACATCGAGTAACTGCTCAGCCAAATCACCGTATTTTTTCTTAAATGCATTGAAATGTAAGAAAATTAGCTTTAAATCGTCTCGAACGCCCTGCTTATTTTTTAACCCATATCTCGAGTTTTCTTCTTTTTCTTCGATGTATTCGCTATAGCTTTCCCATTCGTCCTTATCTTCATATTGCTCCCATTCTTCCTCGCTGTAGTCTTTCCATTCTTTAAATCGTAGAAACCAAAAGAAGTCCGCGAATGCATCAGGGCCGATACGCAGCGGCAAGGCTAACTTTTCAGATAGATAGGAGTATAACTTATGCTCTATTTCTTTAGGGCAATAATCATGCCATTCATCAATATATCTTCTGTCTTTTTGTAACTCATCAAAGTCAATCACTACTTCTATCATTTTTCCTCGCTTTAACTATGCTAACGCATATTTTCTTTAAATTCTAAAAATCAAACAAACGCAGATTAACGCAAACTCGCCTTTATTAAATTTTAGTATAAATTAGACCAAAAAGGCACATACGGGCATTTTCCGACCGGCTCAAGAGGATTTTTGCTAAATTCCCTCAAAAAGTAGTCATATAAATTTTTCCCATAATAGATGACGTCGGTATAGTATATAGATAAGACCGGTGGATCCGGTAATTTAATACACGGCATATACCTATGAGAATATATAGGTATAATCTTAGGCGCGATTTTGGCTGCTTCTAGTATAATGGCTCGCTTGCGAGATTGGTCTTTGGGCATCGGACCCCATTTTTGCGTATTCCAATAGCCCTCATTTGGAAAAATTTCATCAATAGGATCGTTTTTTAAGTGCTTAAAGACGTAGTTCATGGTCTGCTTTATCTCCTTTATATTTTCATCGCTAAAGTCTCTCCAATTATAAAATTTTACCGAAATGGGCAATGTATATGATAAAAAATCTCTTAGGCTTTTTGGAAATTTAAACTCATAAATTTGCTCTATTTTGTCTATTTCGCTTTCTTTCAAACCCTCACTCAATTCTATACCGCTCTTTTCTAGCAGCTCTTTTATTTGCTTATACATATTCTTTTTATCCTTATAAGGCTTTTAGTCATAGTCGAAGTCGTCAAGCTCATAACCAAAAATTTGGATTGTTTTTAGGGCTAACTCGCGCAATCCGCAAAAGGTGCTATTGTGGTATATAAAATCTTCATAGTCTGTCATAGAAGCCTTTTCCTCTTCCTCCCAAAATTTTGAATCACACACCGTAAATTTATCTAGCATTTTGGCTATCGCTTTACGTTCCTCTATACTGAAATAAATTTTGTTTGATTCCGCTAGGGCTATTTTACAAGCACTCTCACAATCTTCTATTAAATCTATGCACAACAAATACTTATCCTTTGTAGGGTTAAGCATATATTTTTCTTGACACTCTAATGAGGCAAGGCAGCATAATTCTCTCAATAACCTTTCTTTTATTGACATTTTATTCTCCTAAATTTTATATCCCGTACCACTTCGTTACATTCCCCTCTTCGTCGGTATCAACCTCTATGTGTTTGTATTTATTGTAGAGGCTAGGAATTAAAATTTCATCATAATATTTTTTGCCGCATTCTGTGATAAACATATACATATTATGATGGCACCACCGATTTGGCTCCTCCCAAAAGGCGCCGTCTGCGTGAGTATAATTTCTTAGATACTCGTATGAGCGAGCTATAAATTTATCTAAATAATAAAAGAAATTTTCTCTTAAAATTTTCCATTCTTCAAATTTTTTCATATTTGAATTTATATTAGCGCTAGTTTTATATTTTATGTCGGTATCTATGAAATTATTTAGATAAAACTACCCAAATAGCATTATTAAAATATCTCTTACATCCTCATCGCATAAACTAAAATTATGAATTAATGTGCTAGCGATAGAGTCGGTCTCATAGACTTCGGTGCTTTTCATTAGGCTAAACGCCTCAAGCTCATAAAAATCCAGTGGTCTTTTCCCGCTTGCGGCTTGAAAATCTTTAAAAATCTTAAACCGAAAATCTTCCGCTTCACTAAAGAAATAGACATACGGGCTTAAATTTAGATCGAGCGCTTTTATTCTCATTTTATACCGTCCAAACTATTTTTAGAATTTTGGTCTTGTTTTACATAATAAGCTCTTCCCCGCTCTGTTTCAGTTACGCAAAAATATTTACTATTTACGCCGACCGGCTCATAATTTTTATCATCTCTTAAAATATTTAAAATTTCAGATTTATCACATATCTCTTTCATTTCTGTGCCACAACCCCAATTTGAACTAAACAATCTTATATAACCTTGCTCGTATAAAAACAATAAAATTTCTTTCGCCACTTTAAGCGAATTGGGAACGTTAATAGAATTTAATTCCCAAACGATCTCCCATAAAGAGATATAATCGCCATCTTCGACTATTCCCGATAAAATAGTTAAAATCGTCTTTTTATTCATTTAAAATCGCATTTCCTTTTAATGGAATTTTAACTACCGCACCGTCTTTGCTATTTTTAGCACAAGACTCCAGCGTACAATTTTCATAGAAAAATTTGATTTTATAAAAATTTTCATCCCCTGACGCAACCGCCAATAATAAGCTTTTTATGCGACGAAATC
>NZ_CALHHX010000138.1 GCF_938030685.1 uncultured Campylobacter sp. | reverse complement strand
TCGTTGAAAAACTCAGGCACCGTAGGGCCCACGTTGATATTCTTAACGCCCAGGCTAAACAGCGCAAGCAGGATGATGACCGCCTTTTGCTCCATCCACATCAGCACGATCGAGACCGGCAGGTCGTTTACGGCGATGCCCGTAGCATCGCTAAGCGCCAAGGCGATCTTGACCGCGCCGTTGCTGTCGTTGCACTGACCTAGATCGATATAGCGCGGAAGCTCGGTGCCGGGTACGGTTCCGAAATCCACGTCGTTGAAGCGGAATTTGCCACAGCTGGAGGTCAAAATCACGCAATCCTTCGGCAAGCTAAGCGCTAGCTCGCGGTAATACTCGCGTCCTTTGCCAGGTGCGTCGCAGCCTGCGATGACGAAAAAGCGGCGGATTTTGCCCGATTTGATCGCGTCTAAAATTTGTGGCGCGAGGCTCAAAATCGTCTTGTAATGCCCGCCCGTCACCAAGCTCTCGTCGCTATCCATGCTCACGTCGCCGCATGCAAGCGCGCACTCGATGAGCGGCGTAAAATCGTCGTTTTGGATATGTTTGATCCCGTCTGTGCCAGCGATAGAGTAGCCGAACAAGCGGTCTGCGTAGCTACAGGATGAGCGAAGCGGCACGATGCAGTTGGTGGTCATCAAAATCGCGCCCTTAAATTCGTTAAAAAGCTTGGTCTGATCGAACCACGCCTTGCCGACGTTGCCCTTTAGATGCGGATACTTGCGAAGCTGCGGATAGCCGTGCGCAGGAAGCATCTCGGAGTGGGTGTAGATATTGATGCCCTTGCCTTCGGTCGCTTTTAGCAGCGCCTCAAGAGCGTGCAGGTTGTGGCCGCTAACCAAAATCGCCTTGCCCTCGACTTTGTTTTGGCTAACTTTAACCGGGGTTGGTACGCCGAATTTTGCGGTATGTGCCTCGCTTAAGATATCCATCATCTGCACGCCCGCGCTTCCGACGGCCATCAGCTGCGCGATATGCTCGTCAAAGTTAAAATTTGAGTTCGTCAGCGTGAAATACAGCGTGTCGCCTATAACGGTATCGACCGCGCTAGTATCGGCGCCGAGCTCGTGCGCGTGGTGGCGGTAGGCGCTAAGGCCCTTAAGTCCGAAAACCATAGTGTCTTGAAGTAACGCCAGCGTGGAGGTTTTACCGCAGGTACCACGGTCTTGGCCTTTGGCGCCGCAGCCTTCGGGTGCGCTCATTTGGCACTGATGACAGAACATCTCTAGATTGTCGCTCATAGAAATCCTTTATAAAAAATTTAGTTGGTAATTTTAAGATTTTATTTAGGCAAAAAAATTGATTATAATCAATAAATGGCTAAATTTTATCAAATTTATTTACAAAATGAGAATTTTAAATTTTATAAATCTAACTATGGTGGCAAGATTGATGTTTAAATTTAGATATAATGCGCAGAGGATTTCAAGGAATTGATATAGCAATAAAAAAATATGCTAAAGCCGCTGACGGGCGATATTCTTGAGTGATTTAAATTCCTAGTGCGAGGGATAAATGAAAATTCTGCATGCGAGCGATCTACATTTCGATAAAGCTAAATTTGATCGAATTTTAAGCTTAGAATTTGACATTTGTTGCATAAGCGGCGATCTGATAGACACAAACCAAAAAGATATCATAGGACAAAAAGCGTGGGTAAAGCGGTGGTTAGAAAATTTTAAAAAGCCTATCTTTGTATGTAGCGGAAATCATGACGTGAGTGAGTCTGGCGACGTTTCTTGGATACGAGCGTCTAATATTTATGCGGATGGCGATATTAAGACGCTTGAGGGTATTAAATTTGGCTGCGCCCCTTATCTCTGCGCGGATATTTTGGATTTTGCAGAGTGCGACGTGCTACTTACGCATATTCCGCCTACACATACGCAAACGTCCATAGAGCGCGGCAGAGATTTTGGTGATAAAGAGCTTTTTCGAGTGCTAAAGCACGGACTTTTAAAAGCAAAAATAATCCTTTGCGGACACGTGCATAATCCGCTTTTAGATATTGATAAAATCGGCGATTGCACGATTTATAATTCAAGTCTGAAGCTTAATATTTTAGAAATTTGAGTTAAATTTATAAAATTTTAGCAGCTGAATTCTATAAAATATAATTTAGCGCGATAAACTAATTGTATTTCGCGGCTCTACTCGCATATCGGTAGCACGCCTTATATCTGCAGCCAAGCAAGCAAATTTAGCTTTTTGTCATAATTTCTTTCAATAATTTAAAATCACTTTCACTAAATCCGTAAATTTCTACTTCGCATTCTTTTTCTGCGTCTAAATTTTGTTTGAAAAAGCATTTGTATTCGCTGATCACCTCGCGCTTATCTAGTCCACCCGCTCCGCATCCCATCAGAGGCATAGCTATTTTTATATATTTGCTTTGATCTTGTAAGATTATTTCTTGTAAATTATTTAAAATTTGCGTGATAATATCTAAGCTCGGCTTTTTAGGCTTTGATCTATCGGTGTAATTCATAATGGCTGCATGTAATACGAATGGAAAGTTTGCGTGATTTGAGGCGGTTTTGACGACGTCACCTTGCCTTATCTCTCTTATTTTTAGCTGTTCTTGCATGTATTCTTCTAGCACCTCACCGCAATGCCTCTTAAAAGCCATAGACACACCGCCGCCAAGCAGCATCGCCGTATTTGAAGGATTTATCAGATAATCCGCTTGTGCGTCCGATAAATCGCCAAATTTTATCTTTATTTCATATGAAATTTTCATTTTATCTCTTCTAAATACCTTTCTATCTCATCTTTTATCGTATCGGCTAACTCCTTTGGTTCTAGTACTTTGATAAACGGAATGAAGTAGTAAATAAGCGGCTTTATCTCCATTAAATTAGTAAATTCTATATCGATTACGACCGAGCCATCGGCATCAAGTCCTGTTATGCTCTGCTTAGCGTAGGGTTTTCTCTCGAAATATTTCTTTATCTGCGGAGATAAAAGCAGTCTAGCGGTATTTGGCTTATCTAGCGTTGCCCAGGCGGAGTTTATATTTTTAATCCTCTCCTCTATTTTGGCGTCTAATTTAAATTTCTCCTCAAGAATTCTAATATTTGTGATGCTTTTTAAGTGGAATTTCTTGAAGGTATCGTTTTTATTCGTATCTAAAAATAGCAAATACCAAAATCCGTCAAACATCGCTAGTTTTAGCGGCTTTATCTTAAATTTAAAACCGGCGTATTCGCACTGCACCAAGCTTCTCTCTTTGATAGCGTTTTCAAGCAGTTCGAAATTTATAAAGTCATCTTCACTTAATTTTTCGCTGCTTATATTGGTTAAAATCGGATGATTTAGCCGGTTTGTGATCTGTTCTAGTAAAACGTGAGCCTTTGAGTAGAAATTTGCGCCCATGGTTTTTGAGATGTTGTCGAGGATATTTATGACGGTGCGTTCCTCCTGATCTAAGCCATCTTTGATTTTAGTTTTATCTATGCTCCACATCCTGCCGTTTCTTACAGCTCCATTTTTCGCTAGTACCTCGTAAAGGTCTCTTTGGATAGTTTTGGTGCAAACTCCAAATTTTTCCGCGAGCTCGGAGATGGAATGGGGTTTTCTGCTAATTAAGGTGGCTATTTCGTTTATGCGTTCGTATTTGCTACTACCGGGTTGCGGGATTATTTTTTGCGGTTTTTGCATCCAGGCTCCTTTTATATTATTTTATCTAAAAATGAAGGGATAATATCAGCTAAGGATTGCTCTTAATCCTTCAAGTCCGCCTGCCTTTATCGCCATGCCTCTATATGCGCTTACGTGAGTATCTAGCGGGTTTATGCGGATTAGATGAGCGCCGCGCTTAAATCTTTTTGCCATCCTTTCTCCATAAATCCTAATCGTAGGCACCACAAGCCCCACGCCGATCTCGATTATGACTATTTTAGAGTTCATATTGTGACTAAGCCACGCATCGTACTTTTTACGTTGCGTCCAAGCCCTTTTATGGTTAAATTCGTGATCGTAAAACATAAGGATATTTGGGCGGCTTACGCATCCGCACTCAGGGCACACGGGCATCTTTGTAGCGATAAATTTCTCCTCGTCTACTAGGGCGCTATTTTCGTCCATATTCCAGATGTTTCCGCCATCGTTGTGGATACACTGCGCGTGATGTATGGAGCCATGGATCTCGTAAATTTTATCCTTGTCAAAGCCGGCTTTTTCAAAGTGTCCGTCGACGTTTGAAGTGTAGATAAAGTAGTTGCCGGCTTTTGTTTCGCAAAGGTCTTTTAGTAGCGCAAAACCCTCGTGAGGCTGGGTTGCGTTATAGAGCTTTAGCCTGTGTCCGTAAAATGCCCAGGCTAGCTCAGGGCTGCTAAAAAACCACTGCGGATTTGCCATTTCCGTAAAGCTTAAATTTTTATCCTTTAAAGGCGGATAGGCTTTCCAAAAGCCAAGATCGCCTCTAAAATCAGGCAGTCCGCTATCTACGCCCATGCCTGCTCCTGCGGTTATGATGACGGCATCGGCGTTTTCGACGATCTCTTTTGCGCGAAGGATTGTTGATTGCATGATGGCTTCCATTTTAGTACATTTAAAATTTATATCACTTTTTGTTGCTTTAGATGGTTTATTTCATCTGTCATATCTTCAAATTTGATTACCATCTGTACCATTTCATCTGCAAATTTTTCTGCCGAATAGTCATCGAGAATCATAGCTTTTACGAAATCACCTTTACCGATACTTAAATATCGACCCGTAGCCCACCACTTGTTATATCCTTCAGGGTTATATTTGGCGATATGCTGTTTTAGGGCGCTAATGTTTTCTTCTTCTATAACCCATCTAAACCCAGCCCATGCTCCTATAAAATTCAGTTCTTGAAACTCTATACCGAAAAACATATCATCGTTGCTCTTCGTTTCCAACTCTTTTTGTAAATTTTAATAGGTTTAAAATATCTTTTCTTGAAATCCGCCTGCTCTACTCTTATCTCGTTGATATCCCAATCTCCTTTTAATTTATCCAGTATAATCCCTCTCGCCTTTAACAAAAAGCTAACCAAGGCTTTTATCCTGGCTTTTTCAAAAGCATTTTCTACTATTTCACAAACCATTTTATAGTTTTCTTTTTCTAAAATTATCTTACTAATTTCATTTGCATCCATCTGCACTCCTTTATATTTTCCATAAATTTTTTCGATGACATTTTTGTATTGCGATATCACAGCGGACAAATTGGTTAAATTTCCCGTTTCTTCAAGGCATAGATCAAGCCACGCAGTTATCTCTTTATCGTATGAAATCGCCTTAAATTTAGCGATTTTATCGCCCTTTTCGTTTGAAATTCTGCCGTCTTTGATTTTTAGTCCGTCTAGGCTATAGCCGGTAGGCTCGCGCCCTTGCGGTGATAAAAACAGCACGTAAATTTCAGCTTCATTGCCGTTTTCTTGTTGGATAGTTTTTATATATCTTTTAATCTGAGCCTCTTGATCGCCGGCATAAATTTTATTTTCTAAAATAATATGCTTCGTGCCGTCAGTTATGTAGATATCGATATTCTCGTATTCTTTATAGACTTTTGCGATTTGCGAATTTAGCCCAAAATCCTCTAGCCCGCATGCTTTTATAAAAAGCTCCAAAAATAACTCTTTTTGATAATGCGGCGAGTTCGGATCGAGTAGCGAGCAGATAAAGCGCGAGTGCAACCTCACTTCGTCGCTAGCGTCAAAAAGCGCCAAAAATAGATTGTAGTCATTATTGCCGCGCAGCTTTTTCACTTCTAGCTTATCGCTTAAGACTTTGATTTGCTTTAGCATAGATTCAAATTTCTCTATATCCATATCTCCTCCTTTAAAATTTTAAAGCATTATAGCAGACAAACTAGGCATTTTTTGTCTTAGTGTACAGCCTCATAAAGTTTTTCTAAAATTTTAACCATTGCTAGCGTATCGAGCTTACAATATTCTAGCAGAGCCTGCTTATAAGCTTCGCGCTCTGTTTCTTTCATAAAAGTCATAGCGGCGTATGCTTGCATAGCTTCGCCTCCGTGATGGATTAAATTTAAATCCTTATACGCCAATTCTAATTCCGGCACAAGTGCCGGCAGGACGTATTTTATGGAGTAGCTACCTTTCATTTTCGGATGGTAGTAGCTTTTGCTTGCAAAGGGTGCCATGAGGTCTTTTATATTGTCGTGGATAGCCATAAGCTCATTTGAGATTTGCGGATAAGCTTCGGCCAGACGTCTTATCACTCCTTTTTCAAAGCTCATGTTGTAGGCTAGCACGCAGGCGTCCTGCGGGATAAATTTGATTAAATTTAATGCTAACTCGTATCTAGGATCGACGTCAGCCTCAGCTAAAAACTCGAAATGCTCTAAATTTCCCTTGCCGTCATCTTTGTGGATTGAAAACTGAAAAGGTATCTGCTCGTAAGGCCTAAGCCCTACAAACTGCGGCACTGCCTGCTGAAATGTCTCAAAGTCAAGGTGGTAGAGCGGGTAGCGGAGCGTATCCAAAAACTCTTTTATTGCATCTTTGTCTATGATTTGTTCTTGCGAGATTTCTGATTTTATTTGGATTTGCTGAGAGGCGTTAAATTTACTTAGATCTTTTATATCGTTAAATTTAACCACGCCACTTTTATAAAGCTCAAATTTTTTACCGCTTCTTAGACGAGAGATGTCAAATACACTATACTCCGGGATAGCTCGCTGCTTATGCCAGCAGTACTCCCGAGCGTCGCAGGGATAAGGACTTGTGCAATGAGGACCGATATCAATGCTTGGCTCATCATTTTGGCTTAAAATTTCTTCAAATTTATTTAAAATTTGAGGGATATCTCGCTGCTTTTGCTTTACTTGCTCAGTTACGTCCTGCACGCAAAATAGCTTTTCAAGCTCAAGCTTCTCGCCTCTTACGTAGCTGCTATCTATGTGGATGATATTTACGCCGCTTACCTTGTAGCCAAGCGAGCTAATGACGTAGTACTGGATGCTTGCATCATCGATATAGACATCTTTTACCGAGGTTGAGCTCTTTACTTCGTTGATGATAAGCCCATCCACGCCTATGCGAAGGATATCAACCATCACAAGGATGCCGTCAAAGCAAAAAGTGGCCTCGTAGATTACTTTTGCGTCGTGCTCGATAAGCTCTTTTGTTTTTGCCATTTGCGAGCCAAAGTCGCCGGTGTACTTTATCCTCTCGCCGCCGCTAAATAGCTCACAGGCTAGCTCGCCTACCGAGGTGCCGGTATCAAATACCGCCTGCGCGCTATCATCTGGAGCTTGCAAAACTTCAGGCTTTTTCTTTTTAAGCCACAAGCTCTTTTCACACTGAAGACCGCGGATGTAGAGGGATTTGGAGAGAGTCATTTATATGCCTTGAAAAAGAATTTTCTTCATTTCATAGCCGAGTCTACCGATCATATCCTTATCGTATCCCTTTTGCGATGCGTAAAATATTAGCATTTTTATACTTGAGCTTGGGCTTTCCTTTATCATTTTTAACTTCTCACCAAAATCATAATCGCTTAAACTAGAATTAAAATCCTTTCTTATTAGGGCCAAATTCCCAAAATCATCTAGTGCTTTATTATTTTCTTGCAAATTTGTTGCCCACATATGCTCTACCGTGTCTTGGGGTTTGATTAGGTATTCATCTCTATTAAATTTAGGAAATGCTTTTTTTATATCATCTGAGCAAATATTACAAACACTTAAATTATTAAAATCTCGCCAAAGTAGGTATTCTAGCCTATAGAACCAATAGTGCGGTACTGCTGTTCCAGTATCTAAAAATTTAGAGTCGATTTTTTCAAGTACTGGCGTTTCCAGACTTTCGCCTTTATAAATTTTTCCTATAACGTCATTTATAGTTTCTACTATTTTACGAGATTCATTCTTTTTTAAAGCGCTCTTTGCCAGCTCGTTATCCAATTGCTCGAGAAATTCAATAACCTTTTGTGCATTTTTATCATTACAAGCATCTAGTGAGTTTTTGTCTAAGAAAGCCAAAAGTGCGGCGATAAATTCAGGCTTGTCGTATTCGCTAGTATAGTAAAATAATCTTTGCAAATTTAGCAATATTTTGTTTTTCATCTCGTCATCTCTATAGACGAATTCATCAAATTTTTTACGCATACTTTCTAAAAAAGCAATAAACTCATAGTGCAAATTTGTCTTTTCTCTAAAAACTTTTTCAAATTCCCCCAAAAGTTTATCTTTGTCTATGATAATCTTATTCTTAGGGTCCACCTTATTCTCAGAATCCACATTCAAGCCGTTTTTGGCAACAAACACCTTCAAAACTAGAAGTAAAAATACTGGGAATTTTACTAGGCTTTTTGCATCAGAATTCGTTTCGGTTTGTTTTTCTTCTTTGCCATTAAAATCTGATTCCAAAAGCTCTCTTATTGTTTTTGGTTCGATAGGCAAATCTGCTTGATTGCTTTCTAAAATTTGATCTTTGTACTTTTCGTCCATATTTGAGATCATATCCCATTTTCTTGCTACGTCTGCATAGTTATCTTTAATATTACTTAAAAATCTAGCCTTTAAAGCTTGATGATTTTCAAGCTGAATGCTTTTTGTGTTAACTAGTTCAAAATACTCAGTAGCTTTGACATTTTTTGGGATAATAGTCATCGTAAAAATAGCCGAATTTATATTCTTTTCGAAACTATCTTTACACAAAATTTCATTGTTGCTAGCAAAAAGGATGGCATCTAAAATTTGTCTATTTACATATTTGCGTTCATTTACGTTAAAGTTTTTTAGTTTTTCGCCATCGCTACTATCTATTTCATAGCTTAGTTCAAACGGTTTTTCTTTTACTCCTAAAGCCATAAAAATAATATAAATAGTAGTAAGTCTTTGCTGCCCGTCTATAACGATAAATTTATCATCATTCTTCTTAACTACGATATTGCCGAGATAGTGCCCTTCTTTGCCGTTTATATCGCTTATTAGTTTTTCAATATCCTGCTTTCTCCAAGAATACGCCCTTTGGTAAAAAGGTATTTCAAATTCATAACTCTTTATGCTGTGTATAGTACGATTATTTGCTTTTGCTTCTTCCATCTTCTTCTCCTTCAAAATTTATAATATTAAAAGAATTATCGGCCATGTAGTCCCTGGTGTACTTTGTCTTGTCCTTTATCCTATTATAATGCTTTTCTCGATTTTTGGGCAAAATCTTCGATATTTCTGCATTAGTTTTTAGCTCTTTTTCTATTTTTACTTTCAGCGTTTCCAATGTGCTTGAGGTATCAGTAAGTTGCAAAAGCCGTTGAACTATTATCCGCGGACTATCACCAGAAATTCTATCATATCCGCAGGCGACGCCAAATATATTTAAAAACACTAAATTCGCAACCTCGTCTAATGCCTCGATACTAAACTTGTCGGCAATAAATAGCAAAACTACGTGGCAAGCATGATTTAGATAACTACATCCCGTAAAATATTCATGAAAATATATGAAATTACTTTCAATGTATTTTAAAATATCGCAATACTTAAAAACATATTCAAAAAAGCTCGCCCCTCCAAGAATATCATCCGTGAGCGATATATTGCTTTTGTAAATTTTGATTTTCTCATCAAAGTGGTTTTTAAATTCCTCAAAAATAGAATAATTAAACTTATACCACTCTTCATCTGCACCATAATAACCAAAAGTTCTATACGGATTAAAAGCGTCAGTTTTAGTTCGTCTTATATATAGTGCGCTTCTTAATGTGCGGAATATCAAATTTTCTCTCAAAAACCAAGATGTATTAATGCCGTATAAAGAATACTCATTCCATTTTTTAGCGTATTGAAGCATTAGCTGCTTTGATTTTGTCTCATCCATAAACATTAGGTGGTGGTTTTTGAGTAAGTCCGTTTCGCTAAGAGCTCTACCACTGGTATTGTGCGTATCAAAGTATAAAAATGCTTCGTCTAAATTTCCTGTCTTTATATATGTAAATTCGACTCTATTCTTTATGTAACTTATAAATTTTTCTTTGTCTTTGATATTGTCGCACTCCGCTTTCAAGAGATCGAAATTTCTTTTCAAAGCCTTATGCGATAAGAAATTTATTTTATTATCTAAAAAAGGCACTTCATTATCACCCAGGGCTTTTAAAATAAGAGCTAGCGTAGTTATACGTTGCTGCCCATCGACTATATTGTTAATTGATTCTTTGTTTTCATGTGCTTCCTTATGCAAAATTATGTGCCCTAGTAAAATTTCATTAGAGCTTCCATTCTTAAACGATCTTTTAATGCTTGAAAGCAGTCCTAAAGCCAAATCCTCACTCCATACATATGGGCGTTGGTAGTATGGGATTTGATAATTTGCGCTACTTAGTATGTCATCTGCACTTAAAATGTAATTATTCTGCTCATTGTCGTCATTTGTCATAGTATTTCTCCTTAAATCTTTTAAAATTTTGCTATAAAAAGCCTAAAATTTTTATCCTTTAAATAAAAATGATACCATTTTAACTTCGCTAGTTGTGTTGCTAAAACCCTATCCTTTTTACTTTCTTTTCATTTTTTAAAGCCACTTCCTGTTCCAATCTCTCATAAAAATCATCGCTGTTTTTAACCCTTTTAAATTTAGCCTGTCTTCGCACACTCGCAAAATCTCCTGGCGCCAAAAAGCTTAAATCCGAAATTCTTGCAGCTACGTTTTCGTCAAATTTTATCCTTAGTGATGCGCACTCTTTTTTGAACAAATTTAATGCTTGATTTGGCAATAAATATCCGAACTCAAGCTTTAAATCAAATCTTCTAAGACTTGCTTTATCGAGATTATCGATCAAATTCGTCGTAGCGATAAAGATGCCGCTAAAGCTCTCCATCTGCACTAGCATCTCATTTACTTGAGTTACCTCCCAGCTTCTAGCAGCTAGGCTTCTATCTTGTAAAAAGCTATCGACTTCATCAAATACGAGCACTGCTTTTTTGCTACCAGCCTCTTTAAAAGCCTCGGCTATATTTTTCTCGGTTCCGCCGACCCACATAGATAAAAGCTCACTTCCTTTTTTGATGATAATAGGCCTTCTTAGGTTTTTAGCGATAAATTTAGCGTATGCGCTCTTTCCGGTTCCTGGTACTCCGTAAAGGCAAATCCTAGCGCTTTTGCTCTCTTTTATACCTTGCATTAGCTCGTTTAGGTCGCAGCTTGAGTTTACGAAATTTGGATCATAGCTACTAGGTAGATCATCTTTTAATCTATCTTTTTTCTTGTCCTTTTCTAGCGCGCCGTAGCCTTGTGCTTTTAAAGAGTTGCTTATCACGCGCTCAAAAGCCTTATTTTTATCTCTTAGACTTAAGCTCGAAACGACTAAGCTTGCATTGCTAACGATTGCGGGCGCAATAAATTTATTTTTTGCAAGTTTATTGATTAGCTTATTATCTATCAAATTTGCGCTATATTCTTTGATGATCCTCGCTCTTACGTTTTTATTAGGCACTCCAAGCTTTATGGCTAGATTAAAACGTCTAATGACGGCCTCGTCCATGCTATAAATATTATTCGTAATCCAAATAGTAGGTACTTCATTGGTTTCAAGAGCTCTATTTATAAAGGCTTTGCCGTATTGCCTTTTCTCATCGTTATTTATGTTAAATACATCCTCAGCCTCATCATACATCAGCAAATTTGAACCTGCTTGCAAGATATTTTGCGCGAGGCAATAAGATTTTATTCTTTGGGCTTCATTATCGTATCCGCTTTCGTCTCCATAAGCAACCTCATAAAGCTTTAAATTTAATTCTTTTGCTAAAACCTTGCTAAGCTCGGTCTTGCCTGTACCTGCAGGGCCGTATAAAAGTACGTTTACACCTTTTTGTCTTTTGCGGATAGCATTTTTTAAAAAAGAGATTAAAATTTGCGCATCATCTTTAATATGAGCATAATTCTTAAGAGTTAAATTTGTATTGCTACAAGGTTTTATGGTGCTTGCGAAAATTTCGTCTATGCTTTCGCATTTAACAAATAAAGCGCCTATGAAGTCGTTATTTATCACGTCAACTTTTGATCTTAAATTGCGTCCGTAGATATCTAATTTTATAAGTGAAGTTTTAGCAAAAATTCCATCTTTTTTAAAAGCTTTTTGCACGTCAATAAAGCTTAAATTTAATATCTGTGATATGGCTTTTGCAGCCTGTCTATCGTTTAAATTCTCTGTCAGCTCGCAAGCATCCGAAACGATTTCGTAATTAAACATAATCGCGACGAACCTCAAAATAGCCTTTTCGGTATCGTTTAAACCTAAATTTGCTTGAAGCAAATTTAAATTATATTCGAGCTCTTTTAACTCGCATGAAATTTTGCTTTTCTCAAGAACGGCAAGCTTATCTTTTAGGATTTTAATATCTTGCTGGGTTGGCTCGTCCGAATTAATCTCTAAAAATTCCAAAAGGTTGCCATATTTGGATTTTAGAAATTCTCTTTGCCCTCCAGCACAAAATATCGCTCTGAGTATCCAAAGATTGGCAAGGTCATATATCTCGCTATCTACGAATAAATTTCTGTTTTTCATTAGTGCCTCCTTGTTTATTTGGAGGTATTTTACTATGTGAAGAGGACGGATTTATGTCCACATTAATGTAAATATATGTTTTGTATGTGAATTTTATATCATTTTTGCAGCGCAAACGAGTTTTTAATACAGCTTGCGTCTTAGATAATTTATTTTTAGCAGAATGTCATAGATAAAAAGCATTTTACTCCGGGACTTTATATTTTACTAATTAAGGATTAAAGAATTTAGGTGGCTCCGGATGCTGGATTCGAACCAGCGACCAAGCGGTTAACAGCCGCCTACTCTACCGCTGAGCTAATCCGGAACG